>JANOCL010000036.1:0-18092 GCA_031412135.1 Variovorax sp. | reverse complement strand
CGCTGCTCGAGGAGGGCGAGTTCGTCGGCGTGCTCGGCGATTTTCTGGGACAGCTTGTGCAGGAGGCGGCCACGGTCGGCGGCGCTGACCTTGTGCCAGGTGGTTTCGAAGCAGCTGCGCGCTGCCCGGACTGCGGCATCGATGTCGTCTGCGTTGCTGCGTTGCAACCCGTCGAAGGCCTGGCCGTCCGAGGGATCGATCACCGGCAGCGTGAGACCGGACGAGGACGCAACGTGTTCGTTGCCGATGAAGTTCAGTTGCATGGTCAGCGGCTGGCCGTGGCTTTGGGCAGTGCCTTCACCGCGTCGAGCATGCGCTGCACATGTTTGTCGGGGTTCAGGTTCTGGTAGTAATACGCGACGGTGCCGTTGGGCGCAATCACGTAGGAGAGACGATTGGCGAAATCGGGTCGGGTCTGCATCAGCGCGTCGAAACCTTCGATCACGGTCTTGGATTGGTCTGACGCCACCGGAAAGCGGCTCTGGCATGCCTTGACGGAGAACTTGGACAGCGTGTCGATGTCGTCCGCAGAGACCCCGATCACCGTGGCGCCGAGTGCGGTGAACTGGTCGATGGCTTCGGCGAACGCATGCGCTTCGATCGAGCAGTCCGCGGAATCGGCGGCGGGAAAGAAATACAGCACGACCGGTCCCTTGGCCAATGCGTCGGCGAGCGAATAGCGGAAAGTCTTGCCGCCGAGGGCCGCATTCGCGGTGAACTTCGGCACCGGGTCGCCGATGTCCAATGCTGCGTAAGCCGGCGAAAGCAGCGTCGCGGCCATCGCCAGCGCTGCGGCACGCGCGAGAATCAGGCGGATCATGATGTAACTCCGGGTGGGGACATCACGAATTCTAGGGCGGGGCGCCTCGCGTGGCGGATTGAAACCGGCATGGCCCCGCAACCGTACATCCAACAGGTCAAGGGGAAATCATGAAAGCACTGCATCACCTGATGCGCATCGCGCTGCTGTGCGCGCTGGCGGCCGGGCTGGTCGCCTGCGGCTCGCTGCCGCCGGCGCGCGAGCGGCCGGCAGTGCATTCGGCCGTGCCGGATGCGTCGACCCGGCTGGCGAAGATCGTCGCCGCGTCCACGCCGCCGGGCGAGCATTCGGGCTTTCGGTTGATGCCGCTCGGCGTCTATTCGCTGGACGCGCGCATCCAGCTGGCCGAGCGGGCCGAGAAGTCGCTGGTGGTTCAGTACTACCAGCTCGAGAATGACGTGACCGGCCGGTTGCTGATGCGCACGCTGCGCGAAGCGGCGGCGCGCGGGGTCAAGGTGCGGCTGCTGGTGGACGATCTGTACACGGCCAAGAGCCAGAACCTGTTGCTCGCGCTGTCGCAGACGCCCAATGTGGATGTGCGCTTGTTCAACCCGTTCTGCTGCGGCCGCGACGGCTTCTTTTCGCGCTTTCTTGCGTCGCCGCACGAGATCTACCGGCTCAACCACCGCATGCACAACAAGCTGTTCATCGCCGACGGCGTCATGGCCGTGGTGGGCGGACGCAACATTGCCGACGAGTACTTCGTGCTCAACGAAGCGCAGAACTTCATCGACATGGACGCGGTGGTGGTGGGCAAGGTGGTGCCGCGGCTCGAAACGATCTTCGACACCTACTGGAACAGCGAGCAGGTCTGGCCGATCGAAGACATCGTGAAAGGCGAGGGCGGCCGGACACCGGGTGCCGAGCAGTTCGACGCCGCGGTGGGCATGGCGGCGCCGGCCCCCAAGATCGTGCTGCCGCCGAGCGACATTCTTGGCTACGGCCCCATCGCCGAAGAGCTTGACCAGGGCCGAATGGGCCTCCTGTGGGGCGTGGCTGGCGCCGTTGCGGACCCGCCCACAAAACCCACCACCATGACGGCCGAGGAAGCCATTGCCACCAGCGTCACGATGCGAGTCTGGAGCTTCCTGCTCGAAGCCAAGACCGAGGTGCAGATGACCTCACCCTACCTGGTGCCAGGCGAAGCGGGCATGGCCGCCTTCGACGACCTGGCCAAGCGGAAGGTCAAGCTCATTCTGCTGACCAATTCGCTGGCGGCGAACGACGAGCCGCTGGTCCATACCGGCTATGTCCGCTATCGCAAACGGCTGCTGGAATCCGGCGCCGACCTGTACGAGCTGAGTCCCGAGCGCACCACCGCCAGCAAGCGATTTGGTTCTTTCGGCACCTCGCTCGGCCGCCTGCATGCCAAGACCGCGGCCATCGACCGGACCCGCGTCCTGATCGGCTCCATGAACCTGGACCCGCGTTCCGCGAGCCAGAACACCGAAATGGGTCTGGTGGTCGACAGCCCGCAACTGGCGCGTGAGATGCTGCGCGTGATCAACATCAGCAAGCTGCAGAATTCGTATCGGCTGCGACTGGCCAAGAATGGCGGAGCGGTGGAATGGCTTACCAGCGACGGCGAAAAGGAGGTCGTCCTCACCTCGGAACCGGAAGCGACGTTTCTGCAGCGGTTCTACAACGGGCTCATCGCCCCGATCGTGCCGGAAATGCTGTTGTAGCCTCGGGTGACGGCCGAGGCCGATCCGCACTTGTTTTTACGGGGTCGTGCCCCAGATGAAAGCTATGAACGCTACCAAGTCCCCGAAGCCCAAGTCCGACCTGGCCGTCACCCACGTGCTGGCCCGGCTGCTGGAGCGGCTCGAGCACAGTGCCGCGCCTGTGGCTCCGGAGCAGTACCGCTCGGTCGTGATGCACCTGGTCGATGAATTCCGCGACATCGAGCCCGGTGTGCCGCTGGCTCGACTGCTGGACGCGTATCCGGCTGCCGCCGAACTGTACGAAAACCTCAATTACCAGCACGCGGGCCTGTGCCGCTCCGGGCTGGACGCCTCTCTTGCTGCGGAACTCGCCGCCAAGGACGCGATAGGGCGCGTCATGCGCCGCCCCATGCCGGACACCGCCAATGGCCAAGACTGAAGTCAAGACCGCCGTGGTGGCGGATGGCCTGCGCTACAAGGCCAAGGCGCCGGGCTCGCCGTTTCGCGCGTCCGCGTCGTTCAGCGGCGCAACGATGTCCTGCTTCATGTGCGGCAAGCACCGGGTCCGCTCGCAGATGCGAACCCGGCAGTTGCTCGGCAAGTCGCAGACGGTCTGCGCCCCGTCGTGCAAGGCACTCGACGAGCTCACGGAATCCTGAAGCTTCGTGACATTGCTGCGACTTGGCCGATTCGGTTGAATTGCGCTTGCAAAGCGGCTACCAAAGTAGCCGAAATCGATCTACAGTTAGAAACAATTGACGGAATTGATGTTCGTCAATACTAAAGTTCTAATTAACGGTCGAGTAATGATTCAGCTTAAAACTATTGGCTTCCCTGAATCACAACGCGCTCTTCGCGCGCAAGAAGGATGGACCCAATGAGCAGGCCTGCCCGTCACGTCATCATGCAGGTGGTCAAGCGCTCGGCCGGCGCCACGCACCACGTCGAGTTCAGCATGGACGACAACTTTGCCGAGCGGCTGCGCCAATTGCGCTCGCTCGTACCTCCACTCAACAACCTGAACAAGCAGCGTGATCTTGTGATCGACAAGGTGCGTGTGCGTCTGCCCACCGCCATATGGCGATGCGGCGGCGACGTCGACAGCGAGGTCGAGGGCTCCTGCATCGTGATCGCGGCCGAGGGGTTCTTCAACTGCGGTGGGAAGGACCGCAAGAGCAAGGAAAAGCTCGTGACCTATACCTTTCCGATCGCCCGCCTGATCGAACTGCACGTCGAGCGTCCCGCAGGCGAAACCTTCTATATCCGCGACGGCATCTTCACCAACGACGAGCCCGCCGACTCGTCCGCCGGCCGCTGGGTGCAATCGCTGCACGAACTGGAGGAGATGCGTGTTCCCGACGCGCCTTCCGACTTCGACACGCTCCAGGGCGTGCCCCTGCGCACCGCACAGGGCGCGCTGCCCGCGCACCCACACACGGTCGCTCTGAACTGAGCCCGGTGCCGCTGCGGCTCGACCGCGCGTCCATGGGCCACGAGCTGGTCGCGGCCCATGGCATGACTATTTCGCGGCCGGTACCGTGGCTGCAGGCGGCGAGACCATGGCCGGCGCGGGTGCCGGCATGTCGCCGCCGTGGAACTTGACCACCAGTGGCACGATCAGCAGGGCGACGATGTTGATGATCTTGATCAGCGGGTTCACTGCCGGGCCCGCCGTGTCCTTGTAGGGGTCGCCGACGGTGTCGCCGGTTACCGCGGCCTTGTGCGCTTCGGAGCCCTTGCCGCCGTGGTGGCCGTCCTCGATGTACTTCTTGGCGTTGTCCCACGCACCGCCGCCGGTGCACATCGAGATGGCGACGAACAAGCCCGTGACGATGGTCCCCATCAGCAGGCCGCCCAGCGCCTTCGGCCCCAGCAGCAGGCCGACCAGGATCGGCACCACCACCGGCAGCAGGCTCGGGATCATCATTTCCTTGATCGCGGCACCGGTCAGCATGCTCACTGCACGGCCGTACTCGGGCTTGGCGGTGCCTTCCATGATGCCGGGGATCTCGCGGAATTGCCTGCGCACTTCCTCGACCACCGAACCGGCCGCGCGGCCGACCGCTTCCATTGCCATCGCGCCGAACAGGTAGGGGATCAGGCCGCCGATGAACAACCCGACGATCACCATCGGGTCGCTCAGGTTGAAGCTGATGGCCATCCCGTAGCTTTCGAGCTTGTGGGTGTAGTCGGCGAACAGCACCAGCGCGGCCAGCCCGGCCGAGCCGATGGCATAGCCCTTGGTGACGGCCTTGGTGGTGTTGCCCACGGCGTCCAGCGGATCGGTCACGGCGCGCACGCTGGCCGGCATTTCCGACATTTCCGCAATGCCGCCCGCGTTGTCGGTGATCGGACCGTAAGCGTCGAGCGCAACCACGATGCCCGCCATGCTCAGCATTGCGGTGGCGGCCACTGCGATGCCGTAGAGGCCCGCCATCCAATAGGAAGCCATGATCGCAATGCACACGCAAAGTACCGGCCATGCGGTGGAACGCATCGAGACGCCAAGGCCCGCGATGATGTTGGTGCCGTGGCCGGTGGTCGAGGCTTGCGCGATGTGCCGCACCGGCGAGTACTGGGTGCCGGTATAGAACTCTGTGATCCACACCAGCGCGGCGGTCAGCGCCAGGCCGACGAAGCAGGCACCGAACAGCCTGAGCTGGCTGCCCGAAGCGGCGATCGCGTTGTCCGGGATCATCCACTGCGTCACGAACCAGAAGGCGACAAGCGACAGGATGCCCGCCACTGCGAGCCCCTTGTAGAGCGCCGGCATCACGTTGACCATGCCTGGCGATGCCTTCACGAAGAAGCACCCGATGATCGACGCGATGATCGACACGGCGCCGAGCGCCAGCGGATACAGCACCGCATTCACCGGCGCTGCGGCCACCATCAGCGCGCCCAGCACCATGGTTGCGATCAGCGTCACCGCGTAGGTCTCGAACAGGTCGGCCGCCATGCCGGCGCAGTCGCCCACGTTGTCGCCCACGTTGTCGGCGATCACTGCGGGGTTGCGAGGGTCGTCCTCGGGAATGCCGGCTTCGACTTTGCCGACCAGGTCTGCGCCGACGTCGGCGCCCTTGGTGAAGATGCCACCGCCGAGCCGGGCGAAGATCGAGATCAGCGACGAGCCGAAGGCGAAGCCGATCAGCGGGTTGAGTAGCGTGGCGAGGTTCCGGTCCGGCGTCAGTTTGCCGTTGCCCACCAGGAACCAGTAGAAGACGGTGACGCCCAGGAGGCCCAGCCCGACCACCAGCATGCCGGTGATGGCGCCGCCGCGGAACGCGACATCCAGCGCCGGGCCGATGCCTTGCGTCGCCGCCTGCGCGGTGCGCACGTTGGCGCGCACTGAGACGTTCATGCCGATAAAGCCGCAAGCGCCCGAGAGCACCGCGCCGATCACGAAGCCGACGGCGGTGGTCACGTCGAGAAAGATGCCGATCAGGATCGCCAGCACCAGGCCGACGATCGCTATGGTGCGATATTGCTTGGCGAGGTAGGCGGCTGCGCCGGTCTGGATCGCGGCGGCGATCTCCTGCATGCGCGCGTTGCCAGGGTCTCTGGAAAGAATCCAGCTGCGCGCCCAGAAGCCGTAGCCGACGGCCACGAGGCCGCAGACGATGGCGAGGATGAGGGGGGTGTTGCCAATCATGCCGTTGCTTCTCCATTCGTTCGTTGTGAATCTTGGAGACGAAAGTACGCACCCTGCGCGCAACGCGTACGGGTCAGTGCTTCCGCCGCGTTGCTTCCTCGAAGCCCTGCCGTCCGAACGGTGGGGCCGATTGGCCAACGCGGCCAATTTACAGGCAAAAGAAGGCTTTCGTGCGACTGCGCCGTGACGTCGAAAGTAAACTTCGGGTTTGTCCGCATCCCGCGTCCAACTTCAACTACTCGAACACAACAGATCATGTCCCTCGGCAAAGTCTCCCCTGGCAAAGACGCACCTGAAGCTTTCAACGTGATCATCGAGATCCCGATGAACGCCGATCCGATCAAGTACGAGGTCGACAAGGAATCGGGTGCGATCTTCGTCGACCGTTTCATGACGACCGCAATGCACTACCCCACCAACTACGGCTATGTGCCGCAGACGCTGTCGGGCGATGGCGATCCAGTCGACGTGCTGGTGATCACGCCCTGGGCGCTGGTTCCTGGCGTGGTGGTGCCCTGCCGGCCTATCGGCATCCTGATGATGGAGGACGAAGCAGGCGTAGACGGCAAGGTGCTCGCCGTGCCCACCGACAAAGTGCTGCCGATCTACAGCCACTGGAAGCGGGTGGAGGATGTGAACCCCATGCGCCTGAAGGCCATCACCCATTTCTTCGAGCACTACAAGGACCTGGAGGAGGGCAAGTGGGTCAAGGTGCTGGGCTGGGAAGGCATCGATGCCGCGAGGAAGGAAATCATGGACGGCATCGCCAACTACAAAGAGTAGCCTGGGCTCGCCTTCAGCTGCGCTGGCGGAACGGCGTGCGCTCGCCCAGGTGATCGATGTAGTTCTCGATGCCTTCGCCTTCGCGTTCGAGAAAGCGTTCGACCGCGTCGGCAAAGGCGGGATGCGCAAGCCAGTGGGCACTGGTGGTCTTCACCGGCATCAGGGCGCGAGCCATCTTGTGCTCGCCTTGCGCGCCGCCTTCGAAGCGCTGCACGCCGTGTTCGATGCACCACGCGAGCGGTTGGTAGTAGCAGGCGTCGAAGTGCAGGCAATCCACCCGCTCCAGGGCGCCCCAGTAGCGGCCGTAGGCAACCGTGCCGTCGCTCGATAGCGCGATCAGGCTGACCGCGATCGGCTTGCCCTCGCGTTCGGCGACGAACAGCAGCCATGCCTCTGGGAGAGTCGCTGCCATGCGCTGGAAGAAGTCGCGGCTCAGGTAAGGCGGATTGCCATGCTCGCGGTAGGTGCGGGCGTAGCAGCGGTAGAAAAAATCCCAGTCCTCCCGGCCAATGTCGGCGCCGCGGGACCACCGAAAGCTCACGCCCGCGTCGCGCACCTTGCGGCGTTCCTGCCGGATCTTCTTGCGCTTGTCGTGCGAGAGGCCGGCGAGGAAGGCTTCGAAGTCGCTCCAGAGGGTTTCGCCGCCGGGCCGCCCCAAGGTGAGCGTGGGAGCCACATTCTTCCAATGAAACTGGACCGTGTGGCGCAGCATGAGGCCGGCGTCGGCGCAGGCGGCGATGTCTTCGTCTGCACCGAAGAGCAGGTGCAGCGACGAAAGTTTTTTTTCCTTGCACCATGCAACTAATGCCCGCACCAGCAGTGCGCGGCTTTCGGCATCGCGCGCCAGCAGACGCGAGCCGGGCACCGGCGTGAAGGGCACGGCCACGACCGCCTTGGGGTAGTAGGTAAGCCCGTGCTGCTCGTAGGCGTTGGCCCACGCCCAGTCGAACACGTATTCGCCGTAAGAATGGTCCTTGAAATAGAGCGGGCAGGCCGCAGCGAGTTGCCGGCCGCGCCAGAGCGTGACGAAGCGCGCCGTCCACCCGCTCGCCGGCGAGGCACTGCCGCTCTGCTGAAGGGCGTCGAGGTACGCGTGGCGCAGAAAGGGCGTCGGCGCAGCCTGACGGGCCAGCAAACCGTCCCAGGCGGCGACGTCGATCTCGGACACGGCGTCGTGAATGCGGATGACGGGTTCGTTCAAGGGAGTCTCGTCAACGCTTGCGGGCACCGAAAGTCTCCGCAATGTAGATACCGCCCAGCACCAATGCCAGCGCGACCGCGTGGTAAGCCGAAAGCGGTTCGCCCAGCACCATGACCGCCAGCAAGGGGCCGAAGATCGGAACCAGGTTCAGAAAAACGCCTGCCCGCGCCGGGCCGATCAGTCCGACCGCATGGATGAAGGTGATCTGCGAAATGAAGGAGGGCAGGAGCCCGACAAAGAGTATCAATGCGATGCCCTCGGCCGTAGGCATGAAGAAGTCGCCCATCGCCACTTCGGCCGCGAGCAGCGGGAGCGAGACGATGCAGGCCACAGCGGCAGTGGCGGCAAAGAAGACGATGGCCGGAACGTCCGGACGCCGGCGCAGCCCGAGTGCGTAGCCCGCATACAGCAGGCACGCGACGATCATCCAGACGTCGCCGATGTTGAAGGCAAGGTTGAAGAGCAAGGCCGGTCGTCCCTGCGAGGCCACGACCCCGATTCCAGCCACGGTGACCACCACGCCGACGAGCTGCAGCCATGTGATGCGCGTACGAAAGAAGAACAGGCTGCCGACCAGCACGAGCACGGGGATGGTGCCCTGGATGATTGCGATGTTGATTGCCGTCGTGTGGTGGGCTGCGGCGTAGAACAACGCGTTGAAGCCGGTGAACCCGAGCGTGCCCATGAGCGCAATCGAACGCCATGCCGGCAGCAGGCTGCGCCAGTGCGCCGCAATCTGCCGATGCGAGGTCAGCCCCAGGGCGATGCAGCAGACGATCCAGCGCGAGAAGGTCAGCATCATCGGCGACACCTCGCCCACGGCGAGCCGGGCCGCCACCGCATTGGCTCCCCAGATCAGCGTGGTGAAAACCAGCAGCGGATAGGCCTGGCCCTGGAGCCATGGAACGAGAGTGCCGAAGAAGCCGGCGGAAGAACCTGAACGCATCGCCGGTGAGAGTAGCAGTCCCTGCGCCTGGACGTGCCACGCGCCTTGCAAGCCGTGGCTCGCGAGGTCGGATGACATAATCGTTTCACCCTTTTTCCGACTCTGTATGACGCTCAAACTCGCCATCGCGCAACTCAATTTCGTGGTGGGCGACCTCGCCGGCAACGCGCAAATGATCATCGGCGCAGCTCGCACGGCGTACGAGCAGGGCGCGCGGCTGCTGCTAACGCCCGAGCTTTCGATCTGTGGCTATGCGGCAGAGGATCTGTTCCTGCGCCCTGCTTTCGTGGCGGCCTGCGACGAGGCCGTCCAGATGGTGGCCCGCGAGCTTGCCGGGCTGGCCGGCATGGCGGTGGTGGTCGGGCATCCCACCGGGGGAAGCTTGCGCAGCCGTTCGGTCGCGGTGCAGCTGCGCCACAACGCGGCCAGCGTGCTTTGCGAGGGGCGCCTCGCCGCCACCTACGCCAAACGCGAACTGCCCAACTACCAGGTCTTCGACGAACACCGCTACTTCACGCCGGGCCAGGCGACGTGCGTGTTCGAGGCCGGCGGCGTCAAGGTCGGCCTGCTGATCTGCGAAGACGCCTGGTTCACCGCGCCGGCGCAGCTTGCCAAGGAGGCCGGTGCGGAGGTGCTGGCCGTGATCAATGCCTCTCCGTTCCACGTCGGCAAAGAGGGCGAGCGAATCGCCCGCATGGCGGACCGCGCCGGCGCAGTGGGCCTGCCGCTGCTCTACGCCCACCTGGTGGGTGGCCAGGACGAGGTGGTGTTCGATGGCGCGTCGTTCGCCCTGGATGCGGGCGGAACGCTGGCACTGCAGGCCGAGAGCTTCAAGGAGCAGTTGGTCTTCGTGCAACTCGAACGCACCGGCGGCCGCGTCGGCGTGATGAAAGACGGCCACGGGCTCGCCGCACCGCGGGAACCCCAGGCACAACTCTGGGATGCGCTGGTTCTGGGCGTGCGCGACTACATCGGCAAGAACGGTTTTCCCGGCGTCATCCTTGGTCTTTCCGGCGGCATCGACTCGGCGCTGGTGCTCGCCATCGCGGTCGATGCGCTGGGCAAGGACAAGGTCCGCGCGGTCATGATGCCTTCGCCCTACACGGCCGACATCAGCTGGATCGATGCGCGCGCCATGGCCGAGCGGCTGGGCGTGCGCTACGACGAAATATCCATTGCGGCGACTTTCGAGTCGTTCCGCAGCGCGCTCGCCGACGAGTTCCGCGGACTTGCCGAAGACGCCACCGAAGAAAATCTCCAGGCGCGCATCCGCGGCACCTTGCTCATGGCCTTGTCCAACAAGTTCGGCGCGCTGGTGCTGACCACCGGCAACAAGAGCGAGATGGCGACCGGCTACTGCACGCTCTACGGCGACATGGCGGGCGGCTTTGCCGTCATCAAGGATCTGCTGAAGACCACGGTGTTCGACCTTGCACGGTGGCGCAACGCGCACGATCCCTACGGCACCGGAGCAACGCCCATTCCCGAGCGCATCATCACGCGTGCGCCGAGCGCCGAACTGCGGCCCGACCAGACCGACCAGGACAGCTTGCCACCGTACGACATCCTCGACGGCATCCTGGCACGCTACATGCAAGACGACGAGGGCATCGACGAAATCATCGCCGCGGGCTACGACCGGGCCGTGGTCGAGCGGGTCGCGCGATTGATCAGGCTCAACGAATACAAAAGGCGCCAGGCGCCCGTGGGCATACGGGTGAGCCATCGCAGCTTTGGCAAGGATTGGCGCTACCCTATCACCAGCAAGTTCAACGAAACCGCCGGAAGAAAGACCGTATGAAGCAAATCACCGCAATCGTCAAACCGTTCAAGCTCGACGACGTGCGCGAGGCCATGGCCGAGGTTGGCGTCACCGGGCTCACCGTCACCGAGGTCAAGGGTTTCGGCCGGCAGAAGGGCCACACCGAGCTCTACCGCGGCGCGGAGTACGTTGTCGACTTCCTGCCCAAGATGAAGGTGGAAGTGGTCGTCAACGAAGCCGATGTCGAGCGTTGCGTCGACGCCATCGTGAGCGCGGCGCGCACCGGCAAGATCGGCGACGGCAAGATCTTCGTCACCAATGTGGAACGCGTGGTTCGCATCCGTACCGGCGAGGAAGACGAAGCAGCAGTTTGAGCTGTTCGCAGGTTCTCAGAGCACATCGGCCAGTTTGTCGCCGCGCGGATGATGCCGAGCCTCATCCAGCAGCATTTCGAGCAGCGTCGGCGCATCGTTGCTCGTGCGCACCAGGGTCATCTGCCATTCGCCCATGAAACCCTCGCGCACGCTGTGGGCGAGAAACTGGAGCAATGCGTCGTAGTAGCCGGCCACGTTCAGGATGCCGATCGGCTTGTCGTGATAGCCGAGCTGGCGCCAGGTCCAGATCTCGAACAATTCCTCGAAGGTGCCGATGCCGCCCGGAAGCGCGATGAACGCATCGGCCCGTTCGCCCATCATGGCCTTGCGCTCGTGCATGGTGTCGACGATGTGCAGCTCATCGCACAGCGGATTGGCGAGTTCCCGGTCGACCAGGGTCTTGGGAATCACGCCGACCACCCGGCCGCCGGCGGCGCGCGTCGCTTCTGCCACCGTTCCCATCAGGCCGGTGCGGCCACCACCATAGACCAGTTGACCGCCACGTTCGCCGATCCAGCGGCCGACTGCCTGGGCCGATGCAGCGAAGCCGGCTTGCACGCCGGGACGCGATCCGCAATACACGGCAATTGAAAAAACAGGTGTCATGCCGCGATCATGCCGCGCCTGAAAGACGATGGTCGGGCAATCAGGCGGCGAAACGCTGCCACAGCGCCCCGGCCCAAACGCCGGCGCACAGCAGCAGGGAAAGCAGCACCGCGGCGCTGCCCATGTCCTTCGCGCTTTTGGAGAGCGGATTCCATTCCGGCCCGACGCGGTCGATGGCAGCTTCGATGCAACTGTTGAGCAGCTCGACGATCAGCACGAGCATCACGGCTGCGGCGAGCAGCGCCACTTCCATCCACCCGCGTCCAACCCAGAACGCTGCCGGCAGCATGACGGCCGCGCACAAGACTTCCAGCCGGAACGCCGCTTCGTCCCATCCTGCGCGCAGGCCGGCGAGGGAAATGAGCGTGGCGTTCCAGACGCGTGTCGCGCCGCGCCGCGATTTCTGTGGATTGACCGGATCGACGCTGCTCATCGGCGGCTGAGTGGCGCCGAGACCACCAGGCGGGTGCCGGCCCAGGCGTCGTGCCAGAACTGGCGCTCGGGATGAAAGCGCGCAAGCAGCGCCCAGACCACGACCCAGCCGATGATCAATACCGACGACTCGCCGCCCCCCAGGTTGAAAGGTGCGATGGCAGCCAGCGGCGGCAAGAACCAGATCCAGCTCAGCAGGTAGCGCAGGAAAGCCCGGGCCTGGGTGAGCGGGCGGCCGAGACGGTCCACCACCCGGATTCCCCACGTCTTCATGGCGAGCGTCTGGCCCTTGGACCAGAACCAGGCGAAGTAGACGCCGAACACGACGAACAAGAACGCCTGCAGCAGGTGCCGCCGCGAGTCCATGGCATCGCGCATCTGGCCGAGCGTGCTGAACAGCCATCCGGCAACGAAGACCACTGCGAACAGCAGCATCCCTTCGTAGAGCCAGCAGGCCATGCGGCGCCACAGCCCCGGCGCCATCAACGGGCTGCCGGTTGGCGCGGGAGCCTTGTCGGATGTCGGGCGACCGGGCGCCGAGTCGCTGGAGGAAGTGGAAGCCATCGACAGTTCGGTCACGGCGAGGAAGACGGCTGATCGGTGACACGCACCGGCGGCGTGAGGGGCGCGGGTGCCTCGACT
Source organism: Variovorax sp. (assembly GCA_031412135.1). Classification (GTDB taxonomy): domain Bacteria; phylum Pseudomonadota; class Gammaproteobacteria; order Burkholderiales; family Burkholderiaceae_C; genus Variovorax. The sequence continues at coordinate 5,210 of JANOCL010000036.1, read as the reverse complement.
GGCGCAACCGACGCAGGCGGCGGCACCTGCGCTTCTGCGGCCACGGGCGGGAAGGCGGGTGCCGCGGCTGGCACGGAGGCCTCGGGTTGCGGGCGCAGGGCGGTTGTCGAAGGTGGGGGCGTCAACTGGATGCGGGGCGTGTACTGGCCCTCGGGTGCCAGCGTGGGGAGCGCGAGCTTGCGCGCCGGCACCGGCTGAACCATCGCCGCGGCCCCCGGAGGGCGGGGGGCGGCGCTTGCGGCGAGCTTGCGCCTTTCTTCTTCACTCAGCGCCTGGTACGCCTCCCATTTGGCCTTGCGCTCATCGGCCGGAACACGCTTGACCTCGGCAAAGTTGAATCTGGCTTGCGTGCGCTGCTGATTGCTGAGTCCGGCCCATTCGGTCATCCGGCTGTGCAACATGGCCTGATCGGCGGGCGACAGGTTGGCATAGTTGCGCGACATCGCGAGCCACTTCCGCTTGTGCGACTCGGAAAGGCCGTCCCAATGCGGCGCAAGCGGCTCCAGGGCGCGCTGCTGGCGTGCCGTGAGCTCGCTCCACAGCGGTTTGGACATGGATGGCTTCGCTGCCTGCACAGGGACAGGCGCCGCCTCGGGTCTGACCTGCGCGTGTGCGCCGGCCAGCCCGATCGCTGCGAGCAGCAACGCGGCGCTTTGCCGTGCCGACCAGGCGGATGTGAATACGCGCAAGGAGGCGGGCGCTTTCAGTACAGAGAGAAGGCGGCGGAGCATTCGGGTGACGGGGCGATCAACGCTCGGACAGCGATTCGGCTTTCAGAAATTGCACGAACCCCGGGTCTGTGTATGCGGCGGGCGGCAGATCGTCGGTTAGCAAGGCTGAGTCGACTTCCGCAAGTTCGTTGGCGCGGTTGTCGTCTTGTATGACGGTGATGGCGACGAAACCGGCGATCAGCGCGACCAGCGGCAGGAACGACCCGAGGCGGATGCGCCATCCGGCACCGAGCGCTGCAGTGCCGCCGTTGGACACCACCGCAGGTGCCGTACGAAGCTGCCGCACCGACTTGCGGCGCGCCACTGCTTGCACACGTGCAGCACGCAGGCGTTCGCCGAACTCGTGCGGAAGCTCGAGATTGCCGGCCGAAAGCCGGGCGGCCACCCGGCGGCCGAACTGCTCTTCGGGCGTGGGGTTGGTAGGCAGAAGCGTTGCGTTCATAGTGAAATTCCCTTGGCGGTGAGCGCCTTGCTCAGCGCATGCACGGCGCGCGAACAGTGCGTCTTGACGCTGCCCTCGGAGCAGCCCATTGCGGCGGCTGTCTCGGCCACGTCCATTTCTTCCCAGTAACGCATCAGAAAGGCCTCGCGTTGACGACCCGGCAAGGCTGCGATTTGTTCCTCGATCGCGTGAAAAATCTGTGCCCGACGTGTGGTGTCTTCGGCGCTCTCGCTTTCACGCGTGTCCGTTGGGGCGACGAAATGCGCCAGCAGATCGAACTCGCCGTCATCGTCTGCCGACTCGAAATCGCTCAGGTTCGAGAACAGGGCGCGTCGGGTTTTTTGACGGCGAAACCAGTCGAGCGTGCAGTTCGAAAGGATGCGCTGGAACAGCATCGGCAGTTCGTTTGGCGGCTTGTCCCCGTAGTGCTCGGCCAGCTTCATCATGCTGTCCTGCACGATGTCCAGTGCCGCTTCGTGGTCCCGCACGTGATAGACCGAGCGCTTGAAAGCGCGCCGTTCGACGCTTTTCAGGAAATCGGAAAGTTCTTGTTCAGTGGCCAAGCGAATTCGGTGCAGAGCATGCGCCGCGTGGGGAATGTGTCTCGAGGAACGCGTGTTTTTGTCGCGCGAATTATGCCCTCCGGGGCCGACCGGCTGCCGGCATCGCAGCGCCCATTCTTGCAGTGTCATAATTCGCGTTGCAAGTCAAAAGGCAAACGGGTCACGGTCCGGCGGTATGACAAATCCGCCCATGGCTTTGGCCTCAAGTCCTGACGCGGCTTCAAAAGAGCTTGCGAATGGGCACCCAAGGTTTTTCGTTCCCGAAAAAACACAAAGGTTCATCATGGAAATCTCGAAGGCGGAACTCGCTTCCGCGGCAGCCGCTACCGGCAACCAGACGCAAGAACTCATGGGCGCCGAGGTGCTGATCAAGGCACTGCAGGCCGAGGGCGTTCAGTACATCTGGGGCTACCCGGGTGGCGCAGTGCTCTACATCTACGACGCGCTCTACAAGCAAGACACCATTCAGCATGTGCTGGTGCGCCACGAGCAGGCCGCCGTGCACGCTGCCGACGGTTATGCGCGCGCCACGGGCGAAGTCGGGGTCGCGCTGGTGACGTCGGGTCCCGGGCTGACCAATGCCGTCACCGGCATCGCGACCGCCTACATGGACAGCATTCCGATGGTCATCATCTCGGGCCAGGTGCCGACGGCGGCGATCGGGCTCGATGCATTCCAGGAATGCGACACGGTCGGCATCACGCGCCCCATCGTCAAGCACAATTTTCTCGTCAAGGACCCCAGGGACCTGGCGATGACGATGAAGAAGGCTTTTCACATCGCGCGCAGCGGCCGGCCCGGCCCGGTGGTGGTCGACGTGCCCAAGGACGTCTCCTTCAAGAAGACCCCCTTCACCGGCTATCCCGATAAAGTCGAGATGCGTTCGTACAACCCCGTGCGCAAAGGCCACGGCGGTCAGATCCGCAAGGCGCTGCAGCTCCTGCTCACGGCCAAGCGTCCCTACATCTACACCGGTGGCGGCGTGCTGCTCGGGAACGCGACGAACGAGCTGCGCACCCTGGTGGACATGCTCGGCTACCCGGTCACCAACACGCTGATGGGGCTGGGCGCCTATCCGGCCAGCGACCGCAAGTTTCTCGGCATGCTCGGCATGCACGGCACGATCGAGGCCAACAATGCGATGCAGAACTGCGACGTGTTGCTTGCCGTCGGCGCGCGTTTCGACGACCGGGTGATCGGCAATCCGAAGCACTTCGCGCAGAACGAACGCAAGATCATCCACATCGACATCGATCCGTCGAGCATCTCCAAGCGGGTGAGGGTGGACATCCCGATCGTCGGCGACGTGAAGGACGTGCTGTCCGAACTGATCTCGATGATCAGGGAAAGCACCATCAGGCCCGACGCGGCAGCGCTTTCCGGCTGGTGGGAAACCATCGAAACGTGGCGCAGCAAGAACTGCCTGAAGTACGACCGCGGCAACAAGGACGTTATCAAGCCGCAGTACGTGGTCGAGACCTTGTGGAACATGACGAAGGATGCCGACACGTACATCACTTCCGATGTCGGCCAGCACCAGATGTGGGCCGCGCAGTACTACCGCTTCGACGAACCGCGGCGCTGGATCAACTCGGGCGGCCTGGGCACCATGGGTGTCGGCATTCCGTACGCGATGGGCATCAAGCTGGCCAAGCCTGAGTCCGAGGTGTTCTGCATCACCGGCGAAGGTTCGGTGCAGATGTGCATTCAAGAACTGTCGACCTGCCTGCAATACAACACGCCGATCAAGATCTGCTCGCTCAACAATCGCTATCTCGGGATGGTGCGGCAGTGGCAGGAAATCGAGTATTCGGGCCGCTACAGCCACAGCTACATGGACGCGCTGCCCAACTTCGTGAAGCTGGCCGAGGCCTATGGCCACGTCGGCATGCTGATCGAGCGGCCGCAGGATGTCGAGCCGGCGCTGCGTGAAGCGCGCAAGCTCAAGGACCGGACCGTGTTCATGGATTTCCGAACCGACCCCACCGAGAACGTGTTTCCGATGGTCAAGTCGGGCATGGGCATCACCGAAATGCTGCTGGGTTCCGAAGACTTGTAGACACACGACAAGCCGGTCCGCAATGCGGACGGGCGCCTTCATCAACTTTTTTCCGGATCAATCTATTGCCCGCCAAGCCCGCGCATTACCGTGCGCGGGGGAGGGCGGCGAAAAGAGGAGTCCTGCCGACATGAAACACATCATTGCCGTGCTGCTCGAAAACGAGCCCGGCGCACTCTCCCGCGTGGTGGGCCTGTTCTCGGCCCGCGGCTACAACATCGAATCGCTGACCGTCGCGCCGACCGAAGACGCCAGCCTGTCGCGCATGACCATCGTCACGGCGGGCTCTGACGACGTCATCGAACAGATCACCAAGCATCTGAATCGCCTGATCGAAGTCGTCAAGGTGGTCGACCTGACCGAAGGCTCCTACACGGAGCGCGAGCTCATGATGGTCAAGGTGCGCGCGGTCGGCAAGGAGCGTGAAGAGATGATGCGCATGGCGGAGATCTTCCGCGGCCGCATCATCGACGTCACCGACAAGAGCTACACCATCGAGCTCACCGGCGACCACAGCAAGAACGATGCGTTCCTCGACGCCATCGATCGCGGGGCGATTCTCGAAACCGTGCGTACCGGCGCCAGCGGTATCGGCCGCGGCGAGCGCATCCTGCGGGTCTGAGCATCCCAATTTCAATCCACGAATCAACGAAGGAGAAATCACCATGAAGGTTTATTACGACAAGGACGCAGATCTGAGCCTCATCAAGGGCAAGACGGTTGCGATCATCGGCTACGGCAGCCAGGGCCACGCACATGCGCAAAACCTGAACGACAGCGGCGTGAAAGTCGTTGTCGGCTTGCGCAAGGGCGGAGCCTCCTGGCCCAAGGTCGAGAAGGCGGGCCTGAAGGTTGCCGAAGTGGCGGACGCAGTCAAGTCGGCCGACGTGGTGATGATCCTGTTGCCCGACGAACAGATCGCCAACGTCTACAAGAACGACGTCGCGCCCAACATCAAGGAAGGTGCCTCGCTCGTGTTCGCTCACGGCTTCAATGTTCACTACGGCTTCGTGCAGCCGCGCGCCGACCTCGACGTCTGGATGGTGGCGCCCAAGGCCCCCGGCCACACCGTTCGCAGCACTTACGCGCAAGGCGGCGGCGTGCCGCACCTGATTGCCGTGCATGCCGACAAGAGCGGCAAGGCGCGCGACCTCGCCTTGTCCTATGCCACCGCCAACGGCGGCGGCAAGGCCGGCATCATCGAGACCAACTTCCGCGAAGAGACCGAGACCGACCTGTTCGGCGAACAGGCCGTGCTGTGCGGCGGTACCGTAGAGCTGATCAAGGCCGGTTTCGAGACGCTGGTCGAAGCCGGCTACGCGCCTGAGATGGCTTACTTCGAATGCCTGCACGAGCTGAAGCTGATCGTCGACTTGATCTATGAAGGCGGCATCGCCAACATGAACTACTCGATC
>JANOCL010000035.1:0-4312 GCA_031412135.1 Variovorax sp. | reverse complement strand
CTGAACCAGCGCGACCTGTCGCTGGCCTATTCGCCGGGCGTGGCCTATCCCTGCCTCGACATCCAGGCCGACCCGTCGATGGCGGCCGAATACACCTCGCGGGGCAACCTGGTGGGCGTGGTCACCAACGGCACTGCGGTGCTCGGCCTGGGCAACATCGGGCCGCTGGCCGCCAAGCCGGTGATGGAAGGCAAGGCCTGCCTGTTCAAGAAGTTCGCCGGCATCGACGTGTTCGACATCGAATTGGCCGAAACCGACCCCGACAAGCTGGTCGACATCATTGCCGCGCTGGAGCCCACGCTGGGCGGCATCAACCTCGAGGACATCAAGGCGCCCGAGTGCTTCTACATCGAGAAGAAGCTGCGCGAGCGCATGAACATCCCGGTGTTCCACGACGACCAGCACGGCACGGCCATCATCTCCGCGGCCGCACTCATCAACGGCCTGGAACTGGTCGGCAAGAGGATCGAGGACGTGAAGATCGCCGTCTCGGGTGCCGGCGCCGCGGCGATCGCCTGCCTCGACGTGATGATCGGACTCGGCGCGCAGGCCAGGAACATCCATGCGGTCGATTCGAAGGGCCTGATCTACGAAGGCCGGCCCGGCGGCTTCGACGAGTCGAAGGCGCGCTATGCGCAGCAGGACACCGGTGCGCGCACCCTCGGCGACGTGATGAAGGACGCGGACGTGTTCCTCGGCTGCTCTGCGCCCGGCGTCGTCACGCAGGACATGGTGAAGGCCATGGCCCGCCAGCCGATCATCCTGGCCCTGGCCAACCCGGAGCCGGAGATCCGGCCCGAACTGGCCAAGGAAGCACGGCCCGACTGCATCATCGCCACCGGCCGCTCGGACTATCCGAACCAGGTCAACAACGTGCTGTGCTTTCCCTACATCTTTCGCGGCGCGCTCGACTGCGGCGCGAGCAAGATCACGGAAGAAATGAAGCTCGCCTGCGTGCGCGAGATCGCCGACCTGACCAAGGCCGACATCAGCGAAGAGGTCGCCACCGCCTATGCCGGGCAGGAGCTGGCTTTCGGACCCGACTACCTCATTCCCAAGCCTTTCGACTCGCGCCTCATCCTGCGCATCGCGCCGGCCGTGGCCAAGGCAGCACAAGCGTCGGGCGTCGCTGCGCGGCCGATCGAAGACCTGGAGGCCTACCGCCAGCACCTGACGCGCTTCGTCTACCAGACCGGCATGTTCATGCGCCCGGTGTTCACCGCCGCCAAGCTGGCGAGCGCCAAGCGCGTGGCCTACGCCGAAGGCGAGGACGACCGGGTGCTGCGGGCCGCGCAACTCGCAGTCGAAGAAGGCCTGGCCATGCCGATCCTGGTGGGCCGCCCCGCGGTGATCGAAACGCGACTCAAGAAAGCCGGGCTGCACATCCGCCTGGGCACCGACATCGACTGCGTGAACCCAGAAGACGACCCACGCTTTCGCACCTACTGGGAGACTTATCACAAGCTGATGGGCCGCCGCGGCATCACGCCCGAAGCGGCAAAGGCCATGGTGCGCCGCTCCAACACCACGATCGCGTCGCTGATGGTGCATCTGGGCGATGCGGATGCGATGCTCTGCGGCCTGGTGGGCCGCTTCGACAGCCACTTGAAGATCCTCGACAACGTGCTGGGGCTGAAGCCGGGCGCGCCCGGCTTCGCGACCCTCAACGCGCTCACGCTCGAGAAGTACACGCTCTTCATTGCCGACACCCACGTGCATGAAGACCCGAGCGCCGAAACGCTGGCCGAGATCGCGCTGATGGCCGCCGAGGAAGTGCGGCGCTTCGGGCTGCCGCCGAAGGTGGCGTTTCTCTCGCACAGCAATTTCGGCTCGTCCGAGCGCGGCTCGGCCCGCAAGATGCGCCGTGCGCGCGAGCTGTTCGCGAAGATGGCGCCCGATGTCGAATGCGACGGCGAAATGCATGGCGACGCCGCGTTGTCCGAGCAGGTGCGCCACACCGCCATGCCCGACACCACCCTCGCCGGCGAAGCCAACCTTCTGATCTGCCCGAACCTCGATGCAGCCAACATCCTGTTCAACGTGCTCAAGATGACCGGCGGCAACGGCGTGACCGTCGGCCCGATCCTGATGGGCACCGGTGGCTCGGCGCACATCCTCACGCCTTCGGCGACGGTACGCCGCGTGCTCAACATGACGGCGCTGGCCGTCGCCAACGTCGCGGCGTCCAGGTAGCAGTGAAGAGCGGCGCACCACACCGCCGCCCTGCTGCGGTGCGTCGAGCGACGGGCGAGCGGTCATGATGCACGCCGTTGGCGCATCGGGAGGGTTCGCACCAAGTGCGTGCCGGCACCGTTTTTGCTTGAATCCCGTGCATCAACCTTCACGGACTTCGCATGAACAAGCGCCAACTCATCCAGACTTTCCTTGCCGCTTCGGCGCTCAGCTTCGGCCTGGGCACCGCGCATGCCCAGACCACGCCGATCAAGTTCCAGCTCGACTGGCGCTTCGAGGGCCCGGCCGCCCTGTTTCTCCACCCGGCCGCGAAGGGTTATTTCAAGGAAGCCGGCCTCGACGTGACCATCGACGCGGGCAACGGCTCGGGCGGCACCGTCACGCGCGTGGCGTCCGGCGCCTATGAAATGGGCTTTGCCGACCTGGCCGCGCTGATGGAGTTCCATGCCAACAACCCCGACAGCCCGAACAAGCCGGTCGCGGTGATGATGGTCTACAACAACACGCCGGCCTCGGTCATGGCGCTCAAGAAGAGCGGCATCGCCAAGCCGTCCGACCTGGCCGGCAAGAAGCTCGGCGCACCGGTGTTCGACGCCGGCCGCCGGGCCTTTCCGATCTTCGCCAAGGCCAACAACGTCGGCGCGGTCAACTGGACCGCGATGGACCCGACCCTGCGCGAGACCATGCTGGTGCGCGGCGACGTCGATGCCATCACCGGCTTCACCTTCACCTCGCTGCTCAACCTCGAAGCGCGCGGCGCCAAGGCGGCCGACATCGTGGTGCTGCCCTACCCCGACTACGGCGTGAAGCTCTATGGCAACGTGATCATCGCGTCGCCCAGGCTGATCAAGGAGAACCCGGCCGCGGTCAAGGCGTTCCTGTCGGCCTTTGCCAAGGGTGCGAAGGAAGTCATCGCCAATCCGGCGGTGGCGATCGAGTCGGTCAAGAAGCGCGACGGCATCATCGACAGCGCGCTCGAAACCCGGCGCCTCAAGCTGGCGATCGACACCGTCATCAACAGCCCCGACGCCCGCACCGACGGCTTCGGCGCGGTGAACGCCGGCCGGCTGTCGCTGATGGCGTCGCAGGTGTCCGATGCCTTCAACACCAAGACCCGGGTGAGCCCGGATGCGGTGTGGACGGCTGCAATGCTGCCGCCGGCTGCCGAACTCAATATTCTCCGGAAGTAAGCTCACCCCCAGGCTTCTCACTTCGTGTGGTCGCGCACCCCCTTTCAGGGGGCAATGCCAGCCGACCGGCAAAGCCGGATCGGCGGCATTCCTGGCGGTACGTCCCCGGCCGCCCTTGCATTGAATTGAACTGATCACATGCCGGAAACCCTCGCATCGCAAACAGCACCCTTCGTCGATTTCCAGGACGTCTGGCTCGCCTACAACGAAGAGCTTCTTCGCGCCAACCACTTCGCGGTCGAGGCGATCGACCTGAAGGTGAAGCAGGGCGAGTTCATCGCCATCGTCGGGCCGTCGGGCTGCGGCAAGTCGACCTTCATGAAGCTCACCACCGGGCTCAGGATGCCGTCGATGGGAACGATCCGCATCGACGGCCAGCCGGTGACGGGGCCGCTCAAGATCTCGGGCATGGCCTTCCAGGCGCCTTCGCTGCTGCCCTGGCGCACGACGGTCGACAACGTGCTGCTGCCGCTGGAGATCGTCGAGCCCTACCGCTCGAACTTCAAGGCCAGGCGCCGCGAGTACGTCGAGCGCGCGCGCAAGCTGCTGCAGAAGGTGGGGCTGGCCGGCTACGAGGACAAGTTTCCGTGGCAGCTTTCGGGCGGCATGCAGCAGCGCGCAAGCATCTGCCGCGCGCTCATCCACGAGCCCAAGATGCTCCTGCTCGACGAGCCCTTCGGCGCGCTCGACGCGTTCACCCGCGAAGAGCTCTGGTGCATCCTGCGCGACCTCTGGACCGAGCAGCGCTTCAACGTGATCCTGGTCACGCACGACCTGCGCGAATCGGTGTTCCTGGCCGACACGGTGTATGTGATGAGCAAGAGCCCCGGGCGCTTCGTCGTCAAGCGCGAGATCGAGTTGCCGCGACCGCGCGATCTCGAAGTGACCTACACCAAGGAATTCACCGACATCGTGCTCGAATTGCGCGG
>JANOCL010000034.1:0-1700 GCA_031412135.1 Variovorax sp. | reverse complement strand
ACGCTCGCAGCCGCAACGCCGCGTATGCCGCCGAAGCGCTGCAGCAGGCGTGCGCGGCGCTTGGGGCCGATGCCGGGAATGTCTTCGAGCTGGCTGCCGCCGACTCGTACCTTGGCCCGCTTCGCGCGCATGCCGGTAATGGCGAAACGATGGGCTTCGTCGCGAATCTGCGCCACCAGCATCAACGCCGCCGAGTCGCGGCCGAGGTAGACCTTCTCGCGGCCGTCGGCAAACACCAGTTCTTCGAGGCCGACCTTCCGGCCCTCGCCCTTTTCAACGCCGACGATCAGCGAAAGGGGCAGACCCAGCTCGCCGAAGACCTCGCGTGCCATCGACACCTGCCCCTTGCCGCCGTCGACCAGCACCAGATCGGGCATGCGCGCAGAGCGCGTGCCGGGCCGGGCATCGCTGCCGACACCCGCCGCGTCGCCGGCGGGCGGCGGATCGGTTTCGGCCGCCATGGCCTCGGCCAGCTTGCCGTAGCGGCGCTGCAGCACCTGGCGCATCGCCGCGTAGTCATCGCCAGGGGTGATGCCGTCGATGTTGTAGCGGCGGTACTCGCGGTTCTGCATGGTGTGGTGCTCGAACACCACGCACGAGGCTTGCGTCGCCTCGCCGGCGGTATGCGAAATGTCGAAGCACTCGACGCGGAAGTTGTCGAGATCGTCCGGCGCGAGTTCGAGCGCGTCGACCAGCGCGCGCGTGCGCGCCTGCTGCGAACCCTCTTCGGCAAGGAGGCGAGCGAGCTGCAGGCCGGCGTTCGTCTGCGCCATCTCGAGCCAGTGGCGGCGCTGCTCGCGCGGCTGGAACACGGCCGTCAGACGCGTTCCGGACTGCTGCGACACAGCCTCGATCAGCGCCCGGCTCACCGGCTCGCTCAGCACCAGCGTGGCCGGCACCGGCACATCGATGTAGTGTTGCGCGATGAAGGCCTCGAGCACCTGCACCTCCACCGAAGCGGCCAGCGGCGCCGAATCGTCGTCGTCCGCTTCGCGCTCGCCGTGCTGGATCTGCGTCGCGTCTTCGACGTGCACCGGGAAGTAGGGACGATCGCCCAGATGCCGCCCGCCGCGCACCATCGCGAGGTTGACGCAGGCCCTGCCGCCCTGGACCTTGACTGCCAGGATGTCGACGTCCTTGTCGGATGCGATCTCGATCGACTGCTGGTGCAGCACGCGCGACAAGGCGGACATCTGGTTGCGCAGCTCGGCAGCCTGCTCGAACTCCAGCTTCTGCGCATGCTCGCTCATGCGCGCTTCGAGTTGGCTGAGGACGGCCTGCGTCTCGCCGGTCAGGAAAGCCTCGGCGTTGGCGACGTCCTTCGCATAGGCCTCCGGCGTGATGTAGCCAACGCAAGGGCCGGTGCAGCGCTTGATCTGATACAGCAGGCAAGGCCGGGTGCGGTTGCCGTACACCGTGTCTTCGCAGGTGCGCAGCCTGAAGACCTTCTGCATCAGCTGGATGGTCTGCTTCACCGCCCAGGCGTTGGGGTAGGGCCCGAAGTAGCGGTGCTTGCGGTCCACCGCGCCGCGGAAGTAGGCCATGCGCGCGCAGGTGGACGCCGACAGGGCGCCGGCGCCGTCGGCCGGGCGCGTGCCGGTGATCTTCAGGTAGGGGTAGCTCTTGTCGTCGCGGAACAGGATGTTGAAGCGAGGCTGGAGCGTCTTGATGAGGTTGTTCTCGAGCAGCAGCGCCTCGGC
>JANOCL010000033.1:0-5694 GCA_031412135.1 Variovorax sp. | reverse complement strand
AACTTCAGGCCGTTGGCCTGCATGTGGCCGAGCATCATCTGCCAGACAGTGGGCACGCCGGCCGCGTAGCTCACACGTTCGGATTCGATCAGTTCAAACACCGACTTGCCGTCGAGCGACGGTCCGGGAAACACCAGCTTGGCGCCGACCAGCGCAGCCGAATAGGGGATGCCCCAGGCATTGACATGGAACATCGGCACCACCGGCAGCACCGCATCGCGCGCCGACAGGCTCATCACATCGGGCAAGGCCGCCGCATAGGCGTGCAGCAGCGTGGAGCGGTGGCTGTAGAGCGCGGCTTTCGGGTTGCCGGTGGTGCCGCTCGTGTAGCACATGCTCGAGGCGGAGTTCTCGTCGAACGCGGGCCAGTCGCAGGTGTCGGGCTGCGCGCCGATCCAGGCCTCGTAGCTCAGCAGCCCGGGAACGCCGCTGTCGGCCGGCAGCTTGTCGGCATCACACAGCGCAATCCACTTCTTGATGGTGCAGCAGCGGCCGTGGACTGCCTGCACCAGCGGCAGGAAGCTGAGGTCGAAGCACAGGATCTGGTCTTCGGCATGGTTCGCGATCCAGGCGATCTGGTCGGGGTGGAGCCGCGGATTGATGGTGTGCAGGACGCGTCCGCTGCCGCTCACGCCGTAGTAGAGCTCAAGGTGCCGGTAGCCGTTCCAGGCCAGCGTGGCTACGCGGTCGCTGAACAGCAGTTCCTCGTCGTCCAGTGCATTCGCGACCTGCCGCGATCGGGAGGCGATCTCGCGCCAGGTGCTGCGGTGGATGTCGCCTTCCACGCGCCGCGAGACGATCTCGGCGTCGCCATGGTGGCGCTCCGCGAACTCGATCAGCGACGAGATCAGCAACGGTTGGTCTTGCATCAAACCCAGCATCAGGAAAACTCCTTCGATTAATAGAAAACGCTGACGGCAGTATTGCGCAGCGCAACACGCGGCCGATGGGGGAATGCCCGATGTCGGACAATCGCGGCCATGACCCTGTCCTCAGAGGCCGCATTGGCGGCCGACGCCGGCCTCCGGTGGAACAACCGCTTCGCCGCGCTCGGGCCGGCCTTCCACACGCGGCTGCGCCCGACTCCGCTGCCCGAGCCGTATTGGGTCGGACGCAGCGACCCGATGGCACAGGAACTCGGGCTCGATGCGGGATGGTTCCAATCGTCGGAAGCGCTGGAGGCATTCACCGGCAACGAGATGCTTCCCGGCACCGACCCGCTCGCCAGCGTCTACAGCGGCCACCAGTTCGGCGTCTGGGCCGGCCAGCTCGGTGACGGCCGGGCCATCCTGCTGGGCGAAACCGACGGCGGCCTCGAATTGCAGCTCAAGGGCAGCGGGCGCACGCCCTACTCCCGCATGGGCGACGGCCGCGCCGTGCTGCGCTCCAGCATCCGCGAGTTTTTGTGCAGCGAGGCGATGCACGGGCTCGGCATTCCGACCACCCGCGCGCTCTGCGTGACCGGCTCCAACGCGCGCATCCGGCGCGAAGAACTCGAAACCGCCGCCGTCGTCACCCGCGTGTCGCCCAGCTTCGTGCGCTTCGGCCACTTCGAGCATTTCGCGGCCAGCCAGCAGGACGACCAGCTGCGCGCGCTGGCCGACCACGTCGTCGACCGTTTCTATCCCGGGTGCCGCACCACGAGCCGCTTCGGCGGCAATGCCTACGCGGCCCTGCTCGAAACCGTGAGCGAGCGCACCGCCGCGCTCATGGCCCAGTGGCAGGCGGTCGGCTTCTGCCACGGTGTGATGAACACCGACAACATGAGCATCCTCGGCCTCACGATCGACTACGGGCCGTTCCAGTTTCTCGACGGCTTCGATCCGCGCCACATCTGCAACCACAGCGACACGGCCGGGCGCTATGCCTACAACCAGCAGCCCAACGTTGCGTACTGGAATCTCTTCTGCCTGGGGCAGGCGCTGCTGCCGCTGATCGGCGACCAGGAGATCGCCATCGCCGCGCTCGAGTCGTACAAGACCGTGTTCCCGCGCGAGTTCGAAGCGCGCATGCGCGCCAAGCTCGGCCTCACCGACCCGGCGGCCGACGACCGTGCGCTCATCGAAGGCGTGCTCAAGCTGCTGGCGCAGGAAAAGGTCGACTACACGATCTTCTGGCGCCGTCTTTCCGACCACGCTGCCGGCGGCGATCCGGCGCCGGTACGCGACCTGTTCCTCGACCGCGCTGCTTTCGACGGCTGGCTGGCGTTGCTGGAGCAGCGCCATGCGCAGGCGCCCGGTGCTGCGGCTGCCGACCTGATGCGCCGCACCAATCCCAAGTTCGTGCTGCGGAACCACCTGGGGCAGCAGGCGATCGAAGCGGCTGGGCAAAAAGACTTCTCGCGCGTGGCCGACTTGCTGAAGCTCTTCGAAACCCCATTTGAAGAACACGCCGGCCACGAGGCAGACGCCGGCTTTCCGCCCGACTGGGCCTCCACCATCGAAATCAGCTGCTCATCATGACCGCACCCATCCAGAAATCCGAAGCCGAATGGAAGGCCGTGCTGGCCGAGAAAGGCGCCGAGCGCGGCGCGTTCGAGGTGACGCGCCACGCCGCGACCGAGCGCCCCTTCACCGGCAAGTACGAAGCCCACTGGGCCGACGGCACTTACCACTGCGTCTGCTGCGGCGCCAAGCTGTTCGAATCGGCCACCAAGTTCGACGCCGGCTGCGGCTGGCCCAGTTTTTCGCAGGAAGCGGTGCCGGGCGCGATCCGCGACATCGTCGACCGCTCGCACGGCATGACCCGCACCGAGAACGTATGCGCCAGTTGCGGCGCCCACCTGGGGCATGTGTTCCCCGACGGGCCGACCGAAACCGGCCTGCGCTATTGCATGAACTCGGCTTCGCTCGACTTCCAGAAGCGCGGGGCCGGCGAAGCATGAAGCTCGTCCTCGACTTCTTTCCGATCCTGCTGTTCTTCGGCGCCTTCAAGCTCTATGGCATCTATGCAGCCACGGGCGTGCTGATGGCTGCCACGGTGGCCCAGATGGCCATCATCTGGTTCAGCGAGCGGCGCCTGCAGCCGATGCAGAAGGCCACCCTGGTCCTGATCCTGCTTTTCGGTTCGCTCACGCTGGTGTTGCAGGACGACCGCTTCATCAAGTGGAAGCCGACTGTCCTGTACGGCGCGATGGCGGTGGCATTGGCGATCGCGCTCTGGGGCTTTCGGAAGAACTTCCTCAAGATGCTGCTCGGCGCGCAACTGGAACTGCCGCCGCAGATATGGAGCCGGCTCAACGTCGCGTGGATTGCGTACTGCGTGTTCATGGCCGCGATCAACGCTTACGTGGCGGCAAACTTCACTACCGACGCGTGGGTCAATTTCAAGCTGTGGGGCTATGCGTTTCCGGTCGTGTTCCTGATTGCGCAGGGGCTCTACATCTCGCCCTACCTCAAATCGGACAAGCCGGCCGCATGAGCCTCCCGACCGCCCCGCAAATCGAAGCGCGCCTGCGCGCTGCGCTCCATCCCACGCGGCTCGAAGTCATCGACGAAAGCGCAGCGCACGCCGGTCATGCCGGCGCCGGAACCGAGGGCTACGGCACGCATTTCCGGGTGCGCATCGCCTCGCCGCTCTTCGCCGGAAAGCCCCGCGTGGCGCAGCATCGCCTTGTGTATGATTCGCTGCAACTTTTCATCGCACAGGGCCTTCACGCCATCGCCATCGAAACGTTTTGAAGCGCTTTTGAGCGCTTCGATTTCGGCCCGCCAGGGCAGCAAAAGAACCCCCCTTATGAAGAAACAACTCCTGCAGGCCGTCACGGCCGCCGCACTCTTGGGTGCCCTCCCCTCCGCCTTCGCGCAGAACGCGGCCATCGTCAACGGAAAGCCGGTGCCCAAGGCGCGCATGGAGGTGCTGGCGCAGCAGCTCGCAACGTCCGGCCGGCCGGTCACACCGGAAATGCAGGGCCAGTTGCGCGAAGAAGTCATCGCGCGCGAAATTTTCATGCAGGAAGCGCAGAAGCAGGGCCTGGACGCCACCGACGACTACAAGAACCAGCTAGAGCTTGCTCGCCAGGCCATCGTGATCCGGCAATTGTTCGAGAATTTCCGCAAGCAGAACGCCGTGTCCGATGCCGACGTGCAGGCCGAGTACGACAAGTTCGTCGCGGCCAACGGCGGCAAGGAGTACAAGGCGCGCCACATCCTGGTCGAGAAAGAAGAGCAGGCGCAGAAGATCCTGGCCGACATCAAGAAGGGCCAGAAGTTCGAGGACCTGGCCAAGAAGCAGAGCAAGGACCCGGGTTCGGGCGCGAACGGCGGCGACCTGGACTGGGCCGCGCCGGCGAGCTTCGTGGCCGAGTTCTCCGAGGCCATGATCAAGCTCAAGAAGGGCGAGACCACCCCGGCACCGGTGAAGTCGCAGTTCGGCTATCACGTGATTCGCGTCGACGACGTTCGCCAGGCGCAATTGCCGAAGGTCGAAGAGGTCAAGCCGCAGATCACGCAGCAGCTTCAGCAGCAGCGGCTGCAGAAGTACCAGGAAGAACTGCGGGCCAAGGCGAAGATCGAGTAACGGCACACCCCCAGGCTTGCCCACTTCGTGTGGCCGCCCACCTTGCAGGGGGCAACACCAGCGGCCCGGCAAAGCCGGTTCCGCGGTGTTCCTGGATCAAAACGGCCCGCGCGGGCCGTTTTTTTGGTGCCGACGCTCTCTTAACTGACCCACCGCCGGGCATTGCGCCAGATCTGCATCCAGGGACTGAGGGCGTTCTTGTCGCCCGAAGTCCAGCTCATCTGGATATTGCGGAACACCCGTTCGGGATGCGGCATCAGCGCGGTGAAGCGGCCGTCGGGCGTTGTCACCGCAGTCAGGCCGCCTGCGCTGCCGTTCGGATTGAACGGGTAGCGCTCGGTCGGCTCCCCGCGGTTGTCGACGAAGCGCATGGCGGCGATGGCTTGGGCCGGATCGCCGCGGTGCTTGAAGTCGGTAAAACCCTCACCGTGCGCGACCGCGATCGGCAGCCGGCTCCCGGCCATGCCGGCGAAGAACAGACTCGGTGACTCGAGCACCTCGACCATGGCGAGCCGCGCTTCGAAGCGCTCGCTGCGATTGGCGGTGAAACGCGGCCAGGCCTCTGCGCCCGGAATGATGTCGGCCAGTTCGGCAAACATCTGGCAGCCGTTGCACACGCCAAGGCCGAAGGTGTCGTCTCGCTCGAAGAAGGTCTTGAACTGCTGCGCCAGCTTGGGGTTGAAGGTGATGCTGCGCGCCCAGCCGATTCCGGCACCGAGCGTGTCGCCGTAGCTGAAACCGCCACAGGCGACGATGCCCTTGAAATCGGCAAGGTCCGCCCTGCCCGTCTGCAGGTCGGTCATGTGGACGTCGAAGGGCTCGAAGCCGGCTTCGTTGAAGGCGTAGGCCATCTCGACATGCGAGTTGACGCCCTGCTCGCGCAGGATCGCGACCTTCGGCCTGGCGAGGTTCAGGAACGGCGCGCTGCCCCCGGCCGAGCCCTCGCTCGAAGACGGGGCCAGCGAGAAATGCAGGCCGGGATCGGCGGGATCGCCTGCCGCGGCATGTTCTGAATCGGCACCGGCCGGGTTGTCCCGTTCGCGGCAGATCTTCCAGCTGACGGCATCCCAGACCTGGTGCAGATCGTGCAGGCTGGCGCTGAAGACTGCCTTGGCGTCGCGCCAGACTTCGACCTTGCCCTTGCCTGCGTCCATGGGCGAGGCGGCGGGCCGGGTC
>JANOCL010000032.1:0-5895 GCA_031412135.1 Variovorax sp. | reverse complement strand
GCGCGGTGACCTGGAAGTCGATCGTCGGCACCAACGTGGCGGCCGATGCGCTGTCGAATCTTTCGTCGCCCGGCGTCAAGGGCGGCGTGCTGATCGTGGTGGGCGAGGACTACGGCGAAGGCGCGAGCGTGATCCAGGAACGCACCCACGCCTACGCGCTCAAGTCGAGCATGTGCCTGCTCGACCCGCGGCCCGACCTGGGCACGATGGTCGACATGGTGGAGCACGGCTTTCGCCTGTCGGAATACTCCAGCATGCCCTGCATGATGGAGCTGCGCATCCGCACCTGCCACGTGCGCGGCAGCTTCGAATGCAAGGACAACTTGCCGCCCGCGATTTCCACCCGGGCGCTGATGCAGGAGCCGGCCGGCTTCGACTACATGCGGCTCGCGCATCCGCCCGTCACCTTCCGCCATGAAAAGCTCAAGGGTGACGAGCGCATTCCCGCCGCACGGCGCTACATCGCCGACAACAAGCTCAACGAGCTGATCGCCGGCACGCATGCCGATCTCGGCATCGTCGTGCAGGGCGGCCTGTACAACGCGCTCCTGCGCAGCCTGCAGCAGCTGGGGCTGGCCGATGCCTTCGGCGCGACCGACATTCCCTTGCTGGTGCTCAACGTCGCCTACCCGCTGGTGCCGGAACAGGTGGCCGATTTCTGCCTCGGAAAACGCGCGGTGCTGGTGGTCGAGGAAGGCCAGCCCGAGTACATCGAGCAGGAGATCGCGACGCTCCTGCGCCGGCGCGACATCCAGACGCCGCTGCACGGCTGCGACATGCTGCCGGCGGCCGGCGAGTACGGCGTCGAGGTGCTGTCCACCGGCCTCGGCCAGTTCGCGGCGCGCTACCTGCCGCAGCATGCGCAGGATTCGGCCCGCGGCTGGCTGACGGGCAATCGCGACCGCCGCGCCGCCGTGGCGACACGGCTCGATGCACCCTTGCCGGCGCGCCCGCCCAACTTCTGCATCGGCTGCCCCGAGCGCCCGGTGTTCGCGGCGCTCAAGCTGGCGCAGCAGGACAGCGGGCCGGTGCACATCGCGGCCGATATCGGCTGCCATGCCTTCGGCACCTTCGAGCCCTTCTCGATGGGGCATTCGATCCTCGGCTACGGCATGGGCCTTGCCAGCCGCGCGGGCGTCTCGCCGATGATGCAGCGCCGGGCGCTCGCGATCATGGGCGACGGCGGCTTCTGGCACAACGGCTTGCTCACCGGCGTGCAAAGCGCGCTCTTCAACGGCGACGATGCGGTGCTGCTGATCTTCAAGAACGGCTACACCTCGGCCACCGGCACGCAGGACATCATCTCCACGCCCGACGACGAGATGAAGGCGCGCGCAGTCGACAAGCAGCAGAGCCTGGTCGACAAGAACCAGACCATCGAGGCAACGCTCAAGGGGCTGGGCGTGCAGTGGCTGCGCACCGTGCACACCTACCGCGTGGCCGAGATGCGCGCCACGCTCAACGATGCCTTCACGAGCGACTTCAACGGCTTGAAGGTGATCATTGCCGAGGGCGAATGCCAGCTCGAGCGCCAGCGCCGCATCAAGCCATGGATCGCCGGCCTGCTCAAGAAGGGCAAGCGCGTGGTGCGGGTGAAGTACGGCGTCGACGAAGACGTGTGCAACGGCGACCATGCCTGCATCCGGCTGTCGGGCTGTCCGACGCTCACCATCAAGGACAACCCCGATCCGCTCAAGGTCGACCCGGTGGCGGTGGTGATCGACGGCTGCGTCGGCTGCGGCCTGTGCGGCGAGAACGCGCATGCGGCGACGCTGTGCCCGAGCTTCTACCGCGCCGAGGTGGTGCAGAACCCGAAGTGGCACGAGCGGCTGCTGCACGGCTTGCGTGGCTCGATCGTCCGCACCCTGCAACCTGCGTGAGCCTGCGCATGAACACGATGCACCGAACCCAACCGATCACGCTCCTGATCTGCGCCCTCGGCGGCGAAGGCGGCGGCGTGCTGACCGAATGGCTGGTCGACACCGCACGCCACGCCGGTTACGCCGCGCAGAGCACCTCCATCCCGGGCGTCGCGCAGCGCACCGGCGCCACCACCTACTACGTCGAGGTGTTCCCGCTGCCGCTGACACAACTCGCGGGGCGCAAGCCGGTGTTCAGCCTCAGCCCGGTGCCGGGTGCGCTCGACGCGCTCATCTCGTCGGAACTGCTCGAGACCACGCGCCAGATCGGCAACGGCATGAGCGCGCCGGAGCGCACGCTGGTCATCACGTCCTCGGGCCGCACGCTCACCACCGCCGAGCGCATGCAGCCCGGCGACGGCCGCGCCGACACGCAGCGCCTGCAGGGCGTGGTCACGGCCTTCAGCCGCGAGCACCATGTGTTCGACATGGGCGGGGTGGCGCGCGATGCCGGCACGGTGGTGAGCGCGGTGATGCTCGGCGCCATCGCCGGCAGCGGCCTCTTTCCGTTTCCGCGCGAGGCCTACGAGCATGTGGTGCGCGGCGGCGACACCGGCGCGCCAGAAAAATTGAACAAGATGGCCGCGGCCAGCCTGCGCGGCTTTGCAAAAGCCTTCGACATCGTCGGCACGCCGCGGGCGCAGGCGGCGCTTGTGACGCAGCTTCTGTCCAGCCAGGGCGACGAGACGCCCATGCAGCCTGCGTTGGCGGGCGAAGTGGCGCGCGCCTTCCCGCCGCCGGTGCACGACATGCTCGCGCTCGGCCATGCACGGCTGGTCGACTACCAGGACGCCGCTTACGCCGCGCTGTACCTCGATCGGCTGCAGCAGGTGCTTGCCGCCGAACGCGCATCCGACCCAGCTGGCGCCAACGCCTTCGCAGTCACGCGCGAGATGGCGCGCTGGCTGGCGCTGTGGATGGCCTTCGACGACATCGTGCGCGTGGCCGAGCTCAAGAGCCGTGCCAGCCGCACGCAGCGCGTGCGCACCGAGGTGAAGGCCACGGACGGCGACATCGTCAAGGTCTACGACCACTTCAAGCCCGGCGCGCCCGAGTTCGCGGCGCTGCTGCCGCTGTCGCTGGCCCGGCGCGTCACCGCCTGGGACCGGGGTCGGCAGGCCAAGGGCCGCTCGCCCTGGGCGCTGCCCCTCAAGGTCGGCAGCCATTCGGTGTTCGGCATGGCGTCGCTGCGCCTGCTGGCCTCGATGCGCTGGCTGCGGCGTCGCGGCAGCCGCTTTGCCGACGAGCAGACGCTGATCGAACGCTGGCTCGCTGCAGTCGTGCAAGGCACCCGCACCGACTGGCGCCTCGGCCATGAGATCGCGCTGTGCGGGCGGCTCATCAAGGGCTACGGCAGTACCAACGAACGCGGCAAGGACAACCTGCTGCAGGTGATCGACCACCTGGCTGCGCTGCCCGGCGCTGCCGCCGGCGCCCGCGCCGACGCCATCGCGGCGGCGCGCGCCGCCGCGCTCGCCGACGATGCCGGCACCGCGCTCGATGCCGCGCTCGTGCGGCATGGCGCTCCGGCCCGGCCGCCGAAGGAGCAGCCGATCCGCTGGATGAAGCGCCGGCCTGCGGCGACGCCTTGAACCCATGAGGAGACATTCCGCCGAATAGGCTCGCCCCAGGCGCCGCGCACTTCGTGTCGCTTCGCCACTCCCTGCCCGGGGGCAACACATGCATACCGGCGAAGCCGGCTCTGCGGTGTTTCACGAATGGAACCGCCAGTTTTCGCCATGAGCAAATCGGTCATTTACACCACGCGGGTCGAGTTCGGCGACTGCGATCCGGCGGGCATCGTCTGGTTTCCCAACTTCTTCCGCTGGATCGATGCGGCGTCGCGCCACTTCTTCACCGAGAACGGCGTGCCGCGCTGGGAAGAGACGGCGCAGACGCTCGGGGTCATCGGCACGCCGCTGGTCGATACGCACACCCGATTCGTCAAGAGCGCGAGCTACGGCGACACGCTCGAGATCACGGTCGCGGTCACCGAATGGCGCGCCAGGAGCTTCGTGCAGAGCTACCGGGTGATGCGCGCCGGCGACCTGATTCTCGAATGCGAGGAGGTGCGCATCTTTGCGGCGAAGCGCGAGGGCGGCGGCATCCGGGCGGTGCCGATTCCGCAACAGATTCGGCGACTCTGCGAGCAGCTTGCCTGAGGCTTTGCCTCGATGGCCTCAGCCTGCGCCCATGCGGCATGCCGCGCGAACGATGCGGGCTGACGGCGTAATCCGTCGTCTTGTGCGGTGTCTCGCGCCAGAGCGGCGCGATGTAGTACGTCGCGCGCAGGCAGTCGGCCTTTTTCGGGCGGCAATTGAAGACCACCCGGAATTCGTAGGATCGGTACGGGACTCGCTACCAGTTGAGCCTTTGCTCGGACCGGCTGACACGCACGTTCATGGTCTTGAAGCGCCGGTGGCGCCGACGGCAACCGGATCGACCTGGACCGTATCGAGCGCGGTGACGCTATCTTGCAGCCATGCCGCCGCTCGAGCCATCCGGAGAACCGAGCAGATCGACATAGGCGCCTTCGACGAGCTGCGACGCCTCGACCGAAAGCAGCGCCATGATCCGATCCGCTTCCTGCATGCCGTCGGCGGCCGAATCGCCTTCGCCGAGCACCACTTCCAGTTCCAGGAAATCGCCCAGGCCTTGCACCCGGTCGAGATGGATGCGCGTGCGCCCGACGAGGAACAGCACGCGATGCTTGATCACTCTGCCCGCCGTGCCGCAGGCCAGGCTCAGCGACTC
Organism: Variovorax sp.; assembly: GCA_031412135.1. Lineage (GTDB taxonomy): Bacteria > Pseudomonadota > Gammaproteobacteria > Burkholderiales > Burkholderiaceae_C > Variovorax. Next base: position 1,222 of record JANOCL010000032.1, on the reverse strand, counting down.
GCGCAGCACGTCCGGCGTCGCGACCGGCGAGCGCAGGTAGAAGGACTCCTTCGGACCGGAGAGGTCGTCGCGCCGGTAGTAGATCAGCTCGCCCTCGCCGGTTGCGAACGTACGCAGCTTGAGCCGCCCCGTCGTGCACTGGAAGAAGGTGTCGTCCTGATGGATGTCGACGGGGCCTTCGTCCGCGATGGCCGCGGCCCTCGGAACGAAGCACTCGACGCTGGAAATCCGGGCCTTGATCTCGATGTTTCTCGCCATGGCAATCGCGGACGCCGCTACAGGATCAGCAGCGCCCTGAAATCGTTGACGTTGGTGTGCGTCGGCCCGGTCACGAGCAGATCGCCGATGGCGTCGAAGTAGCCGTAGGCGTCGTTGCGGTCCAGGTGGTCGGCGAGCTTGCAGTCGGCCGCCGCGGCGCGCGCCAGCGTGTCGGGCGCGACGAAGGCGCCCGCGTTGTCCTCCACGCCGTCGATGCCGTCGGTGTCGGCGGCCAGCGCCCACACGTCCGGCTGTCCGGCGAGGGCGCCTGCAAGCCCGAGGCAGAACTCGCCCGCGCGGCCGCCACGGCCCTTCGCACGGCCAGGCTGGCGCGGGCGGATGGTCACGGTGGTTTCGCCGCCCGAAAGAATGACGCAGGGCCGGGCGAAGGGCGTTCCGCGCAGGGCCACTGCACGCGCCAGGGCGCCATGCACCTTGCCGACCTCGCGCGATTCGCCTTCCATCTCGTCGCTCAGGATGTGGGCGTCGATGCCGGCGGCGCGCACAGCGGCGGCAGCGGCTTCAAGCGACTGCTGCGGCGTGGCGATGAGGTGCGTGACGTGGCCCTCGAACACCGCGTCGCCCGGCTTGGGCGTTTCGAGCGCGCTGCGTTCCAGCTGCACGTGCACGGGCGCCGGCACGTCGATGCCGTAGCGCGCCAGGATGGCCAGCGCGTCTGCGCACGTGGTCGCATCGGGCACCGTGGGCCCGCTCGCGATCACCGCCGGGTCGTCGCCGGGCACGTCGCTGATGGTGAGCGTGACCACCTGCGCCGGTGCGCAGGCCGCCGCCAGCCGGCCGCCCTTGATGCGCGAGAGATGCTTGCGAACGCAGTTCATCTCGCCGATGTGTGCGCCCGACTCGAGCAACTGCCTGTTGATGCGCTGCTTGTCGGCCAGCGTGAGGCCCTCGGCCGGCAGCGTGAGCAGGGCCGAGCCGCCGCCCGAGATCAGGCACAGCACCA
>JANOCL010000031.1:0-24908 GCA_031412135.1 Variovorax sp. | reverse complement strand
AGTTGTTCGGGCGCCGAGAGGCGCAGCTTCATCGAGGCCAGCAGGGTCTGGCCGCCGGCCAGCGGCTTGGCCCCCGCGGCGGCGAGCCGGGCGGCATCGGCCACGGTGGTGGGGCGTTCGAGGGTGAAGGCGTACATGGTTGTTGTTTCCTGCGTTGGTTCAGGGAGTGGGCCGGCCTTGCGTGCTGGCCGCAAGCGACGGCTGCTGCGGCTGCTGCGTGGGGGTGGTGCTGCCCTTCTGCATGGCCTCCCAGACGCGGTGCGGCGACGCCGGCATGTCGAAGTCCTTCACGCCGAGCGGCGCCAGCGCATCGAGCACCGCGTTGATCACGGCCGGCGGCGAGCCGATCGCACCGGCTTCGCCGCAGCCCTTGGCGCCCAGCGGGTTGTGCGTGCACGGGGTGCTGAGCGTGTCGAGCTTGAACATCGGGAAGTCCCCGGCGCGCGGCATGGCGTAGTCCATGAAGCTGCCGGTCAGGAGCTGCCCGGTCTCGTTGTCGTAGACGCAGTTCTCCATCAACGCCTGGCCGATGCCCTGCACCAAGCCGCCATGCACCTGGCCCTCGACGATCATCGGATTGATGATGGTGCCGAAGTCGTCCACGGCGGTGAAGCGGTCGATCCTGACTTCGCCGGTGCCCCGGTCGATCTCGACCTCGCAGATGTGGGTGCCGGCCGGGTAGGTGAAGTTGGTCGGGTCGTAGAACGCGGTTTCGTTCAGGCCCGGTTCGAGCTTGTCGAGCGGGTAGTTGTGCGGCACGTAGGCCGTGAGCGCCACCTGTGCGAACGGGATCTTCTTGTCGGTGCCCCTGACGGTGAACTCGCCGTTGGCGAACTCGATGTCGGCATCGCTCGCTTCCATCAGGTGGGCCGCGATCTTCTTGGCCTTGGCCTCGATCTTGTCGAGCGCCTTCATGATCGCGGTGCCGCCGACCGACAGCGAACGCGAACCGTAGGTGCCCATGCCGAAGGGCACGCGGCCGGTGTCGCCGTGGACGATGTCGATGTTCTCGATCGGAATGCCCAGCCGCGCGGCCACCACCTGCGCAAAGGTGGTTTCGTGGCCCTGGCCATGGCTGTGCGAACCGGTGAACACGGTAACGCTGCCGGTCGGATGCACGCGCACCTCGCCGGCCTCGAACAGCCCGGCGCGTGCGCCGAGCGCGCCGGCCACGTTCGACGGTGCCAGCCCGCAAGCCTCGATGTAGCTCGAGTAGCCGATGCCGCGCAGCTTGCCCTTCGCGGCGCTTTCGGCCTTGCGTGCGTCGAGCCCCGACACTTCGGCGAGTTCGTTGGCGCGCGTGAGCAAGGCGGGGAAGTCGCCGGTGTCGTATTGCAGCGCGACCGGCGTCTGGTACGGGAAGCTGCCGATAAAGTTGCGCCGGCGGATCTCGTCCTGCGCCAGGTTCATCTCCCACGCGCAGCGCGAGACCAGCCGTTCGAGCAGGTAGGTCGCCTCGGGCCGGCCCGCGCCGCGGTAGGCGTCGACCGGCGCGGTGTTGGTGAACCACGCATCCACCTCGACGTAGATCTGCGGCGTGGCGTACTGGCCCGCGAGCAGCGTCGCATAGAGGATGGTCGGGATCGCGGTGGAAAAGGTCGACAGGTAGGCGCCCAGGTTGGCGTCGGTGTGCACGCGCAGCGCGAGGAACTTGCCTTGCGCGTCCATCGCCATCTCGGCGTGGCTCACGTGGTCGCGGCCATGCGCGTCGGACAGGAAGCATTCGGAGCGCTCGCCGGTCCACTTGATGCTGCGATTTAGCTGCTTGGCGGCCCACGTGAGGCACACGTCCTCGGCGTACAGGTAGATCTTGGAGCCGAAGCCGCCGCCCACGTCGGGCGCGATCACGCGCACCTTGTGTTCGGGCAGGCCGAGCACGAAGGCGGTCATCAGCAGCCGCTCGACGTGCGGGTTCTGGTTGGAGACGTAGAGCACGTACTCCTCGGTCGCGCGGCTGTAGTTGCCGATCGCGACGCGCGGCTCGATCGGGTTCGGGATCAGCCGGTTGTTGACCAGGTCGAGTTGGGTGACGTGGGCCGCACCGGTGAAGGCCGCATCGACCGCCGCCTTGTCGCCCAGCGTCCACTTGTAGCACTGGTTGTCTTGAGCCTCGTCGTGGATCGTGACGCCGCTCTGCTTCTTGGCGGCATCGGCCACGCTCACCAGCGCCTGGTGAACGTCGTAGTCGACCACCACCGCTTCGGCCGCGTTCTTCGCCTGCTCGACCGTCTCGGCCACCACCATCGCGACATGGTCGCCGACGTAGCACACCTTCTTGATCGCGAGGATCGGGTGCAGCGGCTCCTTCATCGGCGTGCCGTCGGGATTGTTGATGAGCCAGCCGCAGGGCAAGCCGCCCATCTTGCCCTCGATGTCCTTGCCGCTGAAGATGCCGACCACGCCGGGCATCTTCATGGCCTCGGCGATGTCGACGGAGCGGATGGTGGCGTGCGCATGCGGCGAGCGCACGAAGATCGCGTGGCTCTGGTTGCCCATCGTCACGTCGTCGGTGTAGTTGCCTGCGCCGGTGAGGAAGCGGTAGTCTTCCTTGCGCTTGATGGCCTCGCCAATGTGCGGGAGGGTTGCGAAGTCGGGTGCGCCCATGTCGTGCTCCTTATGCCGTGGCGGTGGCTTTGGGGGCCGAGGCGGCCGACATGTTCTCGCCGCCCATCATCACGGCCTTGACGATGTTCTGGTAGCCCGTGCAGCGGCACAGGTTGCCGTCCAGCAGATCGCGAATCTCGGTCTCGCTCGACTTCGGATGGTGGGTGCACAGGTCGATGGCGCTCATCACCATGCCCGGGGTGCAGAAGCCGCACTGCAGGCCGTGGCACTCCTTGAACGCGGCCTGCATCGGATGCATGGTGCCGTCGGCGTCGGCGATGCCCTCGATGGTGGTGATCTGGGCGCCGGCCACCTGCGCCACCAGCACGTTGCACGACTTGACGGCACGGCCGTTGACGTGGACGGTGCAGGCGCCGCACTGGGCGGTGTCGCAGCCGACGTGCGTTCCGGTCAGGTGAAGATGCTCGCGGATCGCGTGCACGAGAAAGGTGTTGGGCGGCGCGTCGACCGTGACCTCGCGGCCGTTGACCGTGAATGGAACCTGCATGTGGCTGTCTCCGTTGTAGGGATGGCTGGACTCGGCAACTGGAATCTTGGACGCCGGGCATGGCCACCACCCTAGGCAAAACCCTAGACGCTTGCGCGCGGCGCTTGAAATTCTCAAAATGAAACACGATGACCCTCCAAGCCGCACAGCCCTTGCCCGAGCGTTCGCTCTCCATCGCGCAGGCACGGCGCGAATGGTTCGACGGCGACACCGGCGCTTCGCCCGGACCCCGCATCGAGCCATGGCTGGCGCGCTCCTGGCAGCGCTGCCTGGCGGCCGGCCACCGGCCGCAGCAGCGCGTCTCGTTCGATCCGGTGTCGGCACCGGCCGCGCTGGGTGTGGCCGAGCGCAATCGCGCACTCGTGTCGGCCGCGCGGCCGGTGCTCGACCGGCTGTCGCGCGCCATCGCCGACACGCGCTACTTCGCGATCCTGACGGATGCCGACGGCATCGTGGTCGACGTGGGCGCGCTGCCCGGCGGCAGCGATCCGGCGGCGCGCCATGCGCGCGACATCGCCCGCATCGGCGTCGACCTGTCGGAACGTGCGGTGGGCACCACGGCCATCGGGGCGGCACTCGCCGAGCACGGGTCGGTGTGGCTGCACCGCGGCGAGCACTTCTTCGAGGACACCAGCGTCTACAGCTGCGCCGGCGCGCCGCTGTTCGGGCCGCGCGGCGACTGCATCGGCATGCTTGACCTGACCGGCGTGCAGGTGGTGGAGCGGCCCGAGCTTCGGCACCTGGCCGCGCTGTCGGCCCGCAGCATCGAGAACGCGCTGGTGCAGACCTATCCGTGCGAACTGCTGCTGCACATCGGCTGGCCCGGCTGCGCCCCGGGGGGCGACGCCGAGGGCCTGCTGTGCATCGACGCCGACGGCAACATCACCGGCGCCAACGCGGCCGCGCGCGACATGCTGCACCGGCCGCTGGGCGCCGATCCGGTGTCGAACTGCAACGACCTGTTCGCGCTGGCGCCGCAGATGCTTTTCGATGCGGCGCGACGGGGCGATGCCGTGCTCGAGGTTCCCCTGTGGTCGGGCCTGCGGGTGCAGGCGCGGCCACGCGCCGGGCGGCATGGGGCCACCACCGGCGTCGCTGCTGCAGCGCCAGCCGCCGGCCGGCCGCGCCTGCGCGATGTCGAAACGGCGTTGATCCGCCAGGCTGTCGACGAAGCCCGCGGCAACGTCGCCGAAGCGGCACGCCGGCTCGGCATCAGCCGGGCCACCGTGTACCGCAAGCTGGTGCGTGCGAAGCACTGAGGCAGAATTTTCCGGATGAACAACGACTACGAATCGGTCGAACCCTCGCGTGCCGAGGTCGACGCCATCGCCGGCCCGGCGCTGATCGAGTTCGGCACGCCCTGGTGCGGCTTCTGCATGGCAGCCCAACCGCTGCTGGCGCAGGCGCTGGCCGACGCGCCGGGGCTCCATCATCTGAAGGTCGAGGACGGCAGCGGCAAGCCGCTGGGACGCTCCTTCAAGATCAAGCTGTGGCCGACCCTGGTTTTCATGCGCGACGGGCGCGAGGTCGCCCGACTGGTGCGGCCCGGCGATGTGCAGGCGATCCGGCAGGCATTGCAGCAAGTCGTGGGCGCCGGTTCGCCCTGACTGCGGCCAGCATCATGAAAGAACCCGGAATGCAGGCGGCCGCGTCCGAATCCAGCCGGCCCACCGTGCAGCGGCCTGCGGCCGAGCCGACCGAGCGTGGCGTGGTGCGTGCCTACGACCGTTTCGCGCCGCTGTACGACCTGCTCTTCGGGCGCGTGCTGGAGCCTGGGCGCAGGCGCATGGCCGAAGTCGCCTGCACGCTGGCGCCCGCGTCGCTGCTCGAAGTGGGCGTCGGCACCGGACTCACGCTGGCGCGCTACCCGACCGGCGCCAGGGTCACCGGCATCGACATCTCGGCCGACATGCTCGCCCGCGCACAGGCGCGTGCAGCGGCCATGCCCGGGCACGACATTTCCCTGCGCCTCATGAACGCCGAGCGGATGGAGTTCGCGGACGACAGCTTCGACTGCGTGACCGTGCCCTATGTTCTGTCCGTCACGCCGCATCCGGCCCAGCTGGTGCACGAGATCCGCCGGGTCTGCAAGCGCGACGGGGTGATCCTCATCGCCAATCATTTCAGCGGCAGCCGCTTCTGGTGGCTGATGGAGCGCGCGGTGCGCTCGGCGTCCGAGCGCATCGGCTTCCGCTCCGATTTCGACTACGGCGAGCAGATCCTGGCCTACGACTGGGAGGTTGCCGCGGTGCAACCGGTCAACCTGTTCGGCCTGTCGAAGCTGGTCGTGCTGCGCAACAACAAGCGCTGAACCAGCCAGACGGCCGGGGTCGGCGTAATCTGCACTCCCTCGTCACTTGCCCGGAGAGAGTTGCCATGGATACACGCCCGCCCGTACCGCCGTTCGACCTGCAAGGCGCAACGCTGAAGGTTCGCATGGCCGAAGACGGCTGGAACACGCGCGATGCGGCCCGCGTGGTGCTCGCCTACAGCGAAGACACCCGGTGGCGCAACCGCGCCGAGTTCCCGGTCGGCCGGGCCGAAGCGCAGGCGCTGCTCGAGCGCAAGTGGGCGCGCGAGCTCGACTACCGGCTGATCAAGGAGCTGTGGGCTTTCGGCGGGCCGCGCATCGCAGTGCGCTTCGCCTACGAATGGCACGACGACTCCGGCCACTGGTTTCGAAGCTATGGCAACGAGAATTGGGAATTCGATGCGGCCGGGCTGATGACACGCCGGCATGCCAGCATCAACGACCTGCCGATCAACGAGAGCGACCGCAAGTTCCGCTGGCCCCTGGGCCGCCGGCCCGACGACCACCCGGGGCTGAGCGACCTGGGGCTCTGAGGCGTCGGGCGCAGCGCCGCGTCAGCCGGGCAGCGCGACCACCACCGCCGCTTCGTCGACGCTCGCCGTCACGCGCTGGCGCGTGCGCAGCCCACTGCCATTGGCTGCGAAGCCCACGAGCTGCAGGCCGCCTTCGAGTGCCACTGCGATCTCGTCGCCGTCCTCACCGCGCGCCACGCTCGACACCACGCCGGCGATCCGGTTGCCCTTGGCCCTGCGCTGCTGCTGCGCTGCCGCGCGCTCGATGCGAACCGCCGTCGCCTTGCACAGCGCGATGGCAGCCATTCCGACGGCCAGCCCCAGCAGTTCGGCGCTCTCCCGCGTGATGCGCGCAGCGATGCAGTGGCCGTCGCCGAGCGTCATCGCCACCCGCACGATGCGGCCGGTGGAGCCGATCGCACCCACGGTGACCGGCAACTGGTTGCGCATGCTGGTGCGGATGGCCAGCCGCGCGGCGGTGGCGCCGGCGCCTGCAGTGGGGGCGCGCAACTGCACGGCGCGGCGCGCGGTCTCCAATGCATCTGCCAGTTCAAGGAGTTGCACGCCGTGCGCGGTCAACGAGGCGCCGCCGCCGCCCGCGCCGCCGACCGCACGTTCCACCAGGGGCACGCCGGCCAGGTTGGTCAGCGTGGCGACGGCTTGCCAGGCGGCCTTGTAGCTCACCGCGGCTTCGCGCGCGGCTTGCGAGATGCTGCCCGTGCGGCCGATGCCGCGCAGGATGTCGATGCGCTTGTCGCTCATGCCGTGGCCGAGCGCATCGCCGAAACGGGGGGATGCCATGCGGCGATTGTGCCGGCTGGCCTACACTCTCGCTATTCCTTTTGTGAATAGCGAAGATGAAACTTCAACGCATCCGGTGCCTGATCGCTCCCGCCCTGCTCGCCCTCTGTGCATCGCTGCCGGCCCACGCAGGCGAGGTGCAGGTCGCGGTGGCCGCCAACTTTGCAGCACCGATGAGGGCGATCGCCGCGGACTTCGAAAAGTCGACCGGCCACAAGGCCGTGCTGTCGTCCGGCTCGACTGGCAAGTTCTACGCGCAGATACGCAACGGCGCGCCGTTCGATGTGTTCCTCGCGGCCGACGACGAAACGCCTGCACGGCTCGACCAGGAATCCGCCACGGTGCCGGGAAGCCGCTTCACCTATGCCATCGGCAAGCTGGTGCTGTGGTCCGCGAATCCCGACCTCGTGGACGGCAAGGGCGACGTGCTCAGGGCGGCGAAGTTCTCGCGACTTGCACTGGCCGCACCCAAGCTCGCACCCTACGGCGCGGCCGCCGTCGAAACGATCGCGCGACTGGGGTTGCTGAACCAGCTCACGCCGAAGTTCGTGCAGGGCGAAAGCATCGGCCAGACCTTCGGATTCGTCTCGACCGGCAATGCCGAACTCGGCTTCGTCGCGCTGTCGCAGGTGTGGGAAGGCGGCAGGCTCAAGAGCGGTTCGGCATGGATCGTTCCGGCAGAACTGCACGACCCCATCCGGCAGGAAGCGGTGCTGCTCGCCCGCGCCAAGGACAACCCGGCTGCCGCTGCGCTCATGGCTTTCCTGAAGACCGACGGCGCGAAGACGTTGATCCGCTCCTTCGGTTACGACGTCTGAACCACCGCATGCCGACCGCTTCGGCGCTGGGCGCCATCCTCCTCACGCTGAAGCTGGCCGCGCTCACCACGCTGATCCTGCTGCTGCTGGGTTCGCCGCTCGCCTGGTGGCTGGCCCGCACGCGGTCTGCATGGAAGGGGCCGGTCGGCGCGCTGGTCGCGATGCCGCTGTTGCTGCCGCCCACCGTGCTGGGCTTCTACCTGCTTGTGACGATGGGACCGAACGGACCGGTGGGCCAGTTCACCCAATCGCTAGGGCTCGGCGTACTGCCGTTCACCTTCGCAGGACTGGTGGTCGGCTCGGTGATCTATTCGATGCCCTTCGTGGTGCAGCCGATCCAGAACGCCTTCGAGGCCATCGGCGAGCAGCCGCTGGAAGCGGCGGCCACGCTCAGGGCGTCGCCGCTCGACACCTTCTTCAGCGTCGTGCTGCCGCTCGCACGGCCCGGCTACCTGACCGCGATCGTGATGGGCTTCGCGCACACGGTGGGCGAGTTCGGCGTGGTGCTGATGATCGGCGGCAACATCCCCGACAGGACGCGCGTGGTGTCGGTGCAGATCTACGACCATGTGGAAGCACTGGAGTACACGCAGGCGCACTGGCTCGCGGCCGGCATGCTGGCGTTTTCGTTTCTCGTGCTGCTGGCGCTGTACGTGCTCAACCCGACCGGGCGCCGGCGATGAGCGGCGTTGGAGTCCGGCTCGCGGTCGACCATCCCGGCTTCTCGCTGCAGGTGGAACTCGCCCTGCCCGGCCGTGGCGTGACGTTGCTGTCGGGGCCGTCCGGCTGCGGCAAGACGACCTGCCTGCGCGCCATCGCCGGGCTGCAGCACGCACGCGGTGCGCAGGTGGTCGTCAACGCAGAGGTCTGGCAGGACGGCGACTTCTTCCTGCCGACGCACAAGCGGCCGCTCGGCTACGTGTTCCAGGACACCCGGCTCTTCCCGCACCTGGACGTGCAGCGCAACATCGAGTTCGGCATGCAGCGGGTTGCGTCATCGAAGCGCCGCGTGCCGCTCGCGCAGGCGGTCGAACTGCTTGGACTCGGCCATCTGCTCGGGCGACGGGCCGACACGCTTTCGGGCGGCGAGCGCCAGCGCGTGGGCATTGCGCGCGCGCTGGCCACCAGCCCGCGGCTGCTGCTGATGGACGAGCCCCTCGCCTCCCTCGACATGCAGCGCAAGCGGGAGGTGATGCCCTACCTGGAGCGGTTGCACGCCGAACTCGACATTCCGGTCATCTACGTGAGCCATGCGCCGGACGAGGTGGCGCGGCTCGCCGACCACCTGGTGCTGCTCGATGCCGGGCGCGTGGTCGCCACCGGTCCTGCGCACGAGCTGATGACGCGCCTCGACCTGCCGCTGGCGCATGGCGATGCGGCCGCAGCGACCATCGCCGCGGTGGTCACGGGCTACGACGACGTGTATCGGCTGACGCATGTCGCGTTTGCGGGCGGCACGCTGAGCCTGCCGCACAGCGGCGCGGCCATCGGCAGCAAGGTGCGGGTGCGCGTCCAGGCGCGCGACGTCAGCCTCACGCTCGCAGCGCACGCCGACACCAGCGTGCTCAACATCCTGCCGGCCAGGGTGGCCGACATGGTCGAAGACGGGCCGGCGCAGGTGATGGTCGGGCTGGACATCGGCGGCACGCGCATGCTGGCGCGCATCACGCGCAAGTCGGCCGGGCTGCTGCGGCTTTGCGCAGGCGCGGCGGTGCATGCGCAGGTGAAGGGCGTGGCGATCGTCGAGTGAGCGGTCGGCGGGCCCGGATAATCCTCGGCCATGGAACTGCGCCAGCTTCGCTACTTCGTCCGCACCGTGGAGCTCGGCAGCATGGGGAAGGCGGCGCTCGATCTCGGCCTGGTCCAGTCGGCGCTCAGCCAGCAGATCAGCCGGCTCGAAAGCGAGCTGTCGACGCGCCTGCTGCAGCGCACCGCCAAGGGCGCGGTGCCGACCGAGGCCGGCCTGGCCTTCTTCCGCGAGGCACAACTCACGCTGCGCCATGCCGCCCAGGCCGCCCGCGTCGCCCAGCACGCGCGGCTGTCGGGCACCGTCAGCGTCGGCCTCGCGCCGACCACCGCCGCGGTGCTGGCCATGCCCTTCATGCGGGCCATGCGCGAGCGCTATCCGGATGTGCGGCTGCACATGGTCGAGAGCCTGTCGGGCCACCTGAGCGCGATGCTCAACGCCCGCCAGCTCGACCTGGCGGTACTCTTCAACACGCATGCCGCCACCCGCTGGAGCGTGACGCCGCTGCTGGAAGAAAAGCTGCTCCTCATCCGTGCGCGCAGGCACATGTCCGCGGCCGATGCCGCGAGCAAACTTAGCGTCTCGATCGCAAAACTGGCCCGGCTGCCGCTCATCCTGCCGACCGGAACCCACGGGCTGCGCAGCGTGATCGATGCTGCCTTCGTGCGCGCGAGGGTCACGCCGCTGCTGGTGGCGGAGATCGATTCGCTGTCGATGCTGATGGATGCGGTCGATGCCGGCTTCGGCGCCACGGTGCAGCCGGGCGCGGCGGTGGGCCGCATCGCCGATGTCGCCGAGCGCTTCCACATGGCGCCGCTGGCCGACCGCGAAGCCCGGCGGCGCAATGCCGTCTGCAGCCTTTCGGACGACGAGCTGTCGCCGGCGGCGCTCGCGGTGCGCATCGTGCTGACCGAAACGGCGCGGGCGCTCGTCCAGACCGACCACTGGCCCGGCGCCTCCCTTCACGGTTCGTGATGGGGTCATGCGATCCGCCGGCTTGGCAGGCGCGGCCGCGCTTCCTACAGTAGCGGGGTGAAAGACAAACCTGACGTGCTGGTGATCGGCGGCGGCAATGCCGCGCTCTGTGCTTCGCTGATGGCGCGTGAAGCCGGTGCCTCGGTGCTGCTGCTGGAAGCGTCGCCGAAGGCCTGGCGCGGCGGCAATTCGCAGCATGTGCGCAACCTGCGCTGCATGCACGACGCGCCGCAGGACGTGCTGATCGAAGCCTACGGCGAAGAGGAATACTGGCAGGACCTGCTGAAGGTGACCGGCGGGCTGACGGACGAGAAGCTGGCCCGCCTTGTCATCCGCGCGTCGTCGGACTGCCGCGACTGGATGCGCAGCCACGGCGTGCGCTTCCAGCCGCCGCTCTCCGGCGCGCTGCACGTGGCGCGCACCAACGCCTTCTTCATGGGCGGCGGCAAGGCGCTGGTCAATGCCTACTACCGCAGCGCCGAGCGGCTGGGCGTCGGCGTCCGCTACGACACGCCGGTGGCGTCGGTCGAACTCGACGGTGAACGCTTTGTCGCGGTGCGCACCGAAGCCGGCGAACGCATCGAAGCGAAGAGCTGCGTGCTGGCCGCCGGCGGCTTCGAGTCGAACCGCCAGTGGCTGCGCGAGGCCTGGGGCCAGAACGAGCGCGGCGAGTGGCCGGCCGACAACTTCCTCATCCGCGGCACGCGCTTCAACACGGGCGTGTTGCTGAAGAACATGCTCGATGCGGGCGCCGACAGCATCGGCGATCCGTCGCAGTCGCACTGCGTGGCGATCGATGCGCGCGCGCCGCTGTACGACGGGGGCATCTGCACGCGCATCGATTGCGTGTCGCTGGGCGTGGTGGTCAATCGCGAGGCGCAGCGCTTCTACGACGAAGGCGAAGACTTCTGGCCCAAGCGCTATGCGATCTGGGGCCGGCTGGTCGCGCAGCAGCCCGGGCAGATCGCCTGGTCGGTGATCGATGCCAAGGCGATCGGGCGCTTCATGCCGCCGGTGTTTGCCGGAACGCGCGCAGCCTCGCTGGCCGAACTGGCGCAGAAGATCGGGCTCGACGAAGTCGCGTTCCTGCAGACCCTGGAGCGCTACAACGCAGCCTGCCGCCCTGGCAGCTTCGACCACACCGCGCTGGACGACTGCCGCACCGAAGGCGTCGCGCCGGCCAAGACGCACTGGGCGCTGCCGATCGACACGCCGCCTTTCCATGCCTATCCGCTGCGACCGGGCATCACCTTCACCTACCTCGGCCTCAAGGTCGACGAGACCGTGGCGGTGCGCTTCGGCGGCCGCGCAAGTCCCAACCTGTTCGTGGCCGGCGAGATGATGGCCGGCAACGTGCTGGGCCAGGGCTACACGGCCGGCGTCGGCATGAGCATCGGCACGGCCTTCGGCCGCATCGCCGGCACGCAGGCCGCACGGGCCGCGTCGAAGAACCAGGCGCAAGCCGCAACGGAGACTCGCCTTGCAGCCGCTCACTGACCTGGTCGCGCGCGCACGGCAGGATGCCGAAGGCGTGGGCACCGCGAACCCGCGCGTGGTGCCCATTCGCCCGGCCCTGCCGCTCGGCGCGAGCGAAGCGGAGGTCGCACGCATCCTGCAGATCTGCAATGCCTGCCGCTACTGCGAAGGCTTTTGCGCCGTGTTTCCGGCCATGACGCGCCGCCTCGAATTCGGCAAGGCCGACACGCACTACCTGGCGAACCTGTGCCACAACTGCGGCGCCTGCCTGCATGCCTGCCAGTACGCACCGCCGCACGAGTTTGCAGTGAACGTACCGAAGGCGATGGCCCAGGTGCGCATCGAGACTTACCACGACTACGCCTGGCCGCCGGCCCTGGGGGCGCTGTACCGCAAGGCCGGCCTCACGGTGGCGCTGGCGCTGGCGGGCGGCCTTGCGTTGTTCCTGGTGCTGGCCGTCGCGATGACCGGCTCGCTGCTGCACGCGCCGCTGGCCGGCAACTTCTACGCCGTCTTTCCGCACAACCTGATGGCCGCCTTGTTCGGCGCGGTGTTCCTGTTCGTGGTGTTTGCGCTCGGCATGGGCACGGCGCGTTTCTGGTCCGACATCTCGCCTTCGCGCGAACCCGGGGAGCGAGCCGACGGTGCGGCGGCCGAAGCGGCGCGCGACGTGCTGCGCCTCAAGTATCTCGACGGCGGCCACGGCGAAGGCTGCAACGAGCGGGACGACCGCTTCACGCTCTGGCGGCGGCGCTTCCATCACTTCACCTTCTACGGCTTCATGCTGTGCTTCGCCTCGACCAGCGTGGCCACGCTCTACCACTACCTGCTCGGGCTGCAGGCGCCGTATGCGCTCACGAGCCTGCCGGTGTTGCTTGGCACCGCCGGCGGCATCGGGCTGGTGATCGGGCCGGTCGGGCTGCTGTGGCTGAACCTGCGGCGCGACCCGGCCCACGGCGACCCCGCGCAGCGGCCGATGGACCGCGGCTTCATCGCGCTGCTGCTGCTCACCAGCATCACCGGCCTCGCGTTGCTGGCGCTGCGCGACACCGGCTACATGGCGCTGCTGCTGGCGGTGCACCTGGGCGTGGTGATGGCGCTCTTCCTGACGCTGCCCTACGGCAAGTTCGCGCACGGCATCTTCCGCTCGGCGGCGCTGCTCAAGTTCGCGATCGAGAAGCGGCTGCCGAACCGGCTGCAGCTGGGCGCAGATTGAGCGGCGATCCCTTTCCCTTCAGAACAGAACGACAACGGAGACATACGATGAAAAAGCGCGCCTTCCTCTTTGCCGCGACCGGCCTGCTCGCGGTCTCGGCCGGTTTCCTGCTGCCGGCGTCGGCCCAGGACTTTCCGCCGAAGAAACAGGTGACGATGGTGGTCGGCTTTGCCGCCGGCGGCGGTGCCGACACGGCAGCGCGGCTGATTGCCAAACGCCTGTCGGAAAACATCGGCCAGCAGGTGGTGGTCGACAACCGCGCCGGTGCCGGCGGCAACATCGCGCACCAGTACGTGGCCAATGCGGCGCCGGACGGATCGGTGATCCTGCTCGGCTCGATCGGGCCGCTCTCAATCGCGCCGCATCTGATGAAGCTGCCCTACGACCCGGTGCGCGACCTGGCGCCGATCACCATGGGCCTCAACTTTCCGAACGTGCTGGTGGTGAACCCGGAGATCAAGGCGAAGACCCTGGCCGAGTTCATTGCGCTTGCCAAGACCAAGACCGTGAACCTCGAGTACGCATCGACCGGCGCGGGCTCGGCCTCGCACCTGGCGGGCGAGCTTTTCAACCAGCGCGCCGGCGTGGAGATCGTGCACGTGCCCTACAAGGGCGGTGCGCCGGCGATGGTGGACGTACTGGGCGGCCGTGTCGCGAGCTATTACGCCGTGCCCTCGACCGCAGCCCCTTACATCGAGACCGGCAAGGTGACCGCGCTTGCGACCACAGGGCTCACGCGGGCGCCTTCGCTGCCGAACGTGCCGACCATCGCCGAGTCCGGCTTTCCGGGCTTCAGCGCGACCAACTGGTATGCCTTCGTCGCGCCGGGCAAGACGCCGGCACCGATCCTCGATGGCTGGAACCGCGAGATCGTGAAGGTGCTGAACGAACCCGAGACCCGCGTGCAGCTCGAGAAGCACGGCCTCACGCCGATGCCCGGCAGCCGCGACGAACTCGCGCGCTACATCGCCAGCGAAACCGCGACCTGGGGCAAGGTGGTGAAGGAACGAAAGATCACGGCGCAGTAGGCATCAGGGCGTGGCATTCGGAAAGAACAACTGCTCGCCGCCGATCTTGTAGCTCGCGATGCTGGATTGCCCGGCCGGCGATACCACCCAGTCGACAAACTTCTGTGCGCCGGCGGCATTGAGCTGCGGAAACTTCGCGCCGCTCACGGCCATCGCGCCGTACTGGTTGAAGAGGCGCTTGTCGCCTTCGACCAGCACCGCCAGGCCGGCGCGATTCTTGAAGCTGAGCCAGGTGCCGCGATCGGCCAGCACGTAGGCGCCGCTCGATGCCGCGATGTTGAGCGCCGGCCCCATGCCGCAGCCGCATTCCCTGTAGCCCGTGCCCTTCCTGTCGTTGGGCACCGGCTGGCCCGCATCGGCCACACCGGCCAGCGCCCACAGCCGCCGCTCGGCGGCGTCGGTGCCGCTCTTGTCGCCGCGCGAGACGAAAGGCGCGTTGGCCGACGAGATCTTCTTCAGCGCCGCGGCAATGTCGCTGCCCTTCGTCGCGGCCGGATCGTTCTGCGGCCCGATCAGCACGAAGTCGTTGTACATGACCGGAAAGCGCTTCACCGCAAATCCGTCGGCGACGAACTTCTCTTCGGCCGCCGTGTCGTGGACGAAAAGCACGTCGGCATCGCCGCGCCGCGCCATGTCGATCGCCTGACCGGTCCCGACGGCTACCACCTTGACGTCGATGCCGCTGGCCTGCCTGAAGGCCGGCAGCATGTGGGTGAACAGCCCCGACTGCTCGGTCGACGTGGTGGAGGCCATGGTGATGGTTTCGGCACCGACGGACGCGGCGATGGCCGCAGCAGCAAGGACGACAAGAATCTTCTTCACAGGGACTCTCCTTTGACGAATAGAAGGGCCTCCTTCGGCAGCGGTCCGCCGAAGAAATCATTGATCGGCAGGTCGGCCAGCACCCTGCCCTGTTCCAGGTAGACGACGCGGCTCGCGAGCCGCTTCACCTGCCCGAGGTTGTGGCTCGCGAACACCAGCGTGCGGCCGTGCGCGGCTTCTGCGATCAGCGCCTCGACCTCGCGTTTTGCGGTGGGGTCGAGGCTGGCGGTCGGCTCGTCGAGCAGCAGCAGGTCGGGCTGCAGCGCCCAGGCGCGTGCGAGCGCCATGCGCTGCTGCTGCCCGCCCGACAACGTGCGCGCATTGCGATCGGCGAGCGCGGCAAGTCCCACGCGGCCGAGCGCAGCGACGGACTCTTCCTGTGCGCGGCGCCAGGGCATGCCGTGCAGCCAGAGCGCGAGCGCGACGTTGTTTCGCACGCTGGCGCGAAGCATGTGCGGCCGCTGGAACAGCATCGCCTGCGACCGCCGCGGCACCCTGCCGACGAAGCTGCCCGACGCATGCGGCACCAATCCGTGCAGCACGCGCAGCAGAGTGCTCTTGCCGCTGCCGTTGGCGCCGATCAGCGCGACGCGCTCGCCGGCATGGATCGACAGCGTGGCGCCAAGCAGCGCCGGCACGCGGCCGTAGCGCACGTCGAGATCGCGCAGGCTGAACAGCGGCGCCTCGTGCGTCACGATGTCAGCTCCGTGCGCCGCGGCATCGCCGCATCTGCCGCGCCGCCGTCGATGCGTTCGCGCCAGGCCCGCACGGCAGAGATCGCCAGGTTCAGCACCAGCACCACGCCGAGCAGCAGCAGCCCGAGCGCCAGTGCGAGCGGCAGGTCGCCCTTGCTGGTTTCGAGCGCGATGGCGGTGGTCATCACGCGGGTGAAGCCGTCGATGTTGCCGCCGACGATCATCACCGCGCCGACTTCGGACACGGCGCGGCCGAAGGCGGCGATCAGTACCGTGACCAGCGCATAGCGCTCGTCCCACATGAGGAGCAGCGCACGCACGAACGTTCCGGCGCCCAGCGAGCGCAACTGCTCGCCATGCGCGCGGTCGGCGTCCTCGATCGCCTGCCGGGTGAGCGCGGTGACCACCGGCAGCACGAGCAGCGTCTGCGCCAGCACCATCGCCTTGAAGGAAAACAGCCAGCCCAGGAAGCCCAGCGGCCCCGAGTGCGAAAGCAGCAGGTAGATGACGAGCCCGACCACCACCGAAGGCAGCGCCAGCAGCGTGTTGAGCAGCGTGAGCAGCAGCCCCCGCCCCGGAAAGCGCGCCACGGCAACGCATGCACCCAGCAGCAGGCCAAAGCCGCAGGCCAGGGCGCAGGCCGAGGCACTGACAGCGAGCGACCGGCCGACGATGCCCAGGAGCAGCGCGTCGGCCGAAACGACGAGCTGCCAGGCGGCGGCCGCGCTGTCGGTGAAAGTGTTCATGCGGGAGGTGTATGCGAAGCGGGGCAGTATGTTCGCGCGATCGCCGCCGGCCTATGCAATCGCGTGCATAGGCGCCGGCTCGGCTCTGCATAATCCTTGCGGCATTCCCGACACCTTTTTTTGTGCAACAGATCGAACTCTCCTATGTGATCGCGCCGCGCCGCAACGGCCGCACGCTGATCCGCAATCCGCTCATGGATCTGCTGCACGCGGTGCGGGAGCACGGGTCCATATCGGGCGCGTCGCGCGCGCTCGGCCTGTCGTATCGGCATGTGTGGGGCGAACTCAGGCGCTGGGAACAGACGCTCGGCCATGCGCTGGTGAGCGGGGCACAGGGCCAGTCGGCGCAGCTCTCGGAGTTCGGCGACAAGCTGCTGTGGGCCGAGCGTCAGGCGCAGGCGCGACTGGCGCCTCAGATCGAGGCGCTGCATGCCGATCTCGAACGCGCCTTTGCGCTCGCCTTCGACGACAGCACGCACGTGCTGCGCCTGCACGCGAGTCACGACGACGCGCTGGTGCTGCTGCGAGCGCACGCCGCAGCGAGTGCGCGCCTGCAGCTGGACATCCACTTCACCGGCAGCGTCGACGCGATCAGCGCGCTCAACCAGGGGCGCTGCGTGATGGCGGGCTTTCACACGCTCGAGCGTCCAGCCGTCGGCTCGCCGGCGCAGCGCGCCTACAAGCCGCTGCTCAAGCCGGGGCTGCACAAGATCATCGGCTTCGCGCGGCGTACGCAGGGGCTGATCGTCGCGCCGGGCAATCCGCTGGGACTGCGCGGACTGGCCGACGCCGCCGCCCTGCGTGCGCGCTACGTGAACCGCGCGCTCGGCACCGGCACCCGCGTGCTGCTCGAAGACCTGATGGCCCGGGAGGGCGTCGATGCGAACGCGCTCGACAGCCATGCGCTGTGCGAGCCGTCGCACACGGCCGTCGCCCATGCGATCGCGTCAGGCCAGGGCGACGTGGGGCTCGGGATCGAATCGGCGGCCCGTGCTGCGGACCTGGGCTTCGTGCCGCTGGTGCATGAGCGCTATCACCTGGCCTGCCTCAAGTCGGCGCTTGAGCAGCCGGCCACCCTGGCGCTGCTCGTGCTGCTGCGCGGTGCCGCGTGGCAGCACCGGCTCGGCACCCTCGCCGGCTATGAAAGCGCGGCCAGCGGCGAGGTGCAGTCGTTGAGCGCGTTGCTGCCGTGGTGGAACTTCAAGCAAAGGAAGTGAAGCACCCCCGAAGCGCCTGCGGCGCCTCCCCCTCAAGGGGGCAACACCTGCGGCCCGGCGAAGCCGGCTCCGCGGTGTTCCTGGGATTTGGCCGCGCCGGTTTCAGGGGCCGGGTCGCGCGCGGCGCAGCGGAGCGACTAGGACGAAGCTGCGGCGCTTTCGCTGCGGCCGCCGAGGCCGAGGTAGGTGTCGATGATGCGGCGGTCGTGCAGCAGCGCCTTTGCGTCGCCCTCGAGTGCGACGGCACCCATCTCGAGCACGTAAGCCCGATCGGCCACCTGCAGCGCAGCGCGCGCGTTTTGTTCCACCAGCAGCACCGACACCCCATGCTGGCGCAGCGACGAGACCACTTGCAGCACTTCGCGCACGATGAGCGGCGCGAGGCCGAGCGAGGGCTCGTCGAGCATCAGCAGGCGGGGACGCGCCATCAGCGCACGGCCGATGGCGAGCATCTGCCGCTCGCCGCCCGACAGCGTCGACGCCAGCTGCGCGCGCCGCTCCTCGAGGCGAGGAAAGATGCCGAACACGTCTTTCATGCGCGGGCGCTGGTCGCGCTCGCCGCGCCACCAGCGCGAGAAGCCGCCCAGGAGCAGGTTGTCTTCGACCGACATCTCGCCGAACAGCTCGCGCTTCTCGGGCACCAGCCCGACGCCGCGGGCGACCATCGCCTCCACGCTCGGGCGCACCATGCGCTTGCCGTCGAGCACCACCTGGCCGCGCGACGGCAGCAGCCCCATCGCGGCGCAAAGCAGCGTGGTCTTGCCGGCGCCGTTGGGGCCGATGACGGTGACGATCTCGCCGGCGCCGACCTCCAGGTCGATGTGGTGAACCGCCTCCACCGCGCCGTAGGAGACGCAGAAGTCGTGGAGTTGGAGCAACGAATTGCTCATTCAGTTTTCTCCATCGCGGCCGGGGTCGCCGCGGGTTCGTCGACGCCGCCCAGGTAGGCATCGAGCACCTTCGGATCGGCCTGCACTTCGGCCGGCGTTCCGCGGGCGATCACCGCCCCGAACTCCAGCACGGTGATGCGGTCGGCAAGGTTCATGACGAATTCCATGTCGTGCTCGACGACCAAAATGCCGAGACCTTCCGCGCGCAGTTGATCGAGCAACGCCGCGAGCGCACGCTTCTCGAGGTGCCGCAGGCCGGCCGCCGGTTCATCGAGCAGCAGCACGGCCGGATGGCCGGCGAGCGCCCGCGCGATCTCGACTGCGCGCTGCTGGCCCAGGGCCAGCGAAGCCGCGGGCACATCCGCAAATGCGCCCAGTCCGCAGCGGTCGAGCTGCCGGCGTGCCTGCGCGAGCAAGGCCGCTTCTTCGGCGCGGTCGAGCCGCAGCATCGACGCGATCCAGCCGCGCCGGCCGCGGCGATGGGCGCCGAGCGCGACGTTCTCGATCACGCGGCGTTGGCCGAGCAGCCGTACATGCTGGAACGTGCGCCCGAGCCCGAGCACAGCGAAGGCGCGCGAGGGCTGGGCGGCCATCTGCCGGCCCATCAGCAGCACCTCGCCCGAGGTCGGATCGTCCACGCCCGAGATCATGTTGAAGAAGGTGCTCTTGCCGGCGCCGTTGGGGCCGATCAGCGCATGGATCTCGCCGGCCTTCACTTCCATGCTCACCGCGTCGTTCGCGACCAGACCGCCGAAACGCTTGGTCACCGCCCGGGCCTGCAGTACCAGCTGGCCGCGCGGGGGTAGCTCGGCCTCGGGCAGCACCACCGTGCGGCGCGATGCGCGTACCGGTGTCGGCCGCAGAAAGCGACCGCCGATGCGAGCCAGGCCCGGCCAAAGGCCATCGGCGAAGCGCTGCAGCACGAAGAGCATCAGGAGCCCGAAGACGATCACCTCGAAATTGCCGCTGGTGCCGAGGAGGCTCGGCAGGATGTCCTGCAACTGCTCTTTCAGCAGCGTGATCAGCGCCGCGCCGAGCACCGCGCCCCACAGATGGCCGGCGCCGCCGACGACCGCCATGAAGAGGTACTCGATGCCGATGTTGAGGTTGAACGGCGTCGGGTTGATGAAGCGCTGCAGGTGCGCATAAAGCCATCCCGAAACCGCCGCCAGCAACGCCGCCAGTACGAACACCTTGATGCGATAGCGCGCCGTGTCCACGCCCATCGACTCGGCCATCACGCGGCCGCCTTTCAGAGCGCGGATGGCGCGGCCCTCGCGCGAGTCGAGCAGGTTGTGCAGCGCCCAGAGCGCCAGCAGCAGCACAGCCCAGATGACCACGCCCAGCGCGCGCGGCGACGCGAGCGAGATGCCGGCCACCACGATCGGCGGCACGCCCGCCACGCCGGTGTGTCCGCCAAGGAACTCGAGGTTGCCGAAAAGAAAATAGAAACTCAAGCCCCAGGCGATGGTGCACAGCGGCAGGTAGTGGCCCGACAGCCGCAGCGTGATGGCGCCCAGTCCCCAGGCGATGAAGAAGGTCACCGCGATGCCGAGCAGGAGCCCCATCCACGGCAGGAGTGCCGGGTTGACGATGCTCCCGATAGCGGCATCGACCAGTGGCGAGGTGCAGACCCAGGCAGTGGCATAGGCGCCCGTGCCGACGAAGGCAGCTTGACCGAAAGACGTCATGCCGCCGACGCCGGTGAGCATGACAAGGCCGGCCGCGACGAGCGCGTAGAGGCCGATGTAGCAGAGCACCGTGACCGAGAAGTCCGGCAGGAAACCCCATGCGGCGGCGAGTGCGGCGACGAAGGCCAGCGTCAATTGCCGGCGCGTCATTCCTCGTCCTCCACATGGCGGCTCTTCCGCGACCGCCACCAGAGCACAGGGATGATGAGCGTGAAGACGAACACCTCCTTGAAGGCGCTGGCCCAGAAAGACGAGAAGGCTTCGAGTTGCCCGACGATCAGCGCGCCGAGCAGCGCCAGCGGATAGCTCGCAAGCCCGCCGACGATGGCCGCGACGAAGCCCTTGAGGCCGATCAGGAAGCCGGTGTCGTAGTAGATGGTGGTCAAGGGCGCGATCAGCAGGCCGGACACCGCGCCGATCGCCGCCGCCAGCGCAAAGCTCAGGTCGCCGGAGAGGCCGGTGGGAATGCCCATCAGCCGCGCGCCGACCCGGTTGATCGCGGTGGCGCGCAGCGCCTTGCCGACGATCGAGCGTTCGAAGAACAGGAACATCGCCACCACCAATGCGGCAGTGACGCCCACCACCACCAGCGACTGGCCGGTCACCGCGATGCCGCCCAGGTCGAGCCGCAGATCCGAGAAGGCCGGTGTGCGCGAGCCCTCGGCACCGAAGAAAACCAGCCCGAGGCCGACCAGCACGCCGTGCAGCGCGACCGAGACGATGAGCAATGTGAGCACGGTCGCATCGGCGAGCGGCCGGTAGGCCAGCCGGTAAAGCAGGGGGCCGAGCGGCACGATCAGCGCCAGCACGGTCAGCGTCTGGGTGACGAGCGAGTCCGGCTTCAGCAGCAGCACCAGCGCGCAGGCGGCGAGCGGGAGCGCCACGCACCAGACGAGCGTCGAGCCCCAGTCCACCGCGGCACCGCGCTTCCAGCGCCAGACTTCCATCAGGAGCGCGGCGGCTGCGAGCGCGAGCAGCAGCCACAGCGTTCCGGGCGTGCGGCCGGCCTGCACCGCCACCATCGACAAGGCACTGAAGGCGACGAACTCGCCCTGCGGAATGAAGATGACCCGGGTGACCGAAAACACCAGCACCAGCGCCAATGCCATCAGCCCGTAGATCGCCCCGTTGACGATGCCGTCCTGCGTCAGGATCAGGGCGATCTGAGCGTCCATCAGGGCTGGTATTTCCAGGTGCCGTTCTCGACCTTGACCATCACGCGTGCGCGCTGGTCGAGGCCCAGATGGTCGGTCGGCGACATGGTGAAGATGCCGTGGGCGCCGGGAAGGTCCTTCACCGCTTCGAGTGCATCGCGCAGTGCCGAGCGGAAGGCCGGTGTGCCGGGCTGCGCCGTCTTCAGCGCCACCGGAACGGCTGCGCTCATCAGAAGGCCCGCATCCCATGCATGGCCGCCGAAGGTGGACACGGTGCCCTTGCCGTTGGCTGCTTCGTAGGCGCTGACATAGGCAGTCGCCGACTTCTTGACCGGATGCGAATCGGGCAGCTGCGCGGCCACCAGCATCGGGCCGGACGGCAGCAGCGTGCCCTCGACGTCCTTGCCGCCGACGCGCAGGAAGTCGGCGTTCGCGACGCCGTGCGTCTGGTAGATCTTGCCCGCGTAGCCACGCTCCTTGAGCGATTTCTGCGGCAGCGCGGCCGGCGTGCCGGAGCCGGCGATCAGCACCGCATCGGGCTTGGCGCTGATCAGCTTCAGCGTCTGGCCGGTGACCGACGTGTCGCTGCGGGCATAACGTTCGTTCGCCGTCACCTGCAACTTCTTGAGCCCGGCGGCCTTGCCGAACTCCTGGAACCAGCCTTCGCCGTAGGCATCGGAGAAGCCGATGAAGCCGACCGTCTTGATGCCGTTGGCAGCCATGTGCTCGGCGATGGCGAGCGACATCATGATGTCGTTCTGCGGCGTCTTGAAGACCCATTTGCGCTTGTCGTCCATCGGCTCGACGATGCGCGCGGATGCAGCCATCGAGATCATCGGAACCTTCGCTTCGGAAACCACGTCGATCATGGCCAGCGAGTTGGGCGTGACCGTCGAGCCGATGACGATGTCGACCTTGTTCTCGCTGATCAGCTTGCGCGTGTTGGACACGGCGGCGGTGGTGTCGGACGCATCGTCCAGCACGATGTAGTTGATCTTTTGTCCGCCGATCGTCTTGGGCATCAGCCCGATGGTGTTCTTCTCGGGAATGCCGAGCGATGCGGCCGGTCCGGTGGCCGAAAGCGTCACGCCGACGTTGATGTCGGCGTGTGCGGCAAAGGCCATGGCGCAAAGCAGCGCCACGCCGAGGCGGGTGAATGACTTCATGTATCTCGTCTCCATTGGTTGAAAAGTTCAGCGCTCGTCGAACGACAGGACCACGCGCTCGGTCAGGGGATGCGCCTGGCAGGTCAGGATGAATCCGTTCGCCACCTCATTCTTGTCGAGCGCGAAGTTCCGCTCCATCCGCACTTCCCCTTCCAGCAGTTTGGCGCGGCATGTGCCGCACACGCCTGAAGTGCACGAGTACGGCACCTCCAGCCCGGCGGAAGAAGCCGCATCGAGGATGCTTGGCTGCCCGCGCGTGAACGAGATCTCGCGGCGCAGCCCGTCGCGCACGATGGTGATGCGGGCCTCTTCGGCATCGCCCGGCAGGGCTTCGTGCACCACCGCGCCAACAGCGGCCTGCGCACCTGCCGCCGGCTGGGCGACCCCGAAGCGTTCGATGTGGATGCGCTCCTCGGGCACGCCGGCTGCAAGCAGCGCCGCCTCGGCCTCGTCGTTCATCTGGAACGGCCCGCAGATATAGGCATGGTCGATATGCGACGCGGGCACCACGCCCTGCAGGAACTCGCCGATCTTCTCGCGGTTCATCACGCCCATGTTGAGCGGCACGTCGGTGTGCTCGTCGGAAAACACATGCTGCAGCACCAGCCGCGTCATGTAGCGGTTCTTGAGGTCTTCGATCTCTTCCTTGAACATCGTCGACCTGAGCTGCCGGTTGCCGTAGATCAACGTGAAGCGGCTCTTCGGCTCGCGCGCCAGCACGGTCTTCATGATCGACAGGATCGGCGTGATGCCGCTGCCGCCGGCAATGCCCAGGTGATGGTGGCGCGCCTCGGGTTCGAGCGGCACGAAGAAGCGGCCCTGCGGCGCCATCACCTGCAGCGTGTCGCCGGCCTGCAGCGAGGTGTTGATCCAGTTGGAGAAGACGCCGTCCTTCACCTTGCGCACGCCGACGCGAAGCTCGCCGTCATCGACGCCAGCGCAGATCGAATAGGAGCGGCGCAGGTCCTGGCCGTCGATGTCCTTGCGCAGCGTGAGGTACTGGCCCTGCGTGAAGCCGAACACCTCGCGCAGCGCTTCGGGCACGTCGAAAGAGACAACCACCGCCTCGGCGGTGTCGGGCTCGATCCTGCGCACGCGCAGGGGATGGAAGTCGAAGCTCATAGTGGCTTGAAGTGTTCGAAGGGTTCGCGGCAGGCAAGGCAGCGGTAGAGCGACTTGCAAGCGGTCGAACCGAAGGCCGAGAGGCGCTCGGTGGTCTTGCTGCCGCAGCGCGGGCAGGCGAGCGGGGCGTCGGCCTTGCGGCCGAAGATTCGGATGGGTACTGCGCCGCCGGGGCCGACCGGGCTTGGCGGCGCGATGCCGTACTCGGTGAGCTTGCGCTTTCCCTCGGCACTGATCCAGTCGGTGGTCCATGCCGGCGCGCGCTGCAGCGTGACATGGGCGGGGCCGAGGCCGGCCCTGGCGATTGCATCGAGCACGTCGCGCTCGATCACCTCGGTGGCCGGGCAACCGGAATACGTGGGCGTGAGCACGACCTCGAGTTCGACGCCGCGCTCGATCACGTCGCGCACGATGCCCAGGTCGCGCACCGACAGCGCCGGCACTTCCGGGTCGAGCACGGTGCCCAGCACCTCCCAGGCCTGCTCGCAGCGCGTGGGCGCGGAGGCGGCAACAGTCACCATACGCCCCCGGGATACGCGCGCTGCAGGTGCTGCATCTCGGCCAGGATGTAGCCCATGTGCTCGCTGTGGACGCCGCGCTTGCCGTGGCTCCGAAAGGCAGTTTCTGCAGGCACCGAGAGCGAGGCTTCGCCTAGCATCGAGGCCATCTGGGCAAACCAGGGTTCGCGCAACTCTGCCCAGGCGGGGCCCAGTCCGCTGGCGCGGGCTTCGTCGTCCACCGCATCCGCGGCAAACAGTTCGGGCACGTAGCGCCACGACTGCTGCAGTGCGGCCTCCATGCGTGCACGCGACTCGGCGGTGCCGTCGCCCAGGCGCACCACCCAGTCGGCCGAATGCTGCTGGTGGTAGCGCGCCTCCTTCTCCGCCTTGCCGGCGACGGCGGCGAGTTCAGCATCGCTCGACGACGCCAGCCGCTCCCACAGCAGCACGAGCAGCGTGGCGACCATCGCGTTGCGCAGCACGCTAAAGGCGAAGTCGCCGCGCGGCAACTCGACCAGCGTGAGGTTGAAGTAGTCGCGCTCGTCGCGCAGAAAGGCCAGCTGGTCTTCGTCGTGCGCGCGGCCGCCGCCCTCGATCCGGCCCGCGCGGGAAAGGAGCGCGCGCGCCTGCCCGACCAGGTCGAGCGCGATGTTGCTCATGGCGATGTCTTCCTCGAGTACGGGCGCATGGCCGCACCACTCGCCCAGGCGCTGCGACAGGATGAGGCAGGTGTCTGCAATGCGCAGCAGGTATTGCACGGAGGGGCTTCGGTCGAGTTCGATGGATGCTTGCATGGCTGGCTGCGCCTTCACATGTGATCAACCGATTTCGGCAGCACGTAGAAAGTGGGGTGGCGGTAAACCTTGTCTTCCGCCGGATCGAAGTACATGTCCTTGTCGCCGGGATCGC
>JANOCL010000030.1:0-1696 GCA_031412135.1 Variovorax sp. | reverse complement strand
ATGGCCGCCACCAGCAGTGCAACGCAACCCGGCGGCGGTACGAGTTGCCCGGCCAGCCGCGCCAGCAGCGCTGCCGATGCGGGCAGGGCGGGTGCCAGCTGCTCGGCCCGGGCCAGCGCCATTCGCAACGCGACCAGTTCGCGCGGACGCACCTGCCTGAGCGCAATACGGGCAGCGATGCGCTCCACGTCGCTGACGTTCTTCAATTGCTCGCGCAGCATGCGCCACGGCGCGGCGGTGCCGCCGAACACGGTGGCCTGCAGCGCGTCGATTGCTTCCAGCCGATGCTGCGCCTCGCTGCGGTCCCGCCGCGGCGCCAGCATCCAGCGCTTGAGCCGACGGCTGCCCATGCCCGTCATGCAGGTGTCGAGCAGCGAAAAAAGCGTCGGCGAATCTTCGCCGCGCAGGGTCTGCACCAGTTCGAGATTGCGCCGCGTGGTCGGCGGCAGTTCGATCAGTTCGCCGTCGCGTTCGACCGCGAGGCGCTGCACGTGCGACAGCGCTCGGCCCTGCGTGTGCTCCGCATAGCCCAGCAGTGCCGCGGCCGCGGCATGCGCGTTGGCCAGCGACTCGGCATTCCAGGCAGCGAGGTTGGCGCTGCCCATCTGCTCGCACAGCTTGCGTTGGCCCAGCCCGCCGTCGAACTGCCAGGCCGGACGCACCGACAGCGTGAAGGGCGTGGCGCTGCGCGCCGCCTTCAACCGCTGTTCGAACGCGGGCGTGACCTCGGCGCTGTAGAGCAGTTCGCTCGGCGCGATGCGGGCGATCCAGGCCTCGAGCGCGTCTGCCGGACACTCGGCCAGGCGCAGCTCGGCACCGGTGACGCTCAGCCAGGCCAGGCCGCAGAAGTTGCGGGTGCCGGCATGCACCGCGAGCAGCAGCGATTCGGTCTTGTCGTTGAGCAGCTCGGCATCGGTCAGCGTGCCCGGCGTGACCACGCGCACCACCTTGCGCTCCACCGGCCCCTTGGTCGCGCCGACCTCGCCCACCTGCTCGCAGATGGCGACCGATTCGCCCAGCTTGATCAGCCGCGCAAGATAGGTGTCGACCGAGTGGAAAGGCACGCCGCACATCACCACCGGCTGCCCGGCGGACTGGCCGCGCTGCGTGAGCGTGATGTCGAGCAGGCGTGCCGCCTTCTCCGCGTCGGCGTAGAACATCTCGTAGAAGTCGCCCATCCGATAGAAGAGCAGCGTGTCGGGATGGTCCGCTTTCAGGCCGTGGTACTGGGCCATCATCGGCGTGTGCGAGGCGAGTTCGTCTTGGTTCATGTCAGTTGCTCATCCGCAATCGGGTGGGCTGGGAGTGAGTTGCTCACCGTGTGGTCGGATGCAGGGGGCCTGCCGCAGTGTCCAGCGTCCGGCTTTTGCCGGGGCCCTTGCCGGTCGGTCATTCGATCCGCGCCGAGTATCCGGTAGGCGCGGCGCTGGAATCATCAGTACCGGTCCTTGCGTTCGCGGTAGCCGTCTTTTCTGGCGTCCTTGGCGATGCCGGCCAGCTGAGGGTTCGGATCGAGTTCGCTGTACAGCGTTGCTGAGGGAAGCATTGGCATCTGGGTGGATCAATGGCGGGCGCGTATGAATTTACCCGACTTCCAAAAGCATCCCGCCATCTCGAGCCAAACGCCAGAGATACCGCGGAACCGGCTTTGCCGGGCCGCTGGTATCGCCCCCGGCAGGGGGTGGGCGGCTACACG
>JANOCL010000029.1:0-22634 GCA_031412135.1 Variovorax sp. | reverse complement strand
CAGGCCGAGATGGAGGCCGCAGGCGCGCAGGTGCTGGCCCGCAAGGTCGACGTATCGAACGCCGCGCAGATGGAAGCGCTGGCCAGCGCGGTGCAGCAGCGCTTCGGCGCACCGCACTTCGTGTTCAACAACGCAGGCGTGGGTGCCGGCGGACTGGTATGGGAGAACACCGTCGCCGACTGGGAATGGGTGCTCGGCGTCGACCTCTGGGGCGTGGTCCACGGCGTGCGGCTGTTCACCCCGATGATGCTCGAAGCCGCCGGCAAAGACCCGGCCTGGCGCGGCCACATCGTCAACACCGCCAGCATGGCCGGCCTCCTGACGCCGCCCAACATGGGCATCTACAACGCAGCAAAGGCCGCGGTGGTCAGCCTCACCGAGACGCTCTACCAGGACCTGAAGCTCGTCACCGACCAGGTCGGCACCAGCCTGCTGTGCCCGTACTTCGTGCCGACCGGCATCACCAGCAGCGAACGCAATCGCCCCGGCGCCCTGGCCGCCGGCGAAATGACGAAGAGCCAGTTGATCGGCCAGGCGATGAGCAACAAGGCGGTGAGCAGCGGCAAGATCAGCGCGGCCGAAGTGGCGCAGAAGGTGTTCGACGCGATCACCGCCAACCAGTTCTACGTGTTCAGCCATCCCAAGGCGCTGGGCAACGTGCGGAGCCGCATGGAGAACATCGTGTCGGGCACGAATCCTGCCGACCCGTTTCTCGAGCGCCCGGAGATCGGCGCCAATTTGCGCGCGCAGCTTCGCGCTGTATGACATCTGTCCGGCCGACCTGATCTGAGGGATACTCGGCCGAACCGATCCCCCCATCTCGCTGCCGTTCCTGCAGGCGGGACCTTCAACCGGAAGGGCCATGCGCCACGAGATCATCCAGCACTTTCTCGATGAGGAGACCGCGGACGGCGCCACCCAAAGCATCGTGCCCGATGCGATCGTGCGCGCCTTGCACCTGCTGCTCGCAGAACTCCAGCCGCTCGTCGGTGCGCAGGCCGTGCGCGCCCTGTACGCGCGCAGTCTTCACCTGACACGGTCAACCTGCGGCTGGCCGCCCGTGGCGGCCGACCTGCCGTTCAGTGATCTGATCACCGCCCTGCACGGCGAACTCGCCGCTCGCGACGTGGCCGACGCGCGCCGGGCGGGCGAAACCTTGCTGCATACCTTTGCCGATCTGCTGACTTCGCTGATCGGCGAACCATTGACCTACCGCTTGTTGCATTCAGCATGGGGCAACCCTGCTGCGGACGAGCCTTTTCAGGAGAAAGCGCAATGAATGACAAGGTTGTCATCAAGCGACTGCCGACCGGCGTGCCCGGCCTCGATGCGCTGCTCGATGGCGGATTGGCCGAGTTTTCGTTCAACCTGATCGCCGGCGCGCCGGGATCGGGCAAGACGACGCTCGCCCACCAGATCATGTTCGCGCTCGCCAACCCTGATAGACGCGCGTTGTTCTTCACCGTCCTCGGCGAACCGCCGCTCAAGATGCTGCGCTACCAGCAGCAGTACAGCTTTTTCGACGTCGCCAAGGTCAACGACTCGATCCGCTTCGTCAACCTGGCCGACGACGTGATGACCGGCAACTACGACCGCGTGCTGGCGCGCATGATCGAGGAGGTCGAGCGATTCGAGCCCGGCGTCGTCATGGTCGATTCTTTCCGCTCGGTGGTCCAGGCGACACAAGGCGAGCACGCCGGCGACACCGATCTGCAGCAGTTCGTGCAGCGGCTCGGCATGCACCTCACGACCTGGCAAGCCACGACGTTTTTGATCGGCGAGTACATGAGCCTGGAAGGCGAGGCCAACCCGGTCTTCACCGTGGCAGACGGCATCTTGTGGATGACGCAGAGCGTTCACCGCAATTCGATGGTGCGCAAGATCCAGGTCATGAAGATGCGCGGCCACGCGACCATTCCCGGTCTGCACACCTTTCGCATCGATAGCGACGGCGTGCATATTTTTCCGCGCACCATCGCGCAGACCAAGCCCGAACCCAGCGCCGACGTGGCGGCAGCGCAGGCGCACCTGCGACTGTCGATGGGCGTGCCGGGCCTGGACGACATGTTGTCCGGCGGTCTGCCTGCGGGCTACTCGCTGCTGGTGGCGGGGCCGTCCGGCTCAGGAAAGTCGCTGTTGGCGACGGCGTTCCTCGCCGCCGGCGCGCGAGCCGGCGAGAAGGGCGTCATCGCTGCCTTCGAGAAGAGCCCGGCCCAGTCGCGCAGGCTGCAGCTCGACGACCTCGTTGCCAGCGGTGACGTCGCCGTCATCGACACGCGTGCGCTCGACCTCTCGATCGACGAGACGCTGTATTCGCTGAGCGAGACGATCCGGCGCACCGGCGCCACGCGCGTCGTCATCGATTCGCTGTCGGGCTTCGAACTCGCGCTGGCACCTACATTCCGCGAGGACTTTCGCGAGTCGCTGCATCGCATGGTCGCGGTGCTCACCGGCATGGGCGTCGCGGTGCTGATGATCTCGGAACTCGAAGACCGCTACAACGACCTGCGCTTCAGCCCCTATGGCGCCGCGTTCCTGACCGACGCCATCATCGTGCAGCGCTACGTCGAGCTGCACGGCGAACTCAAGCGCGTGTTGGCCGTGGTCAAGCTGCGCAACAGTGCGCACAGCCATGAGCTGCGGCTGTTCGAAATCAACGACGGCGGCATCGCGATCGGTGAGCGCCGGCCCGACATGGACGCGCTGCTGACCGGGCATCCGAGGCTGGCGGCGAGCACCCCACGTGCCAAGGCCGGACCGTCATGAACAAGAGCGCGACCGGCCTTGGACAGCGTGAGCGCGTGATATCCGCGCGCGAGTCCGCGGTGGGCATGCGCGAAGACGCGGCCGAAGTTCGCGAGGAGAAACAGCGCAACGTTGCCGACGAACAGTCGCATACTGCAGAGCGCATCGCGGACGTTCGCGAAGCCAACGCGCACCTGGTCATCGCCACGCTCGCGGCCGAGGAACTGAACGAAGCCGCGCAGCATACGAAGCGGCTGCAGGACGAGTTTCTGGCCATGCTGGCCCACGAGCTGCGCAACCCGCTGGCACCGATCCGCAGCGCCGGAGCGCTGCTCGCCCGGCTCGGCAGCGCCGATCCGACGCTCAGATTGGTGCGTGAGGTGATCCAGCGCCAGGTCGGGCACATGGCGCGGTTGCTCGACGACCTGCTCGACGCATCGCGCGTGACCAGCGGCAAGGTCAACCTCCAGCGGCAGCCCACGGCCGTCAGCGACTTTGTCGCTCAGGCGGTCGAAACATGTCTCGAACTCATCGAGAAGCAGCGCCAGCAGTTCACGCTGGACATGCCGACAAGGCCGATCCATGTCGATGGCGATCCGGTGCGCCTGGCGCAGATCGTCGGGAACCTGTTGCACAACGCGGCCAAGTACACGCAGGAAGGCGGCGCGATCTCGGTCAGCGTGAAACCCGTCGGCGACGCGGTGGCGATCCGGGTGAGCGACAACGGTGCGGGTATCGCTCCCGAAGCGTTGTCGCACATCTTCGAACTGTTCAAACAGGAAGACCGATCGCTGAGCCGCAGCCAGGGCGGCCTTGGCATCGGCCTCACGATCGCGCGCAGCATGGTCGAGCTGCATGGCGGGCAAATAGAGGTTCGAAGCGATGGGCAGGGACAGGGCAGCGAGTTCGTCGTTACCCTTCCGTGCATGACACAAGCCGTCGAGCCCGCCGCCACCCCGCGCGAAGACACCTCGCCCGCGCCTGCACGCATCCTGCTCGTCGACGACAACGTCGACGCCGGCGTGCTGCTTGCGATGCTTCTGCGCATGTCGGGGCATGAGGTCGAGGTCGCACTCGATGGCCCCGGCGCGCTGGAACTGTTCGCGCAGCAGCGCTCGCAGGTCGTGGTGTGCGACATCGGCTTGCCCGGCATCGACGGGTATGAGGTTGCCGAGCGCATTCGCGGCCTCAAGGACGGACAGGCAGTCCTGATGGTTGCACTTACCGGCTACGACGGACCGGAGCATCGCGCGAAGGCGCTCGATGCCGGCTTCGACCACCATGTTGCCAAGCCGGTCGATTTCGAAACTCTGCTGGGACTCATCGGCGCCTGGACCGCCAAAAACCTGTGACATCGGAAACGCGTGACAGGTGCCACCCTGGACACCTATACTGAACCACAAAGTTCTGTATTTTCAACCTCAGCCGAAGGAGATTTCGCATGGCTTACGTAGATGGCTTTGTGCTTCCAGTCCCGAAGAGCAACGTCGAGAAATACCGAGAGATCGCCACCAGAGCCGGAACCATCTGGCGCGAGCACGGCGCACTCGAATACCGCGAGTGCATCGCCGAAGACGTGAAGTCCGGCGAAGTCACATCGTTCCCGCAGAGCGTCCAGCTGAAGGACGACGAGGTCGTGGTGTTTGCATGGATCGTGTATGAATCGCGGGCGAAGCGCGACGAGGTCAACGCCAAGGTGATGAGCGACCCGCGCATGGCCGAAATGATGGACCCCAAGGCCATGCCATTCGACGGCAAGCGCATGTTCTACGGCGGGTTCGACACGCTGGTTTCGCTTTGAGCGGCTAGCCGTTGCCCCACCACCTGGAGGGCGGGTTCGCACGGTCGCTGCGGTGGGTAGCCGGGCCGAGTGCCGGAAGGATGGTCTGCGTTCCGTCGGAAAAATGAGAGAGGCCGCCGTCGCCCTCGATGTTGACTGGCTTGGCGCCGCTCACGCGGGGTTGCCGTAATCGATATAAGAGGCGCTTCTTTGCCCCGGCGCTGGCTCACGCCCAGCTTGACGCCGATGCTCGCTCGCGCGTGATGGCATGGCTCGAGCAGATTGGCTGCACAGACCTTTCCGCACTCACCAATTCCGATCCGGCTTAGCCCATTGGAGTAACGCACCGGTGCTCCAATCGAACTTGAAGAGATAGTCGGTATGTCCGTCGTTGCCTTCCACGCCCCATCTGATTCCTCCGAAGCTGGCCGAACTTGGAGGCAGGACCATGTAGCCCTTCTCAGGTTTGGATCGCTCGTCGATGCAGGGCACTGGAATTCTTAGACGTTGAGTGTTGTCGCTGTTCATCACGATCAGCGCCTTTCCAAGAGGACCACCGCCTTCGCAATGGACATACCCAGAGAGGTTGGGAAGAACATTTAGCACCGGAGGCACTTCATAAACCTGACCTTCATAGGTCCATCGGATAGCCACGACATGTGTGGCTCCGGTCGAGTCGTCCAACTGTACTTGCGAACCTCCACCACGAAGCAGGCCACCACCACGATCAGTTTGTGGTCCCACGAAGCCGATGTTGGCTTGAACCGGCTTGATTATTTCCACACGAACCACATAAAACGGACCGTCTTTAGGGTCCTTAAACCCACCACTGATCGCCATTCGTTGTCTCATGCTGACCGCGACAGAATCGACATCGTCAAAGGTCGCCCACCCGCCCAACGTGTATGGCAGCCCATCCTTGATCGCTTGAGCAGTCTTTTGATCCACGACCACGTTGACATAGCTTCCCGGTTGCAAGTCTAGGTTCAACACCGGCGTCGCCGAAGACCATCCGGGCTCCCAGCCCCGCGCCCGCATCGCCGCATTAACTTCCTCAGCCGACTTGACCGCCTTTGATGTTGACGGCCTTGGCGCCGCTCACGCGGGTGTTGTTGTGGCTGACATCACTGGCGTCGTCCTTGCCCCGGCCCTGGCTCACGCCCAGCTCGATGGTGAAGCCGTTCTGGGCGCCCACCGCATAGCCCACGCCGATGCTCGCGCCGCGGCTCGAATTGGTGCCGTGCTGCTCGAAGGTGTTCTTGCTGGCTTCCAGCGTGATGGCGTTGTCGGCGGCAAGGTTGACGGTGTTGCCGGCGGCGATGGTGGAGCCGACTGCACGGATGTTGGAGTCCTGCCCGCCGCCGGTGGCCACGATGTTGACGTTGTTGGCGCCGACGACGCTGGAGCCGACGGCCTCGCTGGCCTGCAGGGTGCTGGTGCTCTGGCCGGTGTTGCGGCTGAGGTTGACGCTGACCTTGTAGCCGGGGGTGGTGCTGTTCGCCAGCGCGGCTGCGGTGTCGTAGGCCTGCCTGCCACTCATCGCCAGGTTGACGGCGCCCAGGGCCTGCATGCGGCTGTCGCCGGTGTTGCCCATGGCCTCGACCGTGCTGGCCGCGCCTTTGATGCTGTCGGTCGATATGCCGCCGACGCTCGCCGTGCCGCCGAGCACGGTGCTGGAAGTCCGCCCTACGGTGGCCGAGCGCTCGGTGTTGTAGGCCTCGTTGATGACGACGTTCCTGGCGAGGATGTTGACGTCGCCGCCCACCAGAGGGCCGGCCTGGCCCGCTGCCAGGACGCTGCTGGCGGTCTGGCGGTAGGTGCCGCCAGCCACCAGCGTGGCGTTGCCTTGCAGGCTGGCGACCTGGCTGCCGGTCTGGCTGACGCCGCTGGCCTCAACCGCTTCGGCGCTTTTCACGTGGCCGATGGAGGGGTTGGTGTCGGTGCCGATCGAGCCGCTCCTGCCGCTGGCGTTGAAGCTGCTGCGGGTGCGGGTGTTCTGCGCGCTTTCGATGGTGAGGTCGCGCCCGGCGAGGATGTTGATGTCTCTGTCGGCAACGACGGTGGCGCCTTGCAGCGTGATGTCGCGCCCGCTGACGGCGGTGAGGCTTCCGGCCGAGACGGTGGTGCCCACGGCGTTGGTGGCGGTGCCCGCTTCGACCGATGTGCCGCTGCGGCCTTCGATCAATCCGCCGGCGAGCTGCGGGTTGCGCAAGCTGGCGCCGAGGGCCATGCCCAGGCCTGTGGCGCTGCGCTTCACGTCGCTGTAGTGCCTGAGTTCCGTGGTCTGGTCGGCCGCAGCCAGATGAATGTCGCGCCTGGCGGTGAGGCTCATCGCGCCGTCGGAGCGCAGTTGCGCGGCCTGGGTGCTGATGTCGTTGCCGGCAACGAGCGCAACGGTGTTGCCGCGCAGGCTGCTGGACACGACATCGGTCGTGGTCTCGTCGTCTTGCCGGGCATTGCTGGAGCGCGAGGTGAGGCTCTTGCGTTCGTTGAAGCTGGCGCTGCCGACGCTTCGGGTCGAGCGGCCGGCCGTGAGGTTGATGTCGTGCGTTGCGCTGGCGACCAGCGCGCCGCTGCCGCTGGCGACCGTGCCGGCCTTGACGTTCAGGTCGTTGCCGGCGGCAAGGCGGACAGCGCCGTCGGCCAGGACGACGCTGCCGACATCCTGGCTGTCTGCGGTGCGCCGGTAGTTGCGCGCGTCCCAGGTGGTGTCCTGGCTGCTGGAGGCGGTGACGGTGCCCAGGTTGATGTCGCGCCCGGCGCCCACCGCGGCCGAGCCGGCGCTGGAGAGCACGGCGCCGGTCAGGTTGACATCGTTGCCCGCACTCGCGATCAGCACCCCGCCCGAGTTGCTGACGTACACCCCGGCCACGCGGTCGGTGTTGGTTCGGTGGCCCTGTGCATTGGTCTGCGTGCGGGTGGTGGACTGCACGTTGATGTCGCCCCCGGCGGTGAGCACGGCCGCATCGCGCGCTTCGATGGTGCCGCCGAGGTTGTCGAGATCCCTGCGCGCATGCACGCTCAAGCTGCCCGCGGCGATGCGCCCGCCCAGGTTGTCGACGTTGTCGGCGGTGATCGACACCATCCTGCGCCCGGCGATGGTGCCGCTGTTGACCACGTTGCCGGCGCCTGGCTCGGCCTTGATCACCACGGCATCGCCCGAGAGCAGGGCGCCCGAGGCGTCGATGTCGCCCGCCCGCACGCGCACGTACAGCTGGGGCGCCAGCACGCGGTGGGTGCTGCCGTCGGCCAGGGTCACGGTCTGCTCGACCAGCCACACGATGTCGCTGGTGAGCTGGGCCATCTGCGCGGCCGTGAGGGCAACGCCGGGGCGCAGGCCGTAGGCGCTCGCAAAGGTGGCGCCGGCGTTCATGAGCGCGGTGTACTGCGCCTCGTCGGTGTCGAAGCCGTCGAGGTAGCGCCGGCCGGTGAGCTGAGCCACCTGCTCGCGCAGCAGGCGCTGCTCGTGGAAGCCATCGCCCAGGCGCTTCAAGGTGTGGTTGGGGTCGAGGCCGAGATTGTTCAGCAGATAGTCGCTGGACAGCCAGCGGCGGTAGTCGGCGAAGCGCGGGTCGGTTTCGACAAGGTAGCGGCTGGCCGGGTCGGTGCGCGTGTGGAACAGGCTGGCGCCGGGCAGCACGGCATTGGGCGTGCTCGTGCGCACCACGTGCGGGTCGGTGGCGCTGGCGATCGGCACTTCGGTGAAGGTGAGCGGACCCGTGCCGCCGCTGCGCTCGGGCACGGGGACGCTGCCGGTGGGCCCGGGCTTCGTGCCGGTCGCCGCCGCGTTGCCGGGCTCGTAGCGCCAGCCGGGCAGCTTGAAGCTGGCGACGCTGTCGGGCGGCGCATAGGGGGTTGTCAGATGGGTGTACCTGGTGCCGCTGTTGAGCCCGCCCTGGTGCACCCACGACTTGGAGATCGCCAGCCCGTTGCGGCCTTGCACTTCCAGGCCTTCGCTCTGCTGGTTGGTGGGCGCCTGGTCGGTGGCGAGGGTGCCGCCGGCGAGCACCTGGCTGTCGACATTGCGCAAGACGCCGTGGATGTCGAGCTGGCCGCCGGCAACGATGCGCGCCGGAGCGCTGTCGGTGACGACGTCGCGCGCGAGGGTCTCGGTGTAGTTGTATTCGGTCCAGGCGCGCGAGACGCGGGGGATGAGGCGGTTGTCTTCGGCGACCTGCGCGTTGTAGGCGTCGACGGCGCTGGCGAGTTGGGCGAGCGCTGTGCCGTGGCTCGCGCTCCAGGTGGCATGGGCCTGGTCGTGCGCCGGACAGGCGCCGAAGAAGGTGCAGCCGAAGTCGGCGCGGGTGGGCTCGCTCGCCGCATCGGGCGGGGTGACACCGAACTGCGCATAGCGCGGTGAGTCTCGCGGCTCGTCTTCGACCGGCGCTGCGCTCTGGCGCTGGTTGTATTTGTCGGGATGGGCCTTGAGCGCGAGGTAGCGGTCGCGCTCGGTGATGACGAAGTCCGATGCCGGCCGCTCCTCGGTCTGGCCCTGCAGGACGACGGTCTGTTTGTAAGTGCTGGACTGGAGCCGGCGCTCCTTGGCGAGGTGTTCGTTGGTGTTGTTGATCGTCGCTGCGGCCAGGCGCATGTCGCCAAGCGATTCGATGACGGCGCTGGCGTTGTTCAACGCGGTTGCCTGGCCGGTGGCCGCCCGCTGGGCGTCCAGTGCGCCGCCGATGGCCAGCGTGTTGCCGCTGAAGATCAGCGCGCCGGCCTGGTTGGTGACGGTGACAGCCCCGATGTCCAGGCGCTCGCGCGCGGCGATGGCGCCGCCGCGGGTTCGCTCGCCTTCGTTCAGCACGCTGCGGGCTGCGATCGAGACGCGGTCGCCGTAGAGTTTGCCGGTGACGGCGTTGACCAGGGCGCCAGCGTCGATGCGGGTGTCGTTGCCGTCGATCAGGCCGCGGTTGACGAGGCGGCGCTCGGCGCGCACCTGGGTGGTGGTGGTGCCGCGCATCTCCGCGCCCTCGCTGTTCTCCACCTCGCCGCCGCCGACCGTGAGCGCGCCCCCGACGAGCAGCCTGGCGCTGTTGGTGAACCTGCCCAGCGTCGTATAGCTGACGTCGCCGTTGGCGCTGAGCTCGCCGGTGTGCACCACATCCTGCGTGAGCGCGATGGCGATGTCCTTGTGCGACGCCATCTTGCCGTCGCCGCTGAAGCGTGCCGCATCCAGCTTCAGACCGCCGTCGCCCACCAGCGTGCCGCCGGTGTTGGTGATGTCGAGCGCCTTGGTGGCCGGGTCGGCGGCGTTCGGGTCTTCGATCGCCAACGTGCCGCGCGCGGAGATCAGGCCGCCGGTGTTGATCACGCTGGCGCTGCTTCGAATGGACAGGTCGCTATCGGCGCGGATGGCGCCGGCCCCGTTGTCGAGCGTGCGCGCAGCGATCGCGACGTTCCGGCCCTCGATGCCCTGGGCTTCATCCAGGGTGTCTGCGTTGACGATCGCGCCCGCGCTCAAGGTTGTGGTTGCCAGCGAGCGGATGAGGCCGGTGGTGTTGTCGATCGTCTGCGCATCGATGCGCAGACCGCCCATCGCCTCGGTCTTGCCGCCGGTGTTGTCGTAGGCGGCGCCTTGGGTGTCGATCGTGAGCGTGTCCTCGCCGAACACCACGCCGCCGCTGGCGTTGGTGAAGGCCTGCGTGCTGGCGCGCAAGGCCTTCTTCGCGCCGATGAAGCCGCCGGTGTTGTCCACTGCGCCGGCTTCGAGCGTCAGGGCGCCGCCGCTGGCGATGCCGCCTTCCTTGTCCCGGTAGCCCGCAGCATCGGTGTTGACGAGCGCCTGGCCGTGCGTGTCGATGGCCATCGCGCTGCCCGAGCGAATCAGCCCGGCGGTGTTGGTGAGCGCACCGCTCTGGAGGTCGACGCCGCCGGTGGCGGTGAGCGTGCCGCGGGTGTTGTTCAGGGCCTGGCCGCGGGTGTCGATCGACAGGCGCTCGCCCGTCACCGTGCCGCCGGTGTTGACGAACCTTCTTTAGTGCCCAAAAACCGTCCACGCACGCCCTAGTGAGTGACCCCTTTAACTGTGGTTCCCTTGTGCCGAGGCTACGCCGTCTTGCATTGGCAAGCTCCGCGCGCTTTCAAGCAAGCTGCGAGCTTGTCTCACAAATGGCATGGTCGATCGCGTTGCGGCCGGCTACCGGCGGGCACTGCGCACGATCAGGCACACACTTGTTTCGACATGGCCAGCGCCTCTCTGCAACAGCTGTCCAGCTACTCGCACGCGCAGAAGCGGACCGCGTAGCTACGACGGCGAGCGCCTATTGACTGGGTCCCGCCCTTGCAGTTGCGATTGACATGCGGACCGTCGATGCGGTGCCCCGGTCATGTCTGGCTAAAGACTTGCTACTTGCCGCCGCCACTGCCACCGCCACCGCCACTGCCACCGCCACCGCCACCGCCACCGCCACTGCCACTGCCACTGCCACTGCCACTGCCACTGCCACTGCCACTGCCACTGCCACTGCCGCTGCCACTGCCACTGCCACTGCCACTGCCACTGCCGCTGCCACTGCCGCTGCCGCTGCCGCTGCCACTGCCGCTGCTGCCGCTGCCACTGCCGCTGCCACTGCCGCTGCCACTGCCACTGCCACTGCCACTGCCACTGGACCCCTGACCAGATCCGGAGCCCGGGGCGGCGCTTGACCCACCGCTCGGCCCACCCGCTTCGACCACGACTCGATCGACGACGATCCGACGTTCCGCGTTCACGCGCCCAGTTGCGCGCACGAACTGGTTCGCAGCTAGGTTGGCTGAGGGGCTGCCAATCACTTGGGCCTGTGGATCCAGTTGCAAGCTACCGTGGCCCAGGCTCAGCGTACCTGCTCCAAGATCCTGCACGTAGCCTTCGAGCACGACGTCCTGAACCGGCCCCAGCTGATCGCGTGTCGGATCGGAGGCGATGCGCTCTGCGCTCAACGTCATGCCGTCCCACCGACCAGTCACCAACACTTCCTGCCCCCTCACGATTCCACGTGACGTCACGCGGTCGTCGAGTTGCACGCGAGTGCCACCTACCTGAATGGCCTCGGAAGTAACGGCGTTCACCCGGCCCGCGATCTGCGCCTGGCCCCATGCCGTGGTCGGCACCGTCGCGATGTGCGAAGCCGCAAGAACGCCATCAGCCTGGCGGTGCCCGCTCAGACGCACCCAATCGCCTCTTTCGAGGCCCTTCAACGCAGACGCTTCCACGACCCTCGCGCGTTCTCCGAGCACATGCAGCGTCCCCGTGCGGGTGTCGACCGCTTCAACCGGGCCCACCAGTGCATGCAGCATGGCAATCGCCTGTGCGCGCAACTCGCCGCCGCTGCCCGTGGCACGCACCACCACAACCTGGCCGACGGCCAACTCGCGCGAGGATGCCGGCTCTCCGTTGTCCGAAACGGGCGTGTCGGCATCGAATTGCACCTCCATGCCCCCCACGCAGATGCTGGCGAAGCCGGTGACCAGACCCACGATGCCGGTGCCGCCGATGCCACCCGTCGGATCGGTTGCCCGAGCCGTGGCCCCCGTGCCCCCGATGCCGCCGATGGGATCGGGTCCGCTTCGCGCCGTGGCGCCTGTTCCACCGATTCCGCCACGGCCACCCTCTGCGCCGCGGGCATCGCTCTCCCGATCCACGGCTGCGCCCGAGAATTGCGGTCGTGCGACCGGATTGACCGGCGAGCCTCCAGCCTTGCACAGGTCCTGCGCACCAGCAGTCGCGCTCGACAGCGCCATCAGCATCGCGCAAGCCATCGAGCGCAGCGGGCAAGCAGTCATTTCCGGGATCTCTTGCTGGCGGCCGGACGCGGCGACGCTGGTGGGGCCTTCGTGAGAGTCTTCGAAGCGGCAGCGGCTGATGCTTTTCCTGCTTTGCCGACGCGTTCGGGCTTCGCTGCTGCAGCCGGCTCGTCCGAATTTTCGGCATAGAAGTACACGCCAAACGTCATCCGCTGCCGGTGTGTTGTGCCTCGAGTTCGCTTCGCCATGGCGAGCGCGCTCTTGTTCACAGCCACGAGCGCCTGCATCCCCAGCTTGCCCGACTGGTCGGCAATCAGCGCGACAGCCTCTTCACTCAGGCCATCGTAGTGCACGCTTCGCTCCATGAACGGCAGCCGACCTCCCGACAGGTTGTGCGCCGCCGCCGCGGCATGATCGTGCAGGTTGTGGCCCAGGTAGAAGCTCATTTCGTCGAAACCCTTCGTCGGAACGAAGGCTCCGACGTTCAGACACACGCGCCCGTCCTCGTCGACGTGCACGACGCCCAGGCGCAGCCACTCGTCCAAAACCACGCGCGGTCGGATGTCCCGGTTTACACGAGCGACGAGGGTTTCGAAAGACAGCTCGGCGCCCTCGCTTGCGAAGCGGGCCAGGGGCCTGGGTTGGCCGGATTTGTCGATGTACGGGGAGGCGCTCATCCATTGGGCGACCACCTGTGCCCCGAGCGACACCACCTCCGGCATGGTTTCCTGCCCGGAGTCCAGCGCCTGCCGCAAGCGGCTCACCTCCTTGCGATGGACGCCCGATACCAGACTCACCCGGCTGTCCGTCGGGACCCTGCCGTCAAGCCGGAAGTCCCGATCGGCGACTTCGACGAACAACGACTTCATCAGCTCGCTGACATAGGTGAAGGTCATTCCGCGAGAGAGCATGAGCCTGACCAAGGGGCGCAATGCATGCCGCAGCGCTCGAACAAGCGCATGAGGGGGCGTGATCTCAGAAGGAGCGCTGTCGGGCATCGGCATAGGCATAGGCATAGGGTGGGCAGTGGGTGCAAGTTTAACTTTTTGTGGGAAATATCTCCACGACCTTGACGTGGCAAATTTTCCCACGTACTCTACTTGTACGTGGAAAATAATCACACGTATCAACGTGCCGCGCGAGCTGGCGAGGTCAAGCGGACGTTTTCACCAACTTTTTTCTGGAGAACACCATGGTCGAAATCAAAAAGATGGCACGCGCGGGCATCATGACTTTGACGCTTTGCATCGTCGCAGTTAGTGCTCTGGCACATGGAGGTGGAGGTGGAGGAAGCGGCGGCGGCGGCGGCGGCGGCGGCGGATCGAGTGGAGCGGGCGGCGCGGGTTCCGGCGGCACGGGCAGTAGTTCGAGCGGCGGCTCGGGCGGTTCGTCGTCTAGCGGCTCGAGCTCCAGCGGCGGAAACAGTGGCAGCAGCAATGCTGCAGGCCCAGGTTCGGGCACGGCCGGTGCCGGCAATGGCGCGAACGGTGCACCCGGGCACGGAATTGGACACGGCATCGGGCACGGCGCAGACGACGCGCCGGGTCATGGTGTCGGCCACGGCATAGGACATGGAGCAGACGACGCACCGGGTCATCGCTGATCGAGCAACTGCGGCTCTTCGGCCATCGCCTTTGCCGCCCGATAGAGCCCAGCGCGATGTTGCCGACGTAGGCCGGAATGCAGCGGTGCGCACCACTCAGCCTGATCCTTACCAAGGCATCAACTCACAGAACGGGGCTATCGGAAACGGCGAAAATGATTCACGCATGACATGCGCATGAAACACCTTGGGTTACCTTGGGGGTGAGGATCGAGGACTTACGGATCTATATCGCCATGAGCGCGCGCACAAGGAAACAGAGGCATCCCGCGGCAACGACGGCAGTGAAAGTGCTGAACGCGAAGTCAGGCTTTTGATCAATTTCACTTTTGCGCTTCGATGAAGCACGGATCTCACTGGCCTTGGCGCCCAGGCCGAATGGGCTGTAGATTGCGCCGCCGAGATTAGGCGAATCAGGAAAAGCGTGTTCACGAAGCACTTCCCCCGACTGATGGGTTAATTCTGTTTCCCCCACCGAGGAAATCACCTCTTCAGCGGCCAAGAGCGACGAACTAAAAACGCTCATCGCCGCTGACACAGCGAGCCCCATCAAAAGTGTCACTCGTGTCTTCTCAGTCTGGGGTGAGTTCGATAGAACAGCCTTGTCGCAACGTCGGTCCATGATTTTTCCTTCTTCTACGCCACGGGCTTCGTTGCCAAGGTCAAGCGGCGGCTTCGGGTTCGGCGCGCTGCCGTTCTACGCCTGCCCAGAAAGATTCTCCATACCACGAATGGCCTAATTTTGGCTTGCAGTTCAACTGTGCAATCCGCGGCATCATCGCCTCGACATCCCCTGCCGTGAACCCTCCGCGTTCGACCCTGACATCGACGGCGTCGCGATCCCACTGTGCATAGGCGCTGAGTATGACGCTCGTATGGGAAGGGTTAAATCACGTCTCGGGAGATAGGCCGCAGAGATGGCTCTTTTGGCCGATTCCGCTTTCAATCGGTGCCCCCTACCATTGCGTTCGAGCACATCGAAGTCAACACAAGAAGCTGTCTTCAACGGCTGCAGCGTTGCGTCCAGTTACTCCCATGGGTCTGAGTTAGTTACAACTTTAATCCCGTCGGGAACTCTTTAACTCGAAGTAAACGTTCTGGCGCCGTCGATCACATTCTTGACGCGATCTCGGTGTCGTGTAACCGCAATATGCGTAAGCAAGTGCGTACTTTAGATCTACAAAAGCGCGAGTTTGCGTAGACTGAGGACACTGTAAAGGCGTATCGGCCTACACAGAAAAACGGAATCCGATGCCCGTTTGCGGGGCGTGGAGTGAACGATGTATCTCTCGAACAGCTCTTCTTCGCAGCAAGTTCGGCAAGCAGAGCTCGCGCGGCGCAACCGGCAGGAAATTATTCAAGCCTTGTCGATCGGGCAAGTCTCCAGGCGGGACTTGTTGAGATGGGGCATCTTCACAGGCGCGGGTGGCTTGGCACTCAAGAGCGGGTTGAACCCTTTTGTTGGCAATGCATTTGCGGAGATCCCGACCGGCGTCCCGCGCAGTCCTCTCTTTGGCGCTTCGGCATTCAGTGCCCCAATGCCGCGTTGTGACTTGATGCATCGCAGCGGCGTGTCCTCACTGTCGCCGGCGCCGCAGAAACTGAGCAATATCGCAAAGACCAAGGTTGCGGCACCCGACGGAACGCTCGTCGACGGGCCGATGGAAGGCCGTCCGCCCGGTGTCCTCTGGGCTCATCAAGGCTGGGACTTGTTTCCACCGAAGGTTGCCGTAGAGGAATGGCAGAAAGGTGCGGAAGCATGCCTGGACTACAACCCAGGTGTAGCGTCATACCTAAACTGCGATATTGATCCGGCAACTGCAATAAAGCCATGCTTCAACGCAAAAATGCCAAACCAGACCGAGCAATCGTTATGGACCTTTGGCGGAACGGTGCCGCCGAAATTGCTGCTCGGCCGGTACGGAGAGCCTATCATCTTTCGGCACCACAACGCCTTGCCGGCCCGGGTAGCAGCCAATGGTGGATTTGGCAGAAACACAATCTCCACGCACGAACATAACGGGCATCATGGCGCCGAAAGCGACGGTTTCACGGGCGCTTTTTTCTTTCCGGGACAGTACTACGACTATCACTGGCCGATCGTTCATGCCGGCTTTCGCACGATCAACGCAAATGCGTCGGACCCGCGCTGTGGCGCTCCCGACGGCAACGGCGGCATAACCAAGTTGCCCGGCGACTGGCGCGAGACGATGAGCACACATTGGTTTCACGACCACATGTTCAGCTTCACCTCTCAGAACGTCTACAAGGGTATTGCCGCGATGTTCAACCTTTACAGCTCGCTCGACCGCGGCAATGAAGCGGTAAATGACGGGGTGAACCTGCGGCTTCCCAGCGGGACTGCAAAGGACTGGGGCAACCTTGAATACGACGTCAACATCATGCTGAGCGACAAGGCCACGAACAGAGACGGGCAACTGGCATTCGATATTTTCAACTTCGACGGCTTCCTTGGCGATCTGCCAATGGCCAACCTTTCCTACAAACCTTACTTCTTCGTTGAACGACGCAAGTATCGTTTTCGTTTTCTCAATGCTTCGGTCGCCCGCTTTTACAAGCTGGCGCTGAGCAACGGTGCGCCGATGATCCAGATCGGCAACGACGGAAATCTCCTGCCGAGAGCCGTTCAGTTGACGGAGCTTGACGAGATGGGGATCGCGGAGCGCTTCGACGTAGTCATTGATTTCTCCAACTACAGCGACGGAACCAAGATCCACTTGGTGAACCTGGCCGAGCATCAGGATGGGAGACTGGTCTCCAAGCATCTGTCACTCGGCGAAGCCATGTCGGGAAAGTCCGACGATCCGTGTGTGGGCAGGTTCCTGGAGTTTCGGGTCAGGGGCGCGACGCGTGCGGTGGACAACAGCCGGGACTTCAGCAAGCCCGGCGGCATGGACCTGATCCCCAATCCCGATCTGAGCAAGATCCCGGTGGCGCGGCGGCGGACCTTCGAGTTCGGCCGTGGTGCAAAGAAAACGACCAACGACCCGATCTCTTC
This sequence comes from Variovorax sp., assembly GCA_031412135.1. Lineage (GTDB taxonomy): Bacteria > Pseudomonadota > Gammaproteobacteria > Burkholderiales > Burkholderiaceae_C > Variovorax. The sequence continues at coordinate 5,765 of JANOCL010000029.1, read as the reverse complement.
GGCATTGGGTCCCTGGGGGGTGAAGACAGGCGACGGGGATATGCTGGCCGCCGATTTCGGTCGCGTTTCGGCGGCACCCAAAGCCGGTACTCGCGAAATCTGGACGCTGGTAAACGGTGGCGGTGGGTGGGATCACCCGATTCATATCCATTTCGAAGAGGGACAGGTTCTCGCACGAGATGGAAAAGCCAGCGCTGTGCCTCCCTGGGAGCGCGGACGCAAGGATGTTTATCGGCTCCGCCCTGGCGGCAGCATCACGGTGACGCTCCAGTTCAGGGACTGGGGAGGCATGTTCATGGAGCATTGCCACAACACAGTGCACGAAGACAACGCCATGCTGCTGCGGTGGGAACTGGACGCAAGTGGCGGCGCCGTTCTCAACCCGCTCCCCACGCCCATCCCGAAGCCGACCGGCGTGGAATTTCTACCGCCGACCGAAATACTTCGAGGCGCTTGAGTCGGTTCGTTCGAACGCAGATTTGTTTGTTGCTGGAGCGAGGAGGTGTCTATGACTACCGTCCGCAGTTGGAAACGAATTCTTGGTACCGGGCTGGTCGTGGTCGTTGGCATACCCCTCATCACGGTGCCGCTGCTCGTCCTCGCAGTGGTTCAGGGGCCGCCCTTGCCGGTCACGGTCGATGCGGAAATCGATTCGGGCGTCGAGCGGATCAAATTTTCCGGCCAGATCGACATCAGCACCCGGATCATCGACGACCCCGACTTCAATGGCCCGACCATGCTCGAGATGATCATTGACTTCAAGAGTGTCAAGGGGGTCGGCAAGGCAAGCGGGCGGAAGTTCGCAACCGAGTCGCAGACGGTGATTCATCGGCCGCTCCTTGCCTTCGACGAGATCGAGGCTACGTTCCCCTATACGCAGGGGAACGACGTCCATGCCGCACGCACTGCGAAAGCGGCCATCAGCGTTGCCTTTAGCCCCGGATCGGGCTTGCGCGTGACGTCACGCCTCACTTCGGTCAAATCCGACCGCGAGCCTTGACCGTAACAGCTTTGATCACACCACCTTTCTCTACGGATGGCCATATGGAATCTCTGAACCATTTATTCGGCGGCGTAGCATTGAAGTGCTTTGCGTTTGCGATGTTGGCAGCCGGGGCTGTTGGTGGGTCCGCTGCGGCGCAGTTCGGCAAGGACTACTGGCCGGAGGCTGTGCTCACAACGCATGAGGGCCGCCAGGTCAAGTTCTACGACGACGTGCTCAAGGGGCGGTCTGTCGCCGTGAACGTGATCTACACGAACTGCAAGGACGAGTGCCCACTCGAGACTGCGCGCTTGGCTGAAGCTCAGCGCTTGCTTGGTGAACGTGCGGGAAAAGATGTGCTATTTGTGTCCATCAGCATTGACCCCGAGACTGACACTCCCAAGGTCCTGAATGCGTATGCAAAGAAGTTCGGCGTCGGTCCGGGCTGGCTGTTCTTGACGGGGAAGAAGAAGGACATCACGGAACTCACGCGGAAATTGGGTCTTTCTCGCCGCAATGATGCAATCAGCAAGGACGGGCATGCGAGCAGCCTGATGCTGGGCAACGATTTGGACGGTCAGTGGATGCGGACCTCCGCTGTGGAGAACCCCCGGTTTCTTGTCGCCACGATGGCGGGCTTCTTCGGTTGGAAGGACGTCGGTTACCTCGCCAGCTACGAGCAAGCGAAGCCGTCATCGATCAGCAGGGCACAGGCCACCTTCGAGAGTCGATGTGCCTCTTGCCACACGATCGGTCATGGCGATGGCATCGGTCCGGATCTCGCGGGCGTGGGCAGTCGGCGCGACCCAAGGTGGCTTGCTCGTTACTTGAAGGAACCGGACCGTGTTCTGGCAGAGGCGGACCCTGTAGCGACGCGGCTTTTCCAACGCTACAAGCAGGTCCGAATGCCTAACCTTAGATTGGGCGATGAAGATGTCGAAGTGCTGCTGCGGTACATCGAAGAAAAAAGCAAACCGCAGAAGCACGCACATCGGCAGTAGCAGGAAGCTTCTGGCCTTTCGAGCAGCGGCCTCGCGACACACCGGCGTTTCAAACCATCATTGTGGGGGACGGGTTGGCCTGCGCCTCTGTCTGGGACGTTCATGGCGTTGTTCGGCCTGCGTGAAAAGCTGGCCAACACGGTCGACCGTGGGCCGACGTGAGCACGGGAGGCGGGCAAGGCAAGGTAAAGACCTGCCAATCCTTTCCACAATATTCATTCAAACCTGTCGAGGGACAAAATGTACTTAACAAAGCCCCATCACTTCGTTGCGAGTGCCTGTACCAGCTGCGGCAAACGGCAGACGTCATTCGACAACAGTACCCATGCTCGTCTCCGCCGCTCTAAGCGCTCCGGCTACTCGGCGTCGTGGTCTGCGCTGGTTGCGCTTGCCGCTACCGTGTCGATCCTGGTCTGCGGCACGGTATCGGCACAGGTCGTCGAGAACCCGCCACTTCTTCCGCAGGACGTCACGGTCTTTCCGGAGCGCGACTTCACGTCGATCGGCGGTTTCGCGCCCAATGCCGATCTGCTCGTGCAGGTCAGGCGCAACGGCTTGGTCAGCGATGCGGTTGGGCGGACGGATTCAACGGGCTTTCTCGAAGTGAACCATCCGGGAGGTGTGTGCTGGAGGAACGTCACGCCCGACATTGTCCCGGCTGACGTGGTGCGGGTCACTTATCGCGATACCTCAAACAACCGCGCCCTCGTGCCGGCGCCTATCGCCGGCTCGGGCGCCGCGACCACGACGCAGAACGTCACGGCGACGCAAGCATTCGATGCCGGGAACGGTACGGTGGTGATCAAAGGCAAGGCCCAACTGGCCAATGGCACTCGCATTCCTCTGAACCGGATCGAGGTAAGGATCGTCAATCCCGACTTCATCAATCCACCGAGCAGCCGCATTACAAAGCGCGACATCCGCGCCGACAGCGCAGGCGGGCGCGTGGAGGGTATTTCGGGGGCGACCGGAACGCTCGCCTATGACGGCGCCGGCATCAACACTTTCACCGCTGTTTTCAACGGCTTGAATCAGGACGAACGGTTGCTGGTCGTCGAAGGACAGACGCGCGTCTTGGGATGGCAGCAGACCACCGCGGCGGGCGACCGGCTCGGCATGACCATTTACGAGGTCGGTGAGTCCGGCGGTCCCGGCATCGGCGGTTGCCCGCCCGGGCCCAATGGCGTGGTTCCTCCGAACAACCCAAGTGCTCCCGTCCACTACAACCCGCCGGCCTTGCTGGACGCCGCAAATCCGGTCAATCAACCGTCCCTGAAAGATGTCACGGTGTTTCCGGAGCGTGACTTCATCTCGATCGAGGGCTTCCCCGCAGGCACCGATCTGCAGGTCGTCGTCCGCCGGGGGAGTTCCACCGCCCCGGTCGTCGGCACGGCCCGGGGCATCGTGGGCAAGAGCGGCGTGTTCGAAGTCAACCATCCCGGCGGTGTGTGCTGGACCGGGCAAACGCCGAACATCGGCTCCGGTGACTGGATCGATGTATTCAGGGTCGTGGACATGGCCTTCTCCGCCGGACAGACACAGCGGGTGATCGACACCAGGATCACAAAGACCGCGTTCGTCACTACCAATGGCGAGGTGCGAGTCAATGGAACCGCCGTAGATCCGAGCGGTGCACCCCTTCCACTGAGACTCATCGAACAGAGGATCATCAATCCGGACTTCAATAACACCCGCATCGGGCGCCGCGACATTCGTGCCGACATCAGCGGCGGGCGTGTGGAAAACGTCCCTGGAGGCACCGGGAACCTGCTGCGGACTGGCGGCACCGCAAGCAGCGAGTGGAGGGCGGTCTACAGCGGATTGAATGCCACCGAACAGCAACTGGCGCTGGCGGGACAGAACCGCGCGATGGCCTGGCTTTCCACCAACGCGAACGGCGACCGGTTCGGGATGACGATTTTCGAGGCGGGCGAGGTCGGCGGACCGGGTTTCGGCGGTTGTCCTGCGACGGGCAACGCTTCAATACCGATTCCTTGAAAGGCGGTGACATCCGCTGCGGTCGCGGCCGCGAAGATGGTCGCTGACGGTGCAACTTCGATAGCCTTCTTGCCCGTCATTGGCCCCATGCTGAGTTGTGGTGGCGGAGGGGCACCGGTAGCGTTCGGTCGTTCTTTAATCAGCATCGACAACACGACAAGAAAGGATGAACCATGACTGCCAACGCAACACTTGCTGCCATCGGCACCGCCCTGGCCTGCACGCTCACGCTCACTGCCGCGCCCGCGGCGGCCGACGCGATGTTCAAGTTCGAAGGGGGCATCGGCGCACAGCCGCTGCGTGCCGGGCCGCCCGGCATACCGGCAATGTCGAACATTGTGGCGGGCGTGCCGCCCGGCGGCGCATCTTGGCCGATCACCGCTCTGAAGGCTGAGATCGGGCATGACGGGCGCATTCGCGCAACAGTAAAGGGCCTCCTTCTGGGGGGCACTGACAACATCGGCACGCGCGGGGGGCCAAGGCGGATGGTGATTTCGCTGTTCTGCCGCAACCCGCCCGCTGCGGGCGCGGTGGCGGGCACGCTTCAGACCGTGCCCTACAACTCCGAGTTCGTGGACCTCGACCCGAACGGCAACTTCAAGCTTGACAGCACCATTACCAATGCGAGCGGCGCCACGCCGCAGACGGACTGCGGCGACCTAGTTGACAATCGGCCGGTGCTGCTGGTGCGTACCGTCGCCCCCGCCAATGCGACGACCGGCACTGCGGCCGCGCCGGCGAGCTGGTTCGCGGCCGGCATCCTGAAGGACACGTCAGGGGGCAACGACGGCAAGTAGCGGGGCGGGTGCGCGCGGCCCCGCTGCAATGCCGCATCGAAGGCTTGGGCAAAGGTAACCCTCGATGAAGCCGACTCGGCGGCAACCAACGCTGGCTGTGCGGCTGCGGGCAACGTCTCCACCACAACCTCCACCCTGCTTCTGCGCAGGATAAATACCATTGAACGGATTCACGGGACTCCTGATCGACCTCGCGGCAGCCTGCTGGGTCGACCGCGCAGGCGTGGTGCCGCGCAGAACAATCAGTCAGGTCTTCAATATGAAAACGGCTCACACTCTCGAACGCAAGATGAGATGTGGCGTTTCAGGTGATCAGCCGTCGACGGTGGCATGCTGCATCGACTCGCCATCGGCGATCGAACCATCCTCATGGTGGTCGTGCGCACCGCCTGCCGAATGCACACTGCATGCGCCATCTCTTCAGCCTCTGCGAATACGACGCTCTTTGATGGCCGCAGTCGCGGCACTACCTCTCCTTCCAATGCAACTGACGCATGCCTCCGCGCAGGTTCATGTCTACAAGGATCCAGACTGCGGTTGCTGCAACGCCTGGGTGGATCATTTGAAGGCTGCTGGTTTCGGCGTCACGGTAACGGTAACCGGGGACACCGCGAGCGTTCGCAAACGTCTTGGGATGCCCGAGCGCTTTGGAAGTTGCCATACCGCCACGTTGGAGAACTACGTGCTGGAGGGGCATGTGCCGGCGACAGAAATCAAAAAGCTGCTTGCGATGAAGCCGCAGGCAGTTGGCTTGGCGGTTCCTGGTATGCCGGTGGGCTCGCCGGGTATGGAATATGGCGACCGCCGAGACCCTTATCAAGTACTGTTGATAGATCGCAAAGGTGGCGAAAGAGTGTTCGCGAGCTATCCAAAATAGCAACAACGAGGCGTGGTCCCGACCAAGGCGGATTACGCTTCAGGTCAGAGGGCTTTTAGGTGTTCGTAGAGGCCCGCGGAGCCGATGCCGATGCCGATGAGCAGAATGCC
>JANOCL010000028.1:0-13588 GCA_031412135.1 Variovorax sp. | reverse complement strand
TTTCAACCGGCTTTTGCATCGAATCGATGCATCACGCCAGGGGCGGTTAGCTCAGGGGTAGAGCACAGCATTCACACTGCTGGGGTCGGAGGTTCGAAACCTCCACCGCCCACCAATTCCGTGTTTCAAGTTCTTTCGTCTTGCGCGCTAAGCTCGCCGCATGGATGAGATCGATTGCGCCGTGATCGGCGCCGGCGTCGTGGGGCTGGCCGTCGCAAGAGCGCTCGCGATGCGCGGACGCGAGGTCATCGTGCTGGAGGCAGAAGGCGCCATCGGCACCGGAACAAGTTCGCGCAACAGCGAGGTGATTCACGCAGGCATCTACTATGCCGAGGGTTCGCTCAAGGCGCGCCTCTGCGTGGAAGGCAAGCGCCTGCTGTACGACTATGCCGCCGAGCGTGGCTTGCCGCACCGGCGGTGCGGCAAGCTGATCGTGGCGACAGCGCCTGCTCAAGTCGGACAACTCGAGGCGATCGCATCGAAAGCCAGGGTCAACGGCGTCTCGGACCTGGTTCTGCTCACCCGATCGGAGGCGCGAGCACTGGAGCCGCAGCTCGAATGCCTCGCCGCATTGCATTCGCCGAGCACCGGCATCGTCGACAGCCACGCGCTGATGCTGAGCCTGCAAGGCGACGTGGAGCAAGCCGGCGGCGTTCTCGCCCTGAAGTCGGCAGTCATTCGCGCGGAGTGCGCCAACGACGCCGTCGTCCTCGTCGCCGAAGACGGCACCATGCTGCGCTGCAAGAGCGTGGTGAACGCTGCAGGGCTGGCCGCGCCGGCCCTCGCACGGCGGTTCGAGGGTCTGCCTGCGGCTTCCGTGCCGCCGGCGTATTGGGCCAAGGGCAGCTATTTCACCTTGGCCGGCCGTGCACCATTCAGCCGGCTGATCTATCCCGTGCCGGAGGCTGCAGGGCTGGGCGTGCATCTGACGCTCGACATGGGCGGACAGGCCAAGTTCGGTCCGGACGTCGAATGGGTCGCCTCGCCCCATGATCTGGTGGTCGACGCGCGGCGCGGCGATGCTTTCTACGCTGAAGTCCGAAAATACTGGCCGGCGTTGCCAGACGCTGCGCTGGTGCCTGGCTACGCCGGCATTCGACCGAAGATTTCGGCGGCCGGCGAAGCGGCCTGCGACTTTCGCATCGATGGCTCGGCCGAGCACGGCGTGCAGGGGCTCGTCAATCTGTTCGGCATCGAGTCGCCGGGCCTGACCAGCAGCCTGGCGATAGGCAGCCATGTTGCGGCTTTGCTCTCTTGAGCCGTCGCAGGCCATGTACCATGGACCGGCACGCCGTCGCAGGTGTGAAGTCGCCGGCGCGGTGCCGGCGCAATGACGCACGGAAGATTTCTATGACTGCATCCACCAACCTCGACGCAGCAGCGAACGCTGTGGCAGAAGACATCGCTACCGACGTTCGCGGCGTTCTCGCCAGCAAGGATCTCGACGCGCTGCCGAACATCAAGGCATTGCGCCAGCGCATCGACAGCAAGCTCGCCATCGCGCGCGAGCTGGCGGCCGAGAAGAGCAAGGTCGCCGCCCAGAAGGCGCGCGAGGCGGCCAGCACGGCCAATGCGTATGCCCACGACGAGCCATGGCAGATTGCCGGTGCAGCGTTGGCGGTGGGTGTTCTGGTCGGATTGCTGCTGGGCCGCCGCTAAGCCCGACCGCGCAGCGCCGAGGCTGCCTGGCGCACGAGCGCCGGGCCGCGGTAGATCAGCCCGGTGTATATCTGCACCAGGTCTGCACCGGCGGCGATCTTGGCAACGGCATCGGCTGGGCTCATGATGCCGCCGACACCGATGATCGGATAGCCGTCACCCAGTGCCGATCGCAACTGGCCGATCACGCGATCGCTTGCTTCCCTGACCGGCGCGCCCGAGAGTCCCCCCGATTCGTCCGCGTGCAGCTGGCCCGCCACGGCATCGCGTGCCAGTGTCGTGTTGGTTGCAATCACGCCGTCCATCCCGTGGCGTCGCAGAGTGGCCGCGATCACCCGGACTTGGGCCTCGTCCAGATCGGGCGCGATCTTCACGAAAAGCGGCACCCGCTTGGCATGCCGGGCGGCCAGCGCCTCGCGCTTGTCGGCCACGGCACCTAGCAGCGTGTCGAGCGCCTCGTCGCTCTGGAGCGAACGCAGGTTGGCCGTGTTGGGACTCGAGATGTTGATCGTGACGTAGTCCGCATGCGGGTATACGCCGTCCAGGCAGACGAGGTAGTCGTCGACCGCGCGCTCGATCGGCGTGGCGGCGTTCTTGCCGATGTTGAGACCCAGCAGCATCGGCGCTTTCGACACGCTCCGACGGAAGCGCGCACGCTGCACATTCGCCACGAAGGCCTCGAGGCCTTTGTTGTTGAAGCCCAGCCGGTTTATCAGCGCGTCGCGTTGCGGCAGCCGGAACATGCGCGGTTTCGGATTGCCGGGCTGGGCTTTCGGCGTGACCGTGCCGACTTCGACAAAGCCGAAGCCCATGGCGCCGAAGGCATCGATACAACGCGCGTTCTTGTCCAGGCCTGCGGCCAGCCCGACGCGGTTCGGAAAATGCAGGCCTGCGAGAGTCAACGGGTCATCGATCCGGGGTGCCGCGTAGGCGCAGGCGAGCGGCGTGTGCTGCGTGCGCGCCAGCGCGTCGAGCGTGAGCTCGTGCGCGTGCTCGGGATCGAATCCGAAGAGGAAAGGTCGGGCAAGGCCGTACAGAGAGGATGGCAGCAGCAAGGGCATCGATAATTCCGGACTTCAACAGCCCAGGATTCTCCCCGATGACTTCGCCCGCTCCCGCTTTGACGCCGACTCCGGACGAATTGAAGACGCAGGTCGGCCGTGCCGCACTCGATTACGTGGTGAAGGGCGAGATCATCGGCGTCGGCACCGGCTCGACGGTGAACAAGTTCATCGAGGCGCTGGCGACCATCAAGAGCGACATCCGGGGTGCCGTGTCCAGCTCGCTGGCATCGACCGAGCGTCTGCGCGCGCTCGGCATTCCGGTGTTCGACAGCAACGAAGTCGAGGAACTCGCGGTCTATATCGACGGTGCCGACGAAATCGACCGTCGCGGCTACATGATCAAGGGCGGTGGTGCCGCTCTGACGCGCGAAAAGATCGTGGCGGCGCAATCCAGGCGATTCGTCTGCATCGCGGATGCATCGAAGCGAGTGAACACCCTGGGCGCCTTCCCGCTGCCGGTCGAAGTGATCCCGATGGCGGCGCAGCGCGTCATGCGGCAGTTCGCGAGGCTCGGCGGCATGGCGCAGGTGCGCGAGAAGGACGGCGTGGCGCTGGTTACCGACAACGGCCAGCATATCGTCGACGTCACCGGTCTGCGGATCACCGACCCGCTCGCCTTCGAGACCGAGGTGAATCAATGGCCGGGCGTGGTCACCGTCGGCGTGTTCGCCCATCAACGGGCGAACGTGTGCCTGCTGGCAACGTCCACCGGCATTGAGACGCTGCGCTTCGACTGACGCCGCGGAAGATCAGAACTTGATCCCGGCCGGGTTGCTCGGTGTAGGCCCGGTTGCGGCAGCAGGGGCAGGTGCCGCGGGTGCGTTTGCAGCAGGCGCACGGGGCTGCGGTTGCGCCGTCGGCGCGGCCTGCTGCGCCACCAGCGGCTGCGCAGGCGGATTGCGGTAGCTCGCGGGCAGTTGGGCGCTCTTGGGATAACCCGCGGCATCGAGGTACTGGGACCATTCGGCATCCGAAAAGCCCTTGAGCTGTTGCGTGCCGATTGAAAGCAGGGGCAGGGAGTTCTGGCCGCTCAGGCGCTGCAGCGCATCCACGTCTTCGGTGCTCTTGACCGTACGCTCGTCGAACGGAATGCCGCGTGTCACCAGCAGCGAGCGCCCCGCACCGCATGGCCCGCACTCGTCGCTGGTGTAGAGCGTGACCGGATAGCGCTGCGCGACCTGCCGCACTTCGTACGGCAAGCCTGCGCCCGCACCAGCCGTTGCAGCCGCCCGCGGCGCGGCCGGCTGTGCGTTGGCCGCAGGCGGCTGGTCGGAGAAGGTCACCTTGCCGTTCTTGTCGACGTTCCGGTACACCGGCTGCGCAAGAGCGGTGCCGGCGGCAAGCAGGAGGGCAAGGCTTGAGAAAAGGTGCGCGTTGAGCTTCATCGATGACCTCCGTGATTCGATGGTGCGGAGTATCTCAGGCGATGCACGCGCTGCGCCATATCACGCAGGCTGCGGACCGCTCATTCCCTGATGGCGCAGCAGCGCGTCGAGCTGCGGTTCGCGGCCGCGGAACTCCTTGAACGACTCCATCGCGGTGCGGCTGCCGCCCGCCTCGAGAATCGCCCGGCGGTACTTGCGACCGGTTTCGATGCTCGGCTCTCCGTTGGCGCCGGCGGCCTCTTCGAACGCAGCGTAGGCATCGGCACTCAGCACTTCCGCCCATTTGTAGCTGTAGTAGCCGGCCGCATAGCCGCCGGAAAAGATGTGGCTGAAGGTATTGGGCGTGCGGTTGAATGGCGGAGACGGCATCACCGCGACCTCTTCGCGCACCTTGCCGAGCAAGGCCATCACGTCGCCCGGCTGCGCGGCGGCGGCGTCGTGTTCGGTGTGCAGCAGCATGTCGAACAGCGAAAACTCGATCTGACGCAGCGTCTGCAGGCCACTCTGGAAATTCTTGGCGGCGGTCATCTTGTCGAACAGCGCGCGCGGCAGCGGCTCGCCGGTGTCGACATGCGACGTCATGTGCTTGAGCACATCCCACTCCCAGCAGAAGTTCTCCATGAACTGGCTTGGCAGTTCGACCGCGTCCCACTCGACGCCGCTGATGCCCGAGACATCGCGCTCATCAACCTGGGTGAGCATGTGATGCAACCCATGGCCGAACTCGTGGAACAGGGTCGTCACGTCGTCGTGCGTCAAGAGCGGCGGCTTGCCGTCTACGCCCTCGGCAAAGTTGCAGACCAGGTGCGCAACAGGCGTTTGCACGGCACCGGTGTCGGGCCGCAGCCAGCGGGCGCGCACGTCGTCCATCCATGCACCGCCCCGCTTGGCGGCGCGTGCCGAGGGGTCGAGATAAAACTGGCCGACCTTCTGCCCCCCGCGCTCGATGCGGTAGAACTCGACGCCCGAATGCCACACCGGTGCGGTGTCGCGGCGGATAGAGACTTCGAACAGGGTCTCGACGATCTTGAACAGGCCCGCCATCACCTTCGGCGCGGTGAAGTACTGCTTGACCTCCTGCTCGCTGAAGGCGTAGCGCGCCTCCTTGAGCTTTTCACCGATGTAGCTCCAGTCCCAGGGCTGCGGATCGTCGATGCCCAACTGCTGCGAAGCAAACGAGCGCAGGTCGGCAAGGTCGCGCTGGCCATAAGGCTTGGCCTTGGAACCCAGTTCTCGCAGGAACTTGATGACTTGTCCGGCGGAATCGGCCATCTTCGGCACGATCGAAAGTTCACCGAAGTTGGGGTAGCCCAGGAGCTTGGCTTCTTCCTCGCGCAGTGCAAGGATCTCGCCGATGAGGGGGGTGTTGTCGAAGCTCGGGTTGCCGAACTCGCTGGCGCGCGTGGCGTAGGCGCGGTACAGGGTCTCGCGCAAGGCGCTGTTCTTGCCGAACTGCATCACCGGCAGATAGGAGGGCATCTTCAGCGTGAGCTTGTAGCCGTCCTTGCCTTCCGCCTGCGCGGCGGCGCGGGCGGCGCTGACGACGTCCTCGGGCACGCCGTCGAGCTGATCCAGCTGCGCATGGAAGGCGAAGGCATCGGTGGCGTCGAGCGCGTTCTCGCTGAACTTCTGGCTCAGTTCGGCCTGGCGCTCCTGGATTTCGGCATAGCGCGCCTTGGCTGCGCCCAGCAGTTCGGCGCCGCCGAGCACGAAGTCGCGCAGTGCGTTGCGGTGCGCCTGGCGCTGTGCCGGGTTCAGCGTCACCGGATCGATGGCCTTGTATTTGGCGTACAGCCGTTCGTCCGAGCCGAGCCGGGTCCAGAACTCGGTAACGCGAGGCATCGCCTCGTTGTATGCGGCGCGCAGTTCCGGCGTGTCTGCCACCGCGTTCAGATGGCCGACGGCACCCCAGGCGCGGCTGAAGCGTTCCGCCGCCACATCGAGCGCGCCTGAAATGGCAGCCCAATCGGCTGGAAATTCAGGTGCAGTGACGGTCTGCAGCGCCGCCTCGGCATCGGCGAGCAGCACGTCGACGGCAGGCGCGACATGCTCCGGCCTGATCCGGTCGAACAGCGGAAGATCTGTGAAGTCGAGAAGCGGATTGGTCATGGTCATTGGTTCAGATGGCGGACGAACGGCACGAGTTCAAGCGACTTTGCATTCCGGCGCAGCGCGTTCTGCGGCTTCGAGGGTATTGACCAGCAGCATGGTGATCGTCATCGGGCCCACACCGCCGGGCACCGGCGAGATCCAGCCCGCCACTTGGCGCACGCCTTCGAAGTCGACATCGCCGCACAACTTGCCTTCGTCGTTGCGGTTCATGCCGACATCGATGACGACGGCGCCGGGCTTGACCATATCGGCCGTCAGCACATTGCGCTTGCCCACCGCGGCGATCACCACATCGGCCTGCCGGGTGAAAGCCCCGAGATCCGACGTTGCGCTATGGCAGATCGTCACTGTGGCGTGCCTGGCGAGCAGCATCAGCGCCATCGGCTTGCCAACGATGTTGCTGCGGCCGATGACGACTGCATGCTTGCCGCGCAATTCGCAGCCGATCGATTCGAGCATCTTCATGCAGCCGTAGGGTGTGCAAGGCCAGAAGCCGGGGAGGCCGGTCATGAGCGCGACGGCGCTCGCGACATGGAAGCCGTCGACGTCCTTGTGCGGTGCGATGGCCTCGATGACTTTCTGCGCGTCGATGTGCGCGGGCAGCGGCAACTGCACCAGGATGCCGTGGATGGAAGGATCGCCGTTGAGGGCTTCGACACGCGCGAGCAACGCGGCTTCGCTCAGATTTGCGGGATGCTTCTCCAGCACCGAATGCAGGCCGTTGTCCTCGCAAGCCTTGACCTTGTTACGAACATAGACCTGGCTGGCCGGGTTCTCGCCGACCAGCACCACCGCCAGTCCCGCCACGACGCCGCGCAACTTGAGCGCGGCGGCACGCGCCGCCACTTCTGTGCGCAGCGTTCGGGAGAGGGCGTTCCCGTCGATCAGTTGGGCAGTCATCGGTTTCGATTTTCCAAGTAGAAACGCCCGCTTGCGCAGGCGTCGAGGGTGGCCGTCGCCATGGACGCGATAGCGGTCAGGCCACCTTGGCGGGCGCGGTTTGTCCCAGCGCGATCTTCAGCAGGTCGGCCACCGTGTTCGCGTTGAGCTTTTCCATGATGTTGGCGCGGTGCGCCTCCACCGTCTTGATGCTGATGCCGAGGTCGTCGGCGATCTGCTTGTTGAGCCGACCCGCGACGATGCGTTCGAGTACCTGCGCCTCGCGCCCGGTGAGCTTGGACAGCAGCGCATCGCGGCTGGCCGACTGCTGGTGCTGCGCGAAGGCGTCGCGCGCGTGTTCGAGCATGCGCTCGACCAGCGTGACCAGCGCTTCATCGTTGAAGGGCTTCTGGATGAAATCCATGGCGCCCTTCTTCATGCTGTCGACTGCCATCGGCACGTCGCCGTGACCGGTGATCACGACGATCGGCAGCGGTGAGCGGCGCTCGATCAGCCGGTCCTGCAGTTCGATGCCGGACATGCCACCCATGCGGATGTCGACGATCAGGCAGGCGACTTCGCGCGGGTCGTAGCGGGACAGAAAAGACTCTGCCGAATCGAAGCAGCGAACGCGGTAGTCCTTGCCTTCGAGCAGCCATTGCAACGAATCGCGAACAGCCTCGTCGTCATCGACGACATAGACCGTGCCCTTCTTGGGGATCAAACTCATGCGGGTACTTTCGCCTCGTTGCTTGCTACGGAATCGATAGCGTCCAACACCGGAATCCAGAAGGAAAAACGGCATCCGACCACGTCCGAGCCATTGTAGATGTTCTCCGCCTGCATGCGGCCGCGGTGCGACTCGACGATGGTGCGGCAGAGATTGAGCCCGATGCCCATGCCTTCGGGCTTGGTCGAGAAGAAGGCTTCGTAGAGCCGGTCCATCACTTCCGGCGCCAGGCCCATGCCGGTGTCCTGCACCGAAAACTCCACCGCATTCTGGCCGTCGATGACCTTCGGCAGCACGCGGAGTTCAACGCTGCGTCGCGCCAGCGGCCGGTTGGCAAGGTCGATCGATTCGGCTGCGTTCTTCAGCAGGTTGACCATCACCTGTTCGATCAGGATGGGATCGACCTGGACCACCGGCAGGCGCGCCGCAACGTAGTGGTTGAGCCGCACGTTGCGCCGCCGCAGCTCGATGCCGGCGAGCTCGACCGCTTCGCTCACCATGGTCGCGACTTCGGCCGGCGTGCGGTTCGGTTCGCTGCGCTTCACGAAGGAGCGGATGCGCTGGATGATCTGGCCGGCGCGCTGGGCCTGCTTCGACGTCTTGTCGAGCGCCGCGAGCAGGGCGTCGGAGTCGATCTGCTGGCCGCGGATGCGCGACATCATCCCGTTGCAATAGTTGGTGATGGCGGTCAGCGGCTGGTTGAGCTCGTGCGCCACGCTGGACGCCATCTCGCCCATGGTGATCAGCCGGCTGGCAGCTTGCGCGCGATCGGCTTGCGCGGCCGACAGGTCCTCTGCATCGCGCCGCGGCGTGATGTCGGTGGCGATCACCAGTTGCGCCAAGCGGCCGTCGACCCAGGTCAGGTAGCGCGAGCGCACCTCGAGCCATTTGCCGAGCTCGGGCACGAAGATCTCGTTGTTGGCCGGCTGCGCAGTGGTGAGCTGGTCGATCGGAAGCCCGGCGAAGGGGTCCACATCGTCGAGCCCTTCTTCGTGTGCGTGCGCGGCCGGCACGCCAGCCTGCGCCACCATGCCGAGGTGGCCCACGGTGTCGGAACCGAACCAGAGCCGGTAGAGCTTGTTCGCGAACAGAAGCTCTTCGCTTCCCAATGGCGCGACCGACACCGATGCGTCCAGCGCCTCGAGCACCGTGGTGAAGCGTTCGTACGATGCCGAGAGCTGCTCGCGGATGCGGGTCGGTTCGGTGATGTCGGTCATCGACGTCATCCAGCCGGTCTGGTGCCCGCGTGCATCGATCAGCGGCGACACGTAGAGCCGCGCGTCGAACACGCTGGCGTTCTTGCGCTTGACGCGCACCTGAAAACCGCCGGGCAGTGCGCGGCCGTGCAGCTCTGCTTCGAGGCGCTCGTTCATGATCTCGCGGTCCGATTCGAGCCAGTACGGGAAGGGCGGCGTCTGCCCCACCAGCTCGTCTTCGTCCCAGCCGGTCATGGCGCAGAAAGCGGCGTTCACGTAGGTGATCCGGCCCTGCAGATCGAGTACGCGCATGCCGGTGAGCATCGAGTTTTCCATCGCGCGCCGGAAGTTGGTTTCCGCCACCAGTGCCTGCTGGGCCTGCAGTCGGCGCCGCGTGTGGCGCCAGGTGCCGATCAACATCCAGCTGGTCAGCACGCTGAGCGCGCAGACCAGCCAGAACAAGCCATTGCCGACCACGCCCTGCGAGGTGCGGTAGGCCTGCGCCCGCAGCACCAGGCCATTGCCTACGGGTGAAACCGGCACTTCGTATTCGTTGGTCCGCTCGGACCAGGGGAGAAACCGGGTCACCGCCTCACGCGGGGCGGCAACGGTGTTGCCGGCGATCAGCCCGCCCTTGGCGTCCAGCAACGACACCGCATAGCGCGCCAAAACTTCGGATGGCATGCCGTAGCGCAGCAACCCGTCGATCGAAAACTCGCCAAGTACCATGCCGGCGAACAGGCCCTGATCGTAAAAAGGAATGTGCAACTGAAGCATCGATGCCGGCTCGCCGCCGGCCTGCGGTTGTGAGAAGACCGGCTGGCGCAGTTCGCGTGCCAGTGCGTAGTTGCTTTCGATGTCGCCCGGACGAAGGATGTCGCCGATCGCATGCTGCTGCGCCGGATGGACGCTCGGCCCGGCATAACCGGCCTTGAAGCGCCGCCGGTCGTCGATCCAGCTGATGGCCTGCAGTTCGGGGAACTGGCTCACCATCGACTCCGCCCGGCTGCCGAATTCGGTTGCATCGATCTCGCGATTGGACGCATCCCGGGCCAGGCGCATCAGCTGCTCCTGCCGCTCCAGAAGCCGCAGGCGCACGCGCTGCTGCGCGTACTCCACATCGCGCCGCACCGATTCCTGCTCACGCTCCAGTTCCTCGGCGCGCAGGTACCAGAAAGACGAAACGATCGCCGCGAGGAACAGAAGAACTGCCGCCAGCGGCGCCAGCATTGCCACCGCATCCTGCAGCACCGGCGTCTGCCGGCGCCACCAGCGCCGCCACCACGAAAGCGGAGACGCATTGACCGCGCTGCGCGCAACCCCGATGGGAGAGGAAAAAGGCATCGGTCGAGTTTAGGGGAAGGCCCCCGCAACGCCGGCGATGCCCTGAAGTGACGGGGCTTCGAAGCGGGGATTCATCCAATCGGCTTCGATGGTTAATTTCATATTAAGAAATTGATACGCACTATTTGAAATATCAGACTTTCTGTGCGAAACTCCCGCGCGCTGCCGGATACGGCACTAAATTACAGCCACAAACCCCTCAAAAGGAGACAAGCATGTCGGCAAATCCCGAGAACCTGTTCGGCTCGGCAGCGAACGACCCGGACGCACAGGAAACCCGCGAGTGGATGGACGCACTGTCCGCGGTGATCGAGAGCGAGGGCCCCGAGCGGGCGCACTTCCTGCTCGAACAACTGCTCGAACACGCGCGCCAGAACAGCATCGACAAGCCGTTTTCGGCCAACACGGCCTACGTGAACACGATCGAGACGGACCAGGAAGAGCGCTGCCCGGGCAATCTGGAAATCGAGGATCGGTTGCGGGCGTACATGCGCTGGAACGCGATGGCGATGGTGGTGAAGGCCAACCGCCACCATCCGCCCGAGGGCGGCGACCTCGGCGGGCATATCGGTTCTTTCGCTTCCCTGGCCAACATGTTCGGGGCCGGCTTCAATCACTTCTGGCATGCGGAGAGCGAGAACCACGGCGGCGACTGCCTATATATCCAGGGCCACGTATCGCCCGGCATCTATGCGCGCGCCTACCTCGAAGGCCGCCTGACCGAGGAGCAGCTGCTCAATTTTCGCCAGGAGGTGGACGGCAAGGGCCTGTCGAGCTATCCGCATCCGAAGCTGATGCCCGAGTTCTGGCAGTTCCCCACCGTCTCCATGGGCCTCGGGCCCTTGATGGCGATCTACCAGGCGCGCTTTCTTAAGTACCTGCATGCCCGCGGCATCGCCAACACAGAGAACCGCAAGGTCTGGGTGTTTTGCGGCGACGGCGAGATGGACGAAGTGGAGTCGATGGGCGCCATCGGACTGGCCGCGCGCGAGAAGCTCGACAACCTGATCTTCGTCATCAACTGCAACTTGCAGCGCCTCGACGGGCCGGTGCGCGGCAACGGCAAGATCATCCAGGAGCTCGAGGGGGAGTTCCGCGGCTCGGGCTGGAACGTGATCAAGCTGATCTGGGGCAGCAACTGGGACCCGCTGCTGGCACGCGACAAGGACGGCGCGCTGCGCAAGATCATGCTGGAGACCAACGACGGCGACTACCAGTCGTTCAAGGCCAACGATGGCGCCTACGTGCGCAAGCATTTCTTCGGGCGCGATCCGCGCACGCTCGAGATGGTTGCCAAGATGAGCGACGACGACATCTGGAACCTGCGCCGCGGCGGCCATGATTCGCAAAAGGTGTATGCGGCCTTCGATGCGGCGGTCAAGCACGCCGGCCAGCCGACGGTGCTTCTGATCAAGACCGTCAAGGGCTTCGGCATGGGCAAGGTCGGCGAGGGCAAGAACAACGTGCACCAGACCAAGAAGCTGGGCGACGAGGACATCAAGGCCTTCCGCGACCGCTTCAACATTCCGATTCCGGACAGCCAGATCGCCGACCTGCCGTTCTACAAGCCGGCGGACGACACGCCCGAGATGAAATACCTGCACGAGCGGCGCAAGGCGCTCGGCGGCTATCTGCCGCATCGCCGCACCAAGGCCGATGAGAACTTCACCGTGCCGGCGCTGGAGACCTTCAAGGCGGTGATGGAGCCGACCGCGGAAGGCCGCGAGATATCGACCACGCAAGCCTATGTTCGCTTCCTCACGCAGCTGTTGCGCGACAAGGCGCTCGGCCCGCGCGTGGTGCCGATCCTGGTCGACGAAGCGCGCACCTTCGGCATGGAGGGCTTGTTCCGCCAGATCGGCATCTACAACCCTGCGGGCCAGCAGTACACCCCGGTCGACAAGGACCAGGTGATGTACTACAAGGAAGACAAGAGTGGCCAGATCCTGCAGGAAGGCATCAACGAAGCGGGCGGCATGTCGAGCTGGATCGCCGCTGCCACTTCGTACAGCACCAACAACCGGATCATGGTGCCGTTCTATGTGTACTACTCGATGTTCGGCTTCCAGCGCGTGGGCGACCTCGCCTGGGCTGCCGGCGACATGCAGGCGCGCGGCTTCCTGCTGGGCGGCACCTCGGGCCGCACCACGCTGAACGGCGAAGGCCTGCAGCATGAAGACGGCCACAGCCATATCCTCGCCAACACCATTCCGAACTGCGTGAGCTATGACCCGACCTTCGCGCACGAAGTCGGCGTGATCCTGCATCACGGCCTGAAGCGCATGGTGGAGAAGCAGGACAACGTCTATTACTACCTGACGCTGCTGAACGAGAACTATCCGATGCCCGGCCTTCAGCCCGGTACGGAAGAGCAGATCATCAAGGGCATGTACCTGTGCAAGCAGGCGCCGGCGCTCAAGGCGGCCAAGGGCAAGGACGCGCCTTCGGTGCAACTGCTTGGCAGCGGCACCATCCTGCGCGAGAGCTTTGCCGCGCAGGAACTGCTCGAAAAAGACTGGGGCGTCAGCGCCGGCGTCTGGAGCTGCCCGAGTTTCAACGAACTGACCCGCGACGGCCAGGAAACCGACCGCTGGAACTTGCTGCACCCGACCGATGACGCGCGCGTGCCCTTCGTCTCGCAGCAGCTTGCGGCAAGCAGCGGCCCCGTCGTCGCATCGACCGACTACATGAAGGCCTACGCCGAGCAGATCCGCCCGTTCATTCCAAAGGGCCGTACCTACAAGGTGCTCGGCACCGACGGTTTCGGCCGCAGCGACTTCCGCAACAAGCTGCGCGAGCACTTCGAGGTGAATCGCCATTTCATCGTCGTGGCTGCGCTCAAGGCGCTGTCGGAAGAAGGCGCAGTTGCACCGGCCAAGGTGGCAGAGGCAATCAAGAAGTACGCGATCAACGCTGAAAAGATCAACCCGCTCTACGCATAAGACAACCAACGGCGCCGGAAGGCGGGAGACACGACATGGCAACAGTGGAAGTGACGGTGCCGGACATCGGCGATTTCGATGAAGTCGCGGTGATCGAGGTGCTGGTGAAAGTGGGCGACGCGGTCGAGGCAGAGCAGTCGCTGATCACCGTGGAATCGGACAAGGCTTCGATGGAGATCCCGTCGAGCCAGGCCGGCACGGTGAAGGAAATCAAGGTGGATGTGGGGAGCAAGGTCAAGCAGGGCTCGGTCGTGCTGGTGCTCGAAGGCGAGGGCGC
>JANOCL010000027.1:0-10805 GCA_031412135.1 Variovorax sp. | reverse complement strand
TGCAGGCCGCCCCGGATGATTTCGGCAAGATAGGCCGCGACGAACAGCGACAGCCCGGCGAGCACGCGCAGCAGCACGTCCGGCTGCCAGCCTGCGGGCCACAACAGCGGCAGCAGGAACGAGGCCATGAAGAGCACCGAGATCAGCGGCACGCCGCGCACCAGCTCGATGTAGGTGGCGCTGAGCGTGCGCACAACCGGCCAGCGCGACCGGCGACCGAGGGCGAGCAGCAGGGCCAGCGGAAACGCGAGCGCCAGGCCGACCACCGCCAGGCCGATGGTGAGCGGCAGTCCGCCCCAGCGGCTGGTCGGCACATAGGCGAGCCCGAGCACGCCGCCGCGCATCAGCAGCACGAACAGCGGGAGCACCGCCAGCCACATCGGCAGCAGCCACCAGCGCCAACTGCGCGGCCAGGCGCTCAGCATCGTCGCAACCGACAGCACGACGACCGCGATGGCTGGCCGCCACTGGTCTTCGTACGGATAGCGGCCGAACATGATCGGGCGCCACTTCTCGGCGATCACGCCCCAGCAGGCGCCATGCCGCACCGCACGGCAGGCTTCGGCGTCGGGCCGGAACACAGCATGCAGCACAGCCCAGTCGAAGGCATGCAGTCCTGCCCACGCGATCATCAGCAGCAGCGCCAGGGTCGAAAGCGCCCGCAGCGGCGATCCCCACAGTTCCTTGCGCCACGCAATTGCAGGCCGGGCCGCAACGCTCACTGCCAACCCCGGAGCGCGACGCGCGCGTTGTAGCGGTTCATCACGCCGGAGATCAGCAGCGACAACACCAGGTACACGGCCATGATGATCGCAATGCACTCGAACGCCCGGCCCGTGGAATTGAGCGAGGTATTAGCGATCGACACCAGCTCCGGATAACCGACTGCAACCGCGAGCGACGAGTTCTTGGTCAGGCTCAGCAGCTGATTGGTGAGCGAGGGAACGATCACCCGCAGCGCCTGCGGCATGACGACGATGCGCAACTGCTGCAGCGGCAACAGACCCAGCGCCTGCGCCGCCAGCTTCTGGCCCTGCGACACCGACTCGATGCCGGCGCGCACGATCTCGGCAGTGAAGGCGGCGGTATACAGCGCGAGCGCCAGCACCACGGCCAGGTACTCCGGGCTGAGCGCGGCACCGCCGCTCACGTTGAAGCTTCCGCGCTCGGGGAATTCGAAACCCGAAGGCCAGAATGCGCCCTCTTCCCGCAGCGGCCAGGGCATCGAGAGACCGTCCTTGCTGAGCCAGACACCGGGCACCAGTTGCATCGCCTCGGTCGAATCAGGAAGCAGCTGGGTGAGCGCGAAGTACAGCATCAAGAGCTGCACCAGCAGCGGTATGTTGCGCACCGTCTCCACGTAGCCGGTGCAGACCGCACGCACCAGCACATGCGGCGCGAGCCGGCCGATGCCGATCAGCGTGCCGAGCACCACGGCGAGCACGGCAGCCGGCACCGCCGCCCGGATGGTGTTGATCAGACCGGCGAGAAATGCGCGCCAGAAAGGCTGGGCCGAGTCGAAGTCGAGCCAGCCCTCGCCGATGCCGAACCCGGCGGGCTGCCAGAGAAAGTCGAAGCCGGAGCGAACGCCGCGGGCCCGCAGCACATCGAGCGCATGCGCGACGGTCCAGGCTGCAGCGCCGACCAGCGCCGCCACCAGCAGCGCCTGCAAGGCCCAACCGAGCCAGACACCGCGGCCCCTGCCGCGGCCCGGCCCCGTCATCGCACCGGCGGTGCGTAGATCAGGCCGCCCTTGCTCCACAGGTTGTTGGCACCGCGTGGCAGCTTGAGCACCGATTTCGGCCCGACGTTGCGTTCGAAGATCTCGCCGTAGTTCCCGACGGCCTTGATCGCGCGGTACGACCAGTCCTTGTCGAGCCCGAGCAGCTTGCCCAGGTCTTCGCCGCTGCCGACCAGGCGCTGCTGCGCGGGGTCCTTGCTGCCGGCCTTGAGTTCGTCGACGTTGGCCTGGGTGATGCCCACCTCTTCGGCCTCGATCAGCGCATTCGGCACCCACTTGACGATGGCGAACCACTCGTCGTCGCCACGGCGCACGGCCGGCGCGAGCGGCTCCTTCGAAATCAGCTCCGGCAGGATCAGGTAGTCGTCCGGGTTGGCCGCCTCCTTGTTGCGCAGGCCCGCAAGCGCCGAGGCGTCGGTGGTGAAAGCCTGGCAGCGCCCGGCAAAAAATGCCTTGAACGATGCTTCGAAGCTCTCGAACACCACCGTCTTGACGGGCACGCCCTGCGCCTTCGACCAATCGGCCACGTTCTTCTCGTTGGTGGTGCCGGACTGGGTGCAGATGGTGGCGTTCTTGAGCTGCCTGGCGCTCGTCACCTTGATCTTCTTCGGCACCAGAAAGCCCTGGCCGTCGTAGTAGTTGATGGTGGTGAAGTTGAAGCCGAGCGATGCGTCCCGCGTGAGATTCCAGGTGGTGTTGCGCGCCAGGATGTCGACCTCGCCGGCCTGCAGCGCAGAGAAGCGCTGTTGCGAATTGAGCGGCACGAAGTCCACCTTCTTCGGATCGCCGAGCACCGCGGCGGCAATGGCGCGGCAGGTGTCGACATCCAGGCCCGACCAGTTCCCTTGCGTGTCGGGTGCCGAGAAACCGGCCACACCGTTGGTCACGCCGCACTTGACGGAGCCGCGCTGCTTGACGGCATCGAGTGTCTTGCCGGCCAATGCCGGTGCGGCGACGAAGGCGAGCGATACGGCGGCGGCAGCGAGGGCCGGACGGATCTGTCTGTTCATGTGAAGGTCCTCAGTTTGGCATCAGCGGGCAGTTTACGGGCCGGCCCGGAAGTCTGGCAAAGGCGCAACGGTGCAAGGCAAATTCCGTCGCAAAGGCTTCTGTATCGACCACAATCGCCCGTGTTTTTTCACCAAAGAGGGCTTCTCACATGATTCGATCCGACGACACCGGCAAACTCATCCTCCGCCTGGCGCTGGGCATCCTGATCCTGCTGCACGGCATCGCCAAACTGGGCGGCGTGGCTTCCATTTCAGGAATGCTCGCTTCGCACGGCCTGCCGGGTGCACTCGCCTACCTGGTCTACATCGGCGAGATCGTTGCGCCGGCGCTGCTGATCATCGGCCTGTTCACACGGCCTGCGGCGTGGATTGTCGTCGTCAACATGCTCGTGGCGATCTGGCTGGTGCACATGAAGGAACTTGGCATGCTCGGCAAGAACGGCGGCTGGGCGCTGGAACTGCAGGGCATGTTCCTGTTCGGCGCACTTGCGGTCGCCTTTCTGGGCGCGGGTCGCTTCAGCCTGGGCGGCAACAGCGGCCGGTACAACTGAGGCGCTTCGGACTCAATCGTCTTCGGCTGCGTCGAGGCCCGGAAACAGAACCTCGGTGAAGCCGAAGCGGGAGAAATCGCGCACCCGCATCGGATACAGCTTGCCGAGCAGGTGGTCCACCTCGTGCTGAACCACGCGGGCATGAAATCCGCTGACGGTGCGGTCGATCGGGTCGCCGTAAGGGTCGAAGCCGGTATAGCGAATGCCGGCGAAGCGCGGCACCACGCCGCGCAAGCCCGGCACCGAGAGGCAGCCCTCCCAACCTTCTTCTTCTACGTCGCTGGTGGGAACGATCACCGGATTGAGCAGCACCGTGCGCGGCACGGGCGGCGAATCCGGGTACCGGGGGTTGACGGTGTCGGTGCCGAAGATCACGAGCTGCTGATCGACCCCGATCTGCGGCGCAGCAAGCCCGGCGCCGTTCACCGAATGCATGGTCTCGAACATGTCGCGCACCAGCAGGTGCAGCTCGTCGGTATCGAAGGCGGCAACCGGCTGCGCGATGCGCAACAGGCGGGGGTCGCCCATCTTGAGGATTTCACGAATGGCCATGCGGGATTATCGCGATGGCTCGCTGCAAAGCTGCGATCAGGGCCTGTCGGCCAATGCCGGCTGGTCGCGGGCGGTTTGACCGGGCGGCGGCCGCATGATCGATCCCTCAAGAGGCGTCGGGCGCGTCGGCAGCCTGATGCCAGCGCCGGGTCGAGGACCGCCGCCGGGATTCACTCCCCGACCAGACCGTGGGTCCACGTCCGCGCGCGGAGGATGTCCTGGCCGCGCGCCATAGCCGCCGCGCGGGCCGTCGTAGCCGCCATGTCCGCCGTCATAGCCGCCGCGCGGGCCGTCGTAGCCTCCCCGTCGACCGTCGTAGCCGCCTCGCGGGCCGTAATAGCCGGGTCGTCCGTAATAGCGCGGCCCCGAGCCGTACCCGTAACCACCGTCGATGTACACCGGGGGTGAAACGATCACCGGGCTCGGATCTGAATAGTAGTAGGGCTCTGAATAAACGCTGCCGTATGACGGGCCAGTGGGCACCCCGACGCAGCCCGCGAGCAGGGCAACTCCCCCGAGGGCGACGCAGGTTCCGATACGGCGAATTCTGTTGTTCATGATGGTCTCCTTGGCGGCCATTGGTTCAACGTCCGGTTGTAGGCCCAGTTGACCGCCATAGTGTGAAGCGGGCGTAACGCAGGGTAAAGCAGCGCCGGTCAGCCGGGGGTCGCGAGCATCTCCAGCATCTGCGCCTCGTCGATCACCGCCACCGCGAGATCGCGCGCCTTGTCGAGCTTGCTGCCGCCTCCAGTACCCGCCACGACGTAATCGGTTTTCTTGCTTACCGATCCGGCGACCTTCGCGCCAGCCGCTTCCAGCTTGTCCTTTGCCTCGTCACGGCTGAGCGTAGGAAGAGTGCCGGTGATGACGAAGGTCTTGCCCGCGAGGGGTCTCGGCGCGCGAGCGGCAGGCTCGCCTTCTTCCCAGACCACCCCGCATGCGCGGAGCTGTTCGACCACCTCACGGTTGTGCGGTTGTTCAAAAAAGGTGTGCAGACTCTGAGCGACCACCGGCCCTACGTCGTCGACTTCGAGCAATTGGGCTTCGGTTGCATCCATGACCGCATCGAGCTTGCCAAAGTGCTTGGCAAGGTCCTTGGCCGTGCTCTCGCCCACATGCCGGATGCCGAGTCCGAACAGGAACCGCGGCAGCGTCGTCTTCTTCGAGGCTTCCAGCGCATCGAGAAGATTCTTCGCCGACTTGTCCGCCATGCGGGCCAGACCGGCCAGCGTGCCGAGGCCGAGCCTGTACAGGTCGGGCAGCGTTCGAATCAGGCCGGCGTCGACCAGCTGCTCGACCAGCTTGTCGCCAAGCCCTTCGACGTCAAGCGCGCGCCGTGCCGCGAAATGCAGGATGGCCTCCTTGCGCTGTGCGGCGCAGAAGAGACCGCCGGTGCAGCGGGTGTCGACCTCGTCCTCCTGGCGCATGGCGTCGGAGCCGCACACCGGGCATTGGCGCGGCATGGTGAACACAGGGCCGCGCTGCGCCGCCGGCCGCGCCGCGCTCTCGGGAAGCACGCCGACGACTTCCGGGATCACGTCGCCGGCGCGCCGCACGATCACCGTGTCGCCCACCCGCACGTCCTTGCGCCTCGCTTCGTCTTCGTTGTGCAGCGTGGCATTGGTGACGGTGACGCCGCCGACGAACACCGGTGCCAGCTTGGCCACCGGCGTGAGCTTGCCGGTGCGCCCGACCTGGACCTCGATGGCGAGCACTTCGGTCAACTGCTCCTGCGCCGGATACTTGTGCGCCACGGCCCATCGCGGCTCGCGCGAGACAAAGCCGAGCCGCCGCTGCAGATCGAGGCTGTCGACCTTGTAGACCACGCCGTCGATGTCGTAGGGCAAGGCATCGCGCTGACGGCCGGTCGCCTCGTGGAATGCGATCAGCTCGATCGCACCGCGGGCCCGCTGCGTTTGCCTGGCGACCGGAAAGCCCCAGGCGTCGAACTGCTGCAGCCAATCGAACTGGGTGGCGCAATCGGGCCCGCCCTGCTCGGGCGGCGTGACCTCGCCCAAGCCGTAGGCGAAGAAGCTCAGCGGCCGGCTGGCGGCGATGGCGGGGTCGAGCTGGCGCACCGCACCCGCCGCCGCATTGCGGGGGTTCACGAAGACCTTTTCGTTCTTCTGGCCGGCTGCGATCTTCTCGCGCTGCCGCTCGTTGAGCGCCTCGAAATGGTCTCGCCGCATGTAGACCTCGCCGCGCACCTCGACCACCGGCGGCAGGCGCGAAACGTCTCCGCGCAACCGCAGCGGGATCTGCTGCACGGTGCGAATGCTCTGCGTCACGTCTTCGCCGATCTCGCCGTCGCCGCGGGTCGCCGCCTGTACCAGCACGCCGTTCTCGTAGCGCAGGTTGACGGCGAGGCCGTCGAACTTCAGCTCGCAGACGTACTCGACCTGTGGCCCGTCTTCCACAAGACCGAGTTCCTTTCGAACCCGTGCATCGAACGCACTCGCACCGCTTGGCGTGATGTCGGTCTCGGTGCGGATCGACAGCATCGGCACCTTGTGCCTGACCTTGGCGAACCCTTCGAGCGGCTTGCCACCCACGCGCTGGGTCGGCGAATCGGGCGTTTGCAGGTCGGGATATTCGGTTTCGAGCGCCTGCAGCCGCTGGAACAGCCGGTCGTACTGGGCATCGGGCAGCTCGGGTGCATCGAGCACGTGGTACAGATGCGCGTGATGACGCAACTGCTCGCTGAGCCGCGCGACTTCTTGTATCGCATCGTTCCGCTGGCTCATCGCGCTTTCAGCTGAAGAGCCTGCGCGCCAGCGGCGAGCCGGCTGAAAGATCGCGAGAGTCGAGCGTGTCGTAGAGCTGCTCGAGATCGGCGCCGATCACGTCCATCGTCTCTTCGCGCAACAACTGCCCGTCGCCGTCGGTGACGACACCGTCCATCTCGCGAGCCAGGGTCGCAGCGGCCTCGCGCATGCGTTGAAAGGGGCGCTCGGCGCGGTCGACCTGCGGCACGTCGAGGCTCAGCGCGAGTTCGCGTATGGCCGACTGCGCCGGGTCGTCGGCGAGCGCCGCCTGGGTGTCGAACGAGAGGCCCATCACGGGCGGCAGCCCGACCTCGCCGGCCGGCAGCACCATCCGCCCCGGAATGATGCCCGCCACGAAGCCAAGCCGCGCGGCGTTCTGCTGCACATAGCCGGGACTCCAGGCGGCGTGCAGCGCGCGCAGCACGAAGCTCAGCTGCGCATCGTGCGAGCTCGCGAACTGGTCGAGTTCGCGCGCTCGCGCCACCTCGTCCAGCATCTCCGGAAACTCCGGTGCGCCGTTGACCGCATCGGCGAACGCCTGTGCCTTGACGACGAACTCGGAATATTCGATCTCGTTCAGTGCGCCCGTGCGATTGGCAAGTTGCACGCCGACCTGGAAGGCGCCATAGCGCTGGCCCGGCGCCGCGGATTCCCATTCGCCCGTGTATTCGTTCAAGCCTTCGACCGCGACCGGCTTGCTGCCGGCGCGGCGGGTGGCGGGCATGGCGGCGATCGCGGCATCGCCGGAGGCCAGCCCGTCGAGCGAGATCGGCGCGATCACATCGATCAAGGGGTCGAGCCCGCCCCGGCGTTCGCTGGATGGCTGCGGCAAGGCGCTGGGCGCGGGCAGATCGGGATCGAACAACGGTTCGTGCCTCTCGTTGCCCGGTGTCGGATGCGGGTCGACGTGCAGCACCGGTTCATCGCCGCCCCCTGCGCCGTCTGCGTTCGCTTGCGCCACCGAATTCTCGGAAGGCTTGCCGCCTTCTGGCGCGTCGGGCTGACGCGGGGCGTTGCGATGAGAAGTCCAGGCGTTGTAGGCGACGATGCCTGCCAGTACGAGGCCGCCGAGGATGGCAAGTGCGACGGTGAGATTGCTCATCGGAATCCGTGTCTAGGCTGCTTCGACCATCGAGACCGCGGATTCCATGTCGACCGCGACGATGCGCGAGACGCCCTGCTCCTGCATGGTCACGCCGATCAGCTGCTCGGCCATTTCCATCGCGATCTTGTTGTGGCTGATGAAGAGGAACTGCGTCTCGCGGCTCATCGCGATCACCAGCTTGGCGTAGCGCTCGGTGTTGGCGTCGTCCAGCGGCGCGTCGACTTCGTCCAGCAGGCAGAAGGGCGCGGGATTGAGCTGGAAGATCGCGAACACCAGCGCAATCGCGGTCAGCGCCTTCTCGCCGCCCGAGAGCAGATGGATGGTCTGGTTCTTCTTGCCGGGCGGCTGGGCCATCACCTGCACGCCCGAATCGAGAATTTCGTCCCCGGTCATCATGAGCCTGGCATTGCCGCCCCCGAACAGCTCGGGGAACATGCGGCTGAAGTGTTCGTTGACGATTTTGAAGGTGCCGCCGAGCAGCTCGCGCGTTTCGCCATCGATCGTGCGGATCGCGTCTTCCAGCGTGCCGATCGCCTCGTTCAGGTCGGCCGACTGGGCGTCGAGGAAGGTCTTGCGCTCACTCGCCACCGCGAGCTCGTCGAGCGCCGCCAGGTTGACCGCGCCGAGCGAAGCCACCTCGCGGTTGAGCCGGTCGATTTCGCTTTGCAGACCGGTGAGCCGCACCTTGTCGGCTTCGACCGACAGGGCGATCGCTTCGAGGTCGGCCTCGGCATCCGCCAGCAGTTGGTGGTACTGCTCGAAGCCCAGCCGGGCCGCCTGTTCCTTCAACTGGAACTCGGTGATGCGCTGGCGCAGCGGGTCGAGTTCGCGTTCGAGCTGCAGCCGGCGCTCGTCGCTTGCACGCAGCTTGAGCGTGAGGTCGTCGTACTGGCTGCGCGAGGCGCCGAGCGCAGTTTCGCGTTCGAGCTTGAGCGCCAGGGCATCTTGCAGCCCGGCCTGCGCAGCGGCATCCGACAGCCGGCCGAGTTCGGAGCGGGCGCGTTCTTCTTCGTCCGCGAGGGACACGGTCTGCTGGGTCGCGGTCTCGATCGCGCGGTTCAACTCAGCGCGACGCGCTTCGAGCGTTCGCTGGGCAAAGGTCGCCTCCTGCGCCTGGCGTTCGAGGCTGCGATGCTGCTCGCGGCTGGCGGTGAGCGCACGGGCGGCTTCGATCACGCGCTCGTCGAGCTGGGCGTGGCGCTCCTGGCTGTCGGCGAGCTGCATGTCGAGCTCTTCGAAGCGCGCCTCCGCGGCAACGCGCTTTTCCTGCAGCTCGTCGAGCTGGGCCTCGACTTCGCCGAGGTCGGCCGAAAGCTGCTCGCCGCGTGCCCGCGTCTGCTCGGCCAATTGCGACAGCCGCAGCGTCTCGACCTGCAGCCCGTGTGCGCGCGACTGCGTTTCGGCCGCTTCGCGCCGTGCGCCGACCAGCCGCTGCGCAGCATCGCCGTAGGCCGCCTCGGCGCGCGAGAGAGCGGTGCGTGCCTCGTCGCTTATCAGCGTTTGTGCGCGCAGCTGGCGCTCGAGGTTTTCCATCTCCTGCTGGCGCGCCAGAAGGCCCGCCTGCTCGGAATCCTGCGCATAGAAGCTGACGCTGTGCGCACTGACCGCATGGCCGCTCTTGACATAGATCGCTTCGCCGGGCCTGAGCTTGTCGCGCTGCGCCAGCGCTTCTTCGAGCGACGGCGCCGTCAGGCAGCCGTGCAACCAGTCGGCCAGCAAGGCCTGCTGGCCGGCATCGCCGAGGCGCAGCAGGTCGGAAAGGCGCGGCAGCGCACTTTCGCCATGCGGCGCGCCCGCGGCCGGCGGACTGTAGAACGCCAGCTTGGCTGGCGGTGCATCGCCGCCGAAGGCGCGGACCATGTCGAGGCGGCTGACTTCGAGCGCCCCCAGGCGCTCACGCAGCGCGGCTTCGAGCGCGCTTTCCCAGCCCTGTTCAATGTGGATGCGGCTCCACAAGCCCTGCAGGCCGTCGAGGCCGTGCTTCGCAAGCCAGGGTGCGAGCTTGCCGTCGGTCTTGACCTTTTCCTGCAGCGCCTTCAGCGCTTCGAGCCGTGCCGAGAACTCGGCATGGCGGGCGCCTTCGGTGTTGACAGCCTGCTGGCGGACGCGGCGATCGTCATCCAGCCGCGGCACGGCTTCCTGCAACTCGTGCAGCCGGGCATCGGCTTCGCTGGCAGCGTCCTGCGCGGCCGCCAGTTGCTCCTGCATGTCGACAAGCCGGGCTTCGTCGGGCGCAGCGAGCGCACTCTGGTCGCTGCGCAGGCGCTCGGAGCGCTGCGTGAGCTGGCGGCTTTGCTCCTCGATGTTGCGCTGGTCGGCGGCCAGTACCTGGATCTGCTGCTGCACCTGCGCGACGCCGGAGCGCTGCGCATTGGCTTCGGCCTGCGCGCGCTGCTGCGCTTCTTCGAGACCAGGCATGCGGGCATCGTGTTCTTCGAGCTGCGCTGCCAGCAACTCGGCCTGCTCCTCGGCGTTGGCGCCCTGCCCGGCCAGCGTTTCGACCTCGGTCTCGGCTTCTTCGCGCCGCGTGCTCCACTGCGCCATCTGTTCACGCAATTGGACCAGCCGCTGCTCCACCCGCTGCCGGCCCTCGACCACGAAGCGTATTTCACCTTCGAGCCGTCCGACCTCGGCGCTGGCTTCGTACAGCTTGCCCTGCGCCTGGTTGACCTGATCGCCGGCGGCGTAGTGCGCCTGGCGCACGGTTTCGAGCTCGGCCTCGATGCGGCGCAGGTCGGCGGTGCGCGATTCGAGGTCGTTGAGCGCCTTTTCGGCATCGGCCTTTACCTTGGTCTGGTCGGCTTCGCTCTCGGTGCGCTTCAAAAACCAGAGTTGATGCTGCTTGCGGGTGGCATCGCCGGAGAGCGTGTTGTAGCGTGCGGCAACCTCCGCCTGCTTCTCCAGCTTCTCGAGATTGCTGTTGAGTTCGCGCAGGATGTCTTCGACCCGGGTCAGGTTTTCGCGCGTGTCCTTCAGCCGGTTCTCGGTCTCGCGGCGGCGCTCCTTGTACTTCGAGACACCGGCGGCCTCTTCGAGGAACAGCCGCAGCTCCTCGGGACGGCTCTCGATGATGCGGCTGAT
>JANOCL010000026.1:0-2699 GCA_031412135.1 Variovorax sp. | reverse complement strand
GTTCCTGTTCACCGTGCTGAAGATGCACAACGTCGGCCAGAAGTTCGTGACCACCTGGGGCTACGTGGCCGACCCGCTGGTGTTCGTCGTCAACAAGGAAATCTGGGCGTCGTGGACGCCGGCCGACCAGGCCATCGTGCGGCAGGCGGCGCTCGATGCCGGCAAGCAGGAGATCGCCATCGCACGCAAGGGCTTGGTCGAAGCGGACAAGCCGGTGCTGAAGGACATCGCCGGCATGGGCGTGACCGTGACTTCGCTGACGCCGGCCGAGCGGGATGCGTTCGTGAAGGCGACGCGGCCGGTGTACGACAAGTGGAAGAGCACGGTGGGCGCCGATCTGGTGGCGAAGGCTGAGAAGGCGATTGCTGCGCGGGGGAAGTAGGACTTCGCAGCGCGGGTCGCCTGGCCGACTCACGCTCACATGCTCAGCCGGTACATCTTCGCCGGCCTCGTGCTTGTGCATGGGGCCGGCGTGCTGTTTGCGCCAGTCCAACTGGCGCCGCTTTTTGCCGGCTCCGTCTACCTGCCTTTGCTGCTGCTGCAGTCGATCGGCCTTCCCGTCTTCGCCGCCGGGAAATCGGGCGGGTGGGCTGGACCGTCGCCTCTCGGATGGTGGGCGCTCGTCGTTCTATGGAGCATCACATGGTGGGGTGTCGCCAAGCTCGCTGCATGCGCTGTCGCCCGGGCGCACTCTAGGCGAGTGCAGCCCTACGGCTGATCTCGCGCGTGCCGGCAAAGGCGCTGCGACCGAGCCACCGCCATAGTTCCTTCGCATCGCGTGCCGCCCCAATGACCCGCACCTTGCGCTGGCGGATCATGTCTTCGGCGTCGCAGTCGCCAGTCCAGACTTCGGTCAGCGCCAGCACCGTCGATTCAACGACTAACGTGACTTCTTCGCCAGGATCGTCGCGGCACAGGTCGGCCGCGCCCTGATTTACGACCAACCACCACCGCCGCTCGCCTTCGCGTGCATCGGTGAAGAGAAAGTGAATCACCAGGCATCGCTTTGCAGGGCACTCGTCGAGCCGGATGAAGCGGCGAACGTCCCACATCAGGAAGCAAGCATCCAGCTGCCCCCGCTTCAAGCGGCTGCCAATCCACCGCGCGCCCCAATGGCCCAGCGCCATCACGATTGGCCTCAGCTCCTCGCCAGCGCCGGTAAGGTGGTATTCGGCCGAGCTGCCGGTCCCCTGCACACGCTTGACGACGCCGACCTCCTCCAGCTTTCGCAGCCGCTGCGCCAACAGGGATCCCGACATGCGAGGAACACCTCGACGGATGTCATTAAAGCGAACGCTGCCGCAAAGCAATTCACGAACAACAAGCGGTGTCCAGCGCTCGCAAAGAACCTCTGCGCCCCGCGCGACGGTGCAGAACTGGCCATGATCGATCATGGCGTCAATTTAGCCGGGGCGCACCATTCCGGCCAGTCCAAATTCTGGACTGGATCGCGCCGCTCGGCGCTGAGATGCTCGAGCCCTCATCAACTCAGGAGCTGCATCATGAGCACAGTTGCACAGGCCGCCTTCGATGCGGCCGCTTTCAAGACAACGACACGCGCACAGTGGCAGGCCGCGGCCGAGGCGTGGCATCGCTGGGGGCCATTCGTCGGCAGCTGGCTCGGTTCGGCGACGGAAATCATGTTCGACCTGGCACGCCTCCATCCCGGCTCCCGGGTTCTCGACGTTGCCGCGGGCGCCGGTGAGCAGTCGCTCGCCGCGGCGCAGCGGGTCGGGCCGACCGGCCACGTCTTGGCAACCGACATAGCGCCCGCCCTGCTCGAACGCGCGGCATCTGACGCAAGGGCAGCGAACCTGACCAACCTGGAGACCATGGAGCTGGACGGCGAGGCGCTGGACACCTTGCCGGCATCCTCCTTCGACGCAGCAATCAGCCGTGTCGGGCTGATCTACTTTCCCGACCAGCAGCGCGCACTGGCTGGCATGTGCCGTGCGCTCCGACCCGGCGGAAGGGTCGCGGCGATCGTGTACTCCACGCCGGATCGCAACGGGTTCTTCTCGATTCCCGTGCGGATCATCCGCCAGCGCGCGAAACTGCCGCCACCATTGCCTGGCCAGCCAGGACCTTTTTCACTGGGCGCCGAAGGCGTGCTTGAAGCCGCACTCTCGAAGGCGGGGTTGCGCCATATCGAAGTGCGCAAAGTGCCATCGCCGATCATCCTGCCGAGCGCGGCTGAGTGCGTTCGCTTCCAGCGCGAGTCGTTTGGCGCGCTGCATCAAATGATGGTCGGTTTGAGCGAGGTGGAACGCGCACAGACTTGGAAGGCCATCGAAGACGAGCTACGTCAATACGAAACCCAGGATGGTTTCGTCGGACCCTGCGAAATGCTGGTGGGCGCCGGCAGTGTCGGTGGCTCGGCCTGCATCAGCTCGTGACGACAGCGGTGTGAAAACAACCGCAGCCGCCCTCACCCCAACCCTCTCCCGGAGGGAGAGGGAGCAAGAAGAAAGCCCCGCATCGCGGGGCTCTTGGATTGGGACGAAGGTCAGCGTCAGAGCTGGAGGATCTTGTTCAAGAAATCCTTGGTGCGCGGTTGCCGGTTCTCCGGATGGTTGAAGAACTCGTCCTTCGAGCAGTCCTCCAGGATGCGGCCGCCGACGTCGATGAAGATCACGCGGCTGGCCACCTTGCGGGCAAAGCCCATCTCGTGCGTGACGACCATCATCGTCATGCCCTCC
>JANOCL010000025.1:0-7859 GCA_031412135.1 Variovorax sp. | reverse complement strand
GCTGCGGCTGCGCAGCCTGCATCCCGACTACGACCCCGGCGACCGCTACGCAGCCATGGCCCACATGCAGCGGCACCAGGAAATGGGCGAGGTGGTGACCGGCCTGCTCTACGTCGACCCGATGGCCACCGATCTGCACACCGCGCTCAACACCACCGACCGGCCGCTCAACACGCTCGGGCGGGCCGAGCTTTGCCCGGGTGCGCAAGCGCTGCAACGGCTCAACGACGCCTTGCGTTGAGCGAGGGCAAGTCTCAACATCGCGTTTTCCGCTGGAGGGCGAACCATGTCCGAACGCACCGTTTTTCAGTCCATCACGCGCAAGCACGCGATCAGCATCGGCCCGCAGGCTACCGTGCGCGATGCCGCATGCGTGATGACGCGCGCCAATTGCGGCAGCGTGCTCATCATGGAACTGCCTGACACCCTGCTCGGCATCCTGACCGAGCGCGATCTGATGACGCGCGTGCTCGCGCGGGGCCTCGACCCCGAGCGCACGACGGCGCGCGAGGTCATGACGCCCAACCCGATCTGCGTGCCACCGGAAACGCCGGTGTCCGACGCCGTCGTGCTGATGCTCGAGCGCGGCTTTCGTCATCTGCCATTGCTGGCGGGGACGAAGATTCTGGGGGTGTTCTCGGTGCGCGATGCACTGCCGCGAGAGATCGGCGCGGCGCTCAACCAGGCCGAATTCAACGAGCAGGTGAACGACGTCCTGGGCTAGGAATTTGGCGGCTTGGGCTTGCGCCACATGCTGGCCAGCCACGGCTGCTGCTCGATCGGCAGGCCGGCAGGACGGTAGTAGTGGGACAGTTCGACAAACCCGGCGGCCGACACGTAGCGGCGCCACGCCGCGAAATCGTGAAAGGCGCTGTACCGCTCGCCGCTCCAGCCTTCCTGGCCGTCGCCGCGCGGGTTGGAGCTGAACAGCACGCCGCCAGGTTTCAGCGTCGCATGCAGCGCCTGCAACACGCGCGGCAGCTCCTGCGTGGGTACGTGGAACAGGGCCGCATTCGCGAACACGCCGTCGAAGCGGCCGGCCGGCAAGTCCAGCGCGAGGAAATTCTGTTGCAGCACTTCGCAGCCACTGTGGGCACGCGCCAGCGCTGCCATTCGCGCAGCGCCCTCCAGGCCGGTCGCAAGATGACCGAGCCGTGTGAATGTCTGCAGGTCGCGTCCGGGTCCGCAGCCGAAATCGAGGATCGCGAACGGCGGCGGCGCCTCGATGGCCGCCAGCAGCGCTGCGATGTTCTGGCTCACGTCGTGCTCGCGCGTGGCGGTCCAGAAGTCTTCCGCTTCGCGGTCGTAGTGCGCGAGCGTGAGCGCTGCGATGCGTTCGAGGTCTTCGGGGGTCAGGTTCACAGATGACACCTGGGCAGAAGAGCACCCGTGCCTGGGGGTAATGGTGGCTGAGAGGCGCGACGAATTTCTCGAAGTTGGACCACATCAGCGCGATCGCCACGCCCCGTCGCAACGAAGCGTGGAAAGTGCGTGCGACTGCTTTTTACTGACGGCATGCGAGATCCTCAAATCGGAACATCATGCGGCTTCCAGCGCCTCGAGCGGTCCAAAGAACTCGTAACGCAACTGATTCTTCGGCACGCCCAGCGCCAGGCCGTTGGCGTACATCGCGCGCATGAAGGGCTTCGGTCCGAGAAAGTAGAGGTCGACGTCGCGGTCCGCCGGCAGTTCCTGGGCCAGCAGTTCGCGGGTGACCAACCCGGTCGCGTGCGGCCGATCGGCACCGCGCGGCGCATCGTAGATATAGAGCGGCTTCACGTTGTCGTGCTGCGCTGCCAGGGCATCGACGCGCGAACGAAACGCATGCACCCCGCTGTGTCGGGCCGCATGAATGAAATGCACCGCGCGCCCGGTGTGTGCGACAGCCTCCAGCATGCTCATGGCCGGTGTGATGCCGACGCCCCCCGTCACCAGCACGAGCGGGCGGGCGCCTTCGCCACAAGGTTCCAGCACGAAGTCTCCGCCCGGTGGCTGAGCTTGAAGAACAGTCCCGACCTGCGCCGTTTCGTGCAGCCAGTTCGAAGCGCGCCCGCCCTGTTCGCGCTTGACGCTGATCCGGTACCAGGGCTTTCCTGGCGCGTCGGACAGAGAGTAGTTGCGCCGCAGCGGTTCGCCGTCGATGTTCAGCACGAGCGTGAGGTATTGCCCAGGCAGGAAGGCCAGCAATGGACCGTTGTCCGCGGGCTCCAGATAGAACGATGTGATGAGTTCGCTTTCGTCCTCGCGCCGCGCCACGCGGAACGCGCGCTCGCCACGCCAGCCACCCGCTTGCCGTTCGTTCGCGCGGTAGACCTCTTCTTCGGCTTTGATGAGCAGGTCGGCCAGGGACGCATAGGCTTCGCCCCACGCCGCAAGGACTTCGTCCGTTGCCGCGGCACCCAACACGTCCTTGATGGCGCGCAGCAGGCACGCGCCTACAACGGGGTAGTGCTCTGGCAAGACGCCGAGCGCCGCATGCTTCTGGACGATGCGCGGCAACGCCTCCGCCAGTTCCTCCAGGCGATCGATGTGTGCGGCATAGGCGAGAACCGCGCCCGCGAGAGCGCGGGCTTGTGTGCCTGTCGCCTGATGGGCTTCATTGAAAAAGCCTTTCACCTCGGGATGGGACTCGAACATGATTCGGTAGAAGTGGCTGGTGATGGCCTCCCCGTGCGCCTGCAGCGCTGGAACAGTGGCTTTGACGAGGGCGATGGTCTGCGGATTCATGCTGAGGTTCCTGAAGAGTGATGGGCTTTCCCTTCACGTTTCGTGCCAGCGCAAGCACGCATGCAAGTGCTTGTCGCCACGGCCCTTTTAAAACGCGTGGTCAAATCCGCAACGAAAGGACGTTGTGTTAATGACCACGATCGATGTCAATCCAACCACCGTTGAAGTGGCCACCCCGACCGAGAGCACGCGTTTTCAGTCGCTCCTCACCGCCGCGCGCCGCATCGTCAAATGCGATGCAGCGGCGATGCTTCGGCTGGACGGCACCACGCTCAGACCGATCGCCGTCGACGGTTTGAGCGAAGAGACCTTGGGGAGACAGTTCCCGGTGGCGGCGCATCCACGCTTTGCCCGTCTGCTCGACACCGAGCGGGGGTTGCGCTTCGCGCACGACTGTGGACTCCCCGATCCTTATGACGGCCTTGTCGCGGGGCAGCCGTCCATCCTGCCGGTGCACGACTGCATGGGTGCGCCGCTTCGCCTGCGCGGCAAGGTGTGGGGTCTGCTGACGCTGGATGCGCTCGAGCCTCGGGCGTTCGACGCCGTAGAGCCCTCCCAGCTGAATGCCTTGGTGGCACTCGTCGAGACTGGCATCGAAGCGGCCCAGACCATC
Organism: Variovorax sp.; assembly: GCA_031412135.1. GTDB lineage: Bacteria > Pseudomonadota > Gammaproteobacteria > Burkholderiales > Burkholderiaceae_C > Variovorax. The sequence continues at coordinate 4,519 of JANOCL010000025.1, read as the reverse complement.
CGCGAGATGGAAGCGAGGGCGTTGCGCGATCAGTCCATTGCGCAAGCCCTGCAATCGGGGCGCGGCGCCACGCGCGAACTGCTGGGCAACGGCGCGGCGATGAAACAGCTGCGCAGCGAGATCGACACGGTCGCCGTGTCGGACCTGACCGTCCTGCTGCTCGGCGAGACCGGTGTCGGAAAAGACCTGGTGGCCCAGCGCCTGCATGCGCGCTCGCGACGCTGCGGGCAACCGATGGTCCAGGTCAACTGTGCCGCGCTCCCCGAAACGCTGGCCGACAGTGAGCTTTTCGGACACAAGAGAGGCGCGTTCACCGGCGCAGTCCAGGACAGGACCGGCAAGTTCGAGCTGGCCGATGGCGGGACGCTGTTTCTTGACGAAGTGGGGGAATTGCCTCTGACGGTCCAGGCCAAGCTTCTGCGGGTTCTGCAGAGCGGCGAGGTGCAGCGGCCTGGAAGCGATCGAACGTTGAAGGTCGATGTCCGCATCATTGCAGCCACCAACCGGGATCTGCCCACGGCAATTGCGCAGGGCCGCTTCCGGGCGGACCTCTACCACCGGCTCTCCGTCTATCCATTGGTCGTGCCGCCACTGCGTGCGCGCGGGCGCGACGTCGTGGCGCTCGCCGGCGGTTTTCTCGAGGAAGATCAGCATCGCCTGGGCGCGCGCAATCTCAGACTTTCCCCGGCCTCCAAGGCCGCCCTCGTTGCGCACACCTGGCCGGGCAATGTGCGGGAGCTCGAGCATGTGATCAGCAGGGCGTCGCTGCGGGCGTTCAGGGAGCAGGGTCGCAACGCGCGGTGGACCGCGATCGAGCCGCGCCACCTGGCACTCGATGCCGCGGGCGCAACTCCTGCGATTCAAGCGCCACAGAGCACGCCCGCTCCCAGCGACGGAGACGGCGATGGAGGCGGACCAGCGGTCGGCGGTGGCACGCTCAGGGACGCGACGGAGGCGTTCCAGCGCACGTGGCTGGCAGCAGCTCTGGCGCGGCACAACGGGCGCGTTGCGGACGCTGCACGCGAGGCCGGAGTCGACCGTAGCAACTTCCATCGGACCCTGCGGAAACTGGGCGTGCTTGCGACAGGCACCGGGCGGGGCAAGGCCACCTGAAAATTGCCGGCCCGGCCAAGGCGGGCCAAGTCATTTCCGCTGCCGCCATGGAGGCAGCGGCTTGAAGCGCGCCTGCAGGAAGGAGAGAAACAGCTTCACCCGGGCCGGCATGCCGAGCCGCCGCGCCACCAAAGCCACGACATCGGCCGACGGCGCGCTCCAGTCCGGGAGCACGCGCACCAGATGGCCCTCGGCCAGGCTCTCGGCAACATCCCATTCCGAACGCATGACCAGGCCCTTGCCGCCGAGTGCCCACTGGCGCACCACATCGCCGTCGTTGCTGCTCAGTCGCGCGGGCACCCGAATTGCGACTTCGCTTCGCTTCCTGTGGAAGTGCCACAGGCTCACGTCTTCCTGGTTCTCCCGCAGCACGATGCACTCGTGCGCGGCAAGGTCCTGCGGCGTGCGCGGGGCCGGCCGTCGCGCCAGGTACCCGGGCGCGGCGCAGACGAAGCGCGCATTGGGCGCGATCGGATAGGCCACCATGCTCGAATCCGCCAGGTTGCCGATGTGCACGATCAGGTCGAATCGATTCGCATCGGCGGCCGAGACCACGTCGCTGAGTGTCAGCGACACCTTCAGCGCGGGGTGCAAGGTGTGAAAGTCGGCAATCGCGGCCGCCAGGTGATGCCGGCCGAACCCGAGCGGGCCGCACACATTCAGGGTGCCGGCAACCTCGCCCGAGCGTGCGCGCACGGTGTCGATCAGCACGTCGAGTTCTGCGAGCAGGCTCACCGCTCCGGCATGGAAGAGCTCGCCCTCGTCGGTAAGGCTGAAGCGCCGGGTGCTGCGGTGGACCAGGTGCAGGCCGAGCCGGCTTTCCATTTGACGCAGCCGCTGCGACACCGAAGACGGCGTCACGTCCATCCGTCGAGCGGCCTCCGCGAGGGAGCCGCTTTCGGTGATCGAGACCAGGAAACGCAGGTCGGTGATGTCGTGGGACATCCTCCTATCCTAGTGCCGACCCTAGTATTCGACGATGCTTCCGAGCCCCCGCTGTCCGGCCGTGCGCACGGCAAGGGCGGCTACCGCGAGGTCCTGCAATGCAACGCCCGTTCCGTCGAAAAGGGTGATTTCGTGTGCTGTGCGGCGGCCGTCGCAGAGGCCCTCTATCACTGCGCCGATGCTGCCGCGAAAGCTCTGGTCCGTGATCAGGCCGGCACTGTAGGCATGCTGGCATTCGCCGATGGCGACAGCCTGGGCAGCCTCGTCCACGAACAAGGCGGCAATGGCGACCAGGGCGGGATCGAGCTCCTGCTTGCCCCTGGTGTCGGCGCCCATCGCGTTGATGTGGGTGCCCGCGCGCACCCAGCCCTTTTGCACCAGCGCCTTTTGCGAGGGCGTCACGGTGACCAGAATGTCGGCGCTGGCGGCCACTGCCTGGACCGAGCTTTCCTGCACGTAGTGCAATCCCAGCTGCTCCACGATACGGCCCAGGTCCGCGAGGTTGTCGGCGCTGGGGTCCCAGGCATGGACGCTGCGAATGCCGCGCACGGCCAGGGTGGCGCGCAGCTGGTATTGCGACTGGACGCCCGCGCCGACGATACCGAGCACGGTGCTGTCGGTGCGCGACAGGTACTTGGTTGCGATGGCGCTGGCAGCGCCGGTGCGCACCCCGGTCAGATAGTTCGCGCTGACCAGTGCCGACGCGCGCCCCGTGTCGGGGTCGAACAGCAATGTCGACGACTGGTGGTTGCCCAATTGCCGTCCGGCGTTGTGCGGCCAGTACCCGCCTGCCTTGAGGCCGAGCAGAGGGGCGCCGGTGTCGCAGCCGGCCTTGACGCCGTAGACCGCATCCTGGTGACCCACCATCTCGCGCACGACGGGGTAATTGCGGGCGTCCCCGCGCGCCATGGCGGCGAAGCTTTTTTCGACCGCCGCAATGGCGTCTTCCACGCTGACCAGGGCGCGGGCATCCTGTTCCGAAATCACCAGCATCGGGTGGCCCTTTTTTTTGGATTCACCAGCCGTTGAAGCGCTGCCACGTTGCCGTGATCTCGCGACCCGGCCCCAGCACGTTGTAGTGGCCGTATTGCGCCGCCGTGGGGCATGCGTGGTTGGGAAGCACCCGGACCTGGGTGCCTACCGGCAGATGCGGCACGCCGTCCTTCTTGCCGGACCGTGGCGCCATGATTCCGTGCTCTTGATTGACGCCCACGAGGATGAAGTCGTCCAGCGGCTGGCCGTCCAGATCGCAGACGAGGCCGTAGCCCTGGTCCACCGTCTGCCTGGCCGTGCCGCGGTCGCGCGACAGGGCCATCCAGCCGGCATCGAGAAGGGTCCAGCCTTTTTCGCGCTGATGCCCGATCACCGTGGCCAGCACCGACAGGGCGATGTCATCCACGCGGCAGACGTTCAGGCCGGCCATGACCAGGTCGAAGAAGACGAACACGCCGGCGCGCACTTCCGTCACGCCCGCCAGTTGCTCGGCGAACAGCGCCGTGGGTGTCGAACCCACGCTGACCACCGGGCACGCGATGCCGGCCGCGCGCAGCCGCTCCGCTGCCCGCACGGCCGCCGCACGTTCCTGCTCGGCCATCGCGCAGATCGCCTCGGTGCTCGCGCAATCGTAGGAACCGCCGGCATGGGTGAGCACGCCGTTCACCGGCACGCCCGCGTCCTCGAGCAAGCGCGCGATCGCGATGAGGTCGTCGCTGTCGGGTGCCAGGCCGGAGCGGTGGCCGTCCGAATCGATCTCGATCAGGACGTCGAAGTGCCGATGTGCAGTCCTTGCACGTTCGATCAGAATCCGGGCCGTCTCGATGCTGTCCAGGATGATCGACAAGCGGACTCCCGCGTCCTGCAGGGCCATCACATGGTCCAGCTTGTTCGGCGCGATGCACACGGCGTACAGGATGTCGTTTACGCCGTGCGCGGCAAAGTAGTCGGCTTCGCGCAGCGTGGAGACAGTGATCGGGCCTTGCGCCGTCTCCATGATGCGGCGCGTGACGTCCATGCACTTGTTGGTCTTGACGTGCGGTCGGAACGTCACCCCCAGGCGGCGCACCTGGCTGCGCATGCGCTCGATGTTGCGATCCATGCGCGCCACGTCGAGCAGCAGCGCGGGCGTTTCCAGTTCTTGCAGAAGTCGTGCGGGCATTTCAGTTTTCCATGGCGCCATGCGCCTTCCGCGACGCATGAATCGCTGTCGTTTGGCATGCTGGCGTCAGGGGTGCGTGCCGAGGCCACCGGGTGACCCCCTCCGCGAATGTCCCCCGGCCTTCGGCCTCCTCCTTTATTTCGCTGCGGGGGTCACCCGGCACCCTCGGCACGGGAAGCGCCGTCAGCGGCATGAAACCGGCGCAGGCAAATGCCAGGGATACCGCGGAACCGGCTTTGCCGGGCCGCTGGTATCGCCCCCTCGAGGGGGAGGCGCCGCAGGCGCGTCGGGGGTGCTTCATCTTCA
>JANOCL010000024.1:0-17045 GCA_031412135.1 Variovorax sp. | reverse complement strand
CGCTCCACGCCGAGTGGTCGGCACCGACGCTGCGGCCCAGCGAATCGAACAGCACGCGGCCGCTGCGGTCGGTGACGTAGACGCGCAGCTCGACCCGGCTCTTGTGCAGGTTGTAGATCTGGGCCGAGAACTGGCGCGCATACACGGAGCGAAACAGCGGCTCCAGCCGTGCGGTGTTGATGGCGCCGGCGATCACGTCCTGCTCGACCAGGCTGGCCATGAGCTGCGAGACCTCGACCAGCGACTCCTCCGCCGATTCGCGGTAGCGCGGATCGATGTCGGCCACCACGCGGTAGAGCAGGAACGCGATGCCCGCCGTGTAGATCAGCAGGATGCCGATGAAGATGCGGGTTCTTCTCGTCACATGTTTTGCGGCAGCGCTTCGCTCAGCGCGTAACCGGTGCCGCGCAGGGTGCGGATCGCCTCGACTTCGGGTGCGATGGCGCGCAACTTGGCGCGCAGCGTCTTGACGTGCGCATCGACGGTGCGGTCGAAGCTGTCGCTGGTGCCGTCCCAGACCTGTTGCAGCAGCTCGTCGCGGGTGAACACGCGGCCGGGCCGCTGCACCAGCAGGCGCAGCAGGCCGTACTCGTAGCGCGAGAGTTCCAGCAGCCGGCCGTAATAGCGGATCTGCATGCGCTCGGCGTCGAGCACGAACGCCGCCGCCGCAGTCGCGACGGGCCCCGGCGCGGCGCCATTGCCGCTGCCGCTGCGCCGCAGGATCGTGCGCACCCGCGCCACCAGTTCGCGCGGCGAGAAGGGCTTGGCGATGTAGTCGTCGGCGCCGAGTTCGAGGCCGACCACGCGGTCGATCTCGTCGCTGCGTGCGGTGAGAAAGAGCATCGGCACATCTGCGCCGCCGGTCTCGCGGGTGAGCGCCTGCAGCCGCTTGAAAAGCTCGAAACCGTTCATGTCCGGCAGGCCGATGTCGAGGATGGCGAGCGCGGGCGGATCGACTGCGAACTGCGCCAGCGCCTCTTCGGCGGTGGTGCACCACACGGGCACGAACCCGTCGGTCTTGAGCACGTACTGGAGGGTGTCGGCAATGCCCGGCTCGTCTTCGACAATCAGGACCCGGGGGCGAAATGACATGGGCGGATGGTAGCGGGCCGGAACCTTTGGGCCCGAGGCCGAACGAACAGGGCCTTGCATGTACTGGAGAACCGCACTTTGACCCCATCCGAAACCAAGGCCGTCGTGACGCTGAGCCTTCTGGCCGCCTTCGTCGACGGCGACAAGCATGAGCGCGAGCGCGCCGAGATCAAGCGCATCGCCGAAGGCCTGTCGCAAGCGGATGGCATGCACATGCCGACGCTCTACCAGGACGTCTTGATGAAGCGCGTGTCGCTCGCCGACGTGACGGCGCAGCTCGAGAGCCACGAGGCGAAGCAGCTCGGCTACGAGATGGCGGTCTGCGTCTGCGACGCCGATGGCACGCAGTCCGAGAGCGAGCGCATGTTTCTGGCCGATGTGCGCAGCTCGCTCGGGCTCGACGCGAAATCGGCCGAGCAGTTCTCCAAAGAGGCGGACGCCATCGCTGCCGTGCCGCTCGCGCCCGCAGTTGCCGCCGCGGCCGGCACCGTGGCGGCTGCGAGCTCGACGGTGGACAACGCGGAGCTCGACAAGTCGATCCTGAACGCGGCCATCCTGAACGGCGCGCTCGAACTGCTGCCCGAGACCCTGTCGACGATGGCGATCATTCCGCTGCAGATGAAGCTGGTCTACAGCATCGGCAAGACCCATGGCTACGAACTCGACAGCGGCCATGTGAAGGACTTCATCGCGACGGTCGGCGTCGGCCTGACCTCGCAGTACCTCGAGCAGGCCGGTCGCAAGCTGCTGGGCGGGCTGCTCGGCAAGGTCGGCGGCGGGCTGCTGCGCGGACTGGGCAACCAGGCGGTGAGTTCCGGCATGAGCTTCGCGACCACCTATGCGCTCGGCCATGTGGCCAAGCGCTACTACGCGGGCGGCCGCACGCTGTCGACCCAGATGCTGAAAGAGGCTTATGCGAGCGTGACGCAGGAAGCGCAGGGCCTGCAGACCCGCTACCTGCCGGCGATGCAGGAGAAGGCCCGCACGCTGGATGCGGGCCAGGTGCTGGCGATGGTGCGGCGCGCCTGACGGCGCGTCCGGCCGGCTACTGCGTCCGGTAGCCGGCGTTCTCGATCGCCGCGACGATGTCCTGCCGCGGCTGCTCGCTCAGGACATCAACCTTGCCGGTGTCGAGATCGACCGTCACTTGCGCTTCGGGATCGACCGTCTTAACCGCGTTCTCGACATTGCTCACGCAATGGCCGCAGCTCATGCCCGCGACCTGGAATTTCTGGCTCATCGTCGGTCCTTTCGTGAAAGATGGCCTCACGCCAGCGCCGGGTAGTCGGTGTAGCCCTTTTCCCCGCCGCCGTAGAAGGTGTCCTTGTCCCAGGCGTTCAGCGGCGCGCCTTCGCGCAGCCGGCGCACCAGGTCGGGGTTCGAGATGAAGGGCCGGCCGAAGGCCACCAGGTCGTCGCCGTCCTTCAGCGCTTCCTCGGCCAGCGGCTTGTCGTAGCCGTTGTTCACCATCCATGCGCCACGGCCACCGGCCTTGCGGTAGGCGGCCTTGAGCGCTTCGTAGTCGAACGGACGGTCCTCCAGCTCGCGCGGGCCGCCGGTGGCGCCTTCGATCACATGCACATAGGCCAGGTCCATGGTGGCGAGCTGCTCGATCACGTAGGTGAAGAGCGGCTGCGGGTCTTCGTCGTGCGCGTCGTTGGCCGGCGTCACCGGGGACAGGCGAATGCCCGTCTTGCCGCCGCCGACCGCATCTGCCACAGCGCGCGTTGCTTCGAGCAGCAGGCGGGCGCGGTTCTCGATGCTGCCGCCGTAGTCGTCGGTGCGCTTGTTGCTGCCGGTCTTCAGGAACTGGTCGAGCAGGTAGCCGTTGGCGCCGTGCACCTCGACGCCGTCGAAGCCGGCGGTCTCGACCGCATTGCGCGCCGCGGCCGCATAGGTCTGGACGATGCCGGGCAGCTCGCCCGCCTCGAGTGCGCGCGGCTCCGAGGTTTCGACGAAGGTCGGCACGCCGTCCTTGATCAGCACGGTCTTGGTCTTGGCGGTGATGGCCGACGGCGCGACCGGCGCGCCGCCTTCAGGCTGGAGCTCGGTGTGCGAGACGCGGCCCACGTGCCAGAGCTGCACCACGATCTTGCCGCCCTTTGCATGCACCGCATCCGTCACCCGCTTCCAGGCGTCGAGTTGCTCGGTGCCGTAGAGGCCGGGCACGTCCGAGTAGCCCTGGCCCTGGTGGCTGATGGCGGTCGCCTCGGTGATCAGCAGGCCGGCCGACGCGCGCTGCGCGTAGTAGGTGGCGGCAATGTCGCGCGGCACGGCATTGGGCGAGCGGTTGCGGGTGAGCGGCGCCATGACGATGCGGTTGGCGAGCTTGAGGTCGCCAGCCTGGAGGGAGTCGAAGAGAGAAGACATCGTTGCGGTTTCTGCTTGTATTGGAATGAACAACTGCGAAGGTAATGCGCGCCGCGCAACCGCGCTGTGGTGAGGTTGTCGATTTGCTGGTAGGCGGATGCCGCAGAATGCCGCACACCATGACGACCACCGCTGCCACGCTCAGGCCCGCGCAGGTGCTGCAGCTAGCACTCGCACTGTCGATGGGCGCCGCGGTGTCGCTCGGCATCACCCGGTTTTCATACGGCCTGCTGCTGCCGCCGATGCGTGCCGACCTCGGCTGGAGCTACACGCTGGCGGGCGCGATGAACACGGCCAACGCCGCCGGCTACCTGCTGGGCGCGCTGTCGACGCCGGCCCTGATGCGGCGCTTCGGTCCGCATCGCCTGCTGGTCGCGGGTGCTTTGGGGGCAAGCCTGTTCATGGCCGCGAGCGGCTTCTTCGTCTCCGCGCCGGCGCTCCTGCTGCAGCGGCTGCTGGCGGGCCTGGCCAGTGCCTGGGTGTTCGTTGCGGGCGGGCTGCTGGCCGCGCGCCTTGGCAGCCTGCAGCCGGCGCGCGCCGGTTTCCTGCTGGGCCTGTACTACGGCGGCACCGGCTTCGGCATCACGCTGTCCGCGCTGCTGGTGCCGCCCGTGCTGCAGGCCGCCGCCGGCCACGCGCATGGCTGGGCCTGGGCCTGGTGGGCGCTCGCGCTGGCGAGCCTGGCTGCCACCGCGCTGATGGCGCTCGCCGTGCGGGCGATGCCGATCGAGCAGGCCGGACATGCGCCATCGGCCACCTCCGGTCGGGCTGCCGGGCAGCCGCCACGGCTGCGCGGCCTGGGCTGGGCGCTTGCCGGCTATGCGCTTTTCGGCGCCGGCTACATCGGCTACATGACCTTCGTCATCGCGCTGCTGCGGGAGCAGGGTGCGAGGCCGGGCGAGATCACGATGTTCTATGCGTTGCTGGGGCTGGCCTGCGTCGCATCGTCGCGGCTGTGGGCCGGCCTGCTGGACCGCTACCGCGGCGGCCAGCCGCAGGCGGTGCTCAATGTGCTGCTGGGCGTGGCGACCCTGCTGCCGGTGCTCAGCCCCGCATGGCCGGTGGCGCTGGCATCGGGGCTGCTGTTCGGCGCGGTGTTCCTGTCGGTGGTGGCTTCGACCACGGCGCTGGTGCGGCACAACTTGCCGGCGGCGCAGTGGGCCTCCGGCATCAGCGCCTTCACGATCGTGTTCGCCTTCGGGCAGATCGTCGGCCCTACGGTCACCGGCTGGATCGCCGATGGACCGGGCGGCCTGGCGCGCGGCCTGGTGGCTTCGGCGATCACGCTGTGGGTCGGCGCCGCCCTGGCTTCGCGGCAGCGGCCGCTGGCGCTGCCATGAGGCGCCTGGTGCTGGTGCTGGGCGACCAGCTGAGCCATTCGAGCGTGGCTTTCGAGGGCTTCGATCCGGAGCACGATCGCGTGCTGATGGTGGAGGCTCGCGCGGAGTCGGAGCATGTGCCGAGCACGAAGATGCGCAGCGCGATCTTTCTTGCGGCGATGCGGCACTTTGCGCAGGAGCTTTCGGCGCGGGGCTGGCCGGTCGACTACCTGAAGCTCGGAACGCATCCCTTCGGCTCGATCGAGGAGGCCCTGCAGGATGCGCTGTTGCGGCATCGGCCCGATGCAGTGGTGATGGCGGAGGCGGGCGAGTGGCGGCTTTCGCAGTCGATCGACAACTGCTGCCGCGATGCCGGCGTGCGGCTCGACGTGCGCGACGATCTTCATTTCATGGCCTCGCGCGCCGAGTTTGCCGACCATGCCCGCGGCAAGAGCCGGCTGGTGATGGAGGCGTTCTACCGCCGCATGCGCGTGGCGCATGGGGTCCTGGTCGATGCGGATGGGAAGCCCGAGGGTGGCCAGTGGAATTTCGACCATGACAACCGGGCCGCCTTCGGGCGCGCCGGGCCGGGCATGCTGCCCAGGCCGCCGTCCTTCGAGCCCGACGCGATCACGCGCGAAGTGCTGGCCGACGTCGAACTGCATTTCGGCGACCACTATGGGAGTGCCGAGCGCTTCGACTGGCCTGTCACGCGCGCGCAGGCGCTGGTGGCGCTGGACGACTTCATGCGGCATCGCCTGCAGGACTTCGGCCGCTTCCAGGATGCGATGTGGAGTGATGAGCCTTTTCTGTACCACGGACTGATCTCGTCGTCGCTCAACCTCAAGCTGCTCGACCCGCGCGAGGTCATTGCCGCTGCGCTCGCGCAGTGGCGGGCCGGGCAGGCACCGCTCGAATCGGTGGAAGGCTTCGTGCGCCAGATCCTGGGCTGGCGCGAGTTCATGCGCGGCGTGTACTGGTGGCGCATGCCGATGCTGCTCGATGCCAATGCGCTCGGCCACCATGCCGATCTGCCCGGCTGGTACTGGACCGGCGACGTGCAGATGAACTGCATGCGCCAGGTGATCGGCCAGACGCTCGCGACCGGCTATGCGCATCACATCCAGCGCCTGATGGTGACCGGCAATTTCGCGCTCACCTTCGGCATGGCGCCGGCGCAGGTGCATGCCTGGTATCTGTCGGTGTATGTCGATGCGGTGGAATGGGTCGAGCTGCCCAACACCGTGGGCATGTCGCTCTTTGCGGATGGCGCGCGCTTCGTCACCAAGCCCTATGCCGCCGGCGGCGCGTACATCCGCCGCATGAGCAACTACTGCGACGGCTGCCGCTACAAGCCCGGGGTGCGAACGGGCGACGACGCCTGCCCGGTGACGGTGATGTACTGGGACTTCGTGGCGCGGCATGCACCGCTGCTCACGGCCAATCCGCGCACGGTGATGATGGCGAAGAACCTCGAGCGCTTCGATGCCGACGAGGTGGCAACGATCCGGCGCGCTGCGCAGCGCATGCGTGAGCGGCCGGATCTGCTGTAGCCGTTCAGCGGGCTGCGGCCTCGGCCTGCATGGCCTCCTGCACCGCCGGCCGCGCAGCCACGCGTGCATGCCACGCCTGCACGTTCGGATAAGGCGTGAGGTCCAGGCCGACGGGCTTGGCCCAGTTGGTCACGGTGAACAGGTAGCAGTCGGCGACGCTGAAATGCTCGCCCATCAGATAGGCCTTGCCTTCGAGTTCGCCATCGAGCCACTTGAAGCGCGACTGCAGCTTGGTCTTTGAAATGGTCTTGGCTTCGTCGGGCATGCTCGCGTTGAACAGGGGCGAAAAGCCCTTGTGCATTTCGGTGGCGACGAAGTTGAGCCATTCCTGCAGCCGGTAGCGCAGGAGGGTGCCGTTCGCGGGCGCGAGGTTTTTCACCGGCGCGAGGTCGGCGATGTATTGCACGATCACCGCGGCTTCGCGCAGGCGGGTGCCGTCGTCGAGTTCGAGCATCGGCACATAGCCGAGCGGATTGATGCCGTAGTAGTCGGTGCCGTCCTTGAGCTGATGGCTCTTGGTGCTCGCGAGCACCGGCTCGAAGGCGAGGCCGGCCTCACGCAATGCGATGTGAGGCGAGAGCGAGCAAGCGCCCGGCGAAAAATACAGCTTCATTGAAAACACTCCGATGGATGACTGGTTGTTGACCGTTTCGATGCAATGCAGGGCGATGCTAGCGGTTTCAACGGCGTCGCGTTTTTGTCCTACGGTGCCATGCGCGTGCCGACTATCGGGCGTCTCTGCGGAGCTTCATAGCATCCTTTCTCACGGCGGAAGTCCGTCGCAAGGAGTCCACGCATGTTGAAGTACGCCATTATTTTTGCCATCGTTTCGCTCGTTGCCGGAGCGCTCGGGTTCGGCGGCGTCGCTGCCGGGGCGGCTGGCATCGCGAAGGTGCTGTTCGGCTTGTTCCTGATCCTCGCCGTGGTGTTTCTGGTTCTTGCGGCGCTGGGCGTCGGGGCCGTGAAAAAAGCCATCGACTGAACCGCGGCATCGACGAGCCATGCATCTCTCGAACATCGAAACCGTGCTCGACTATGAGGTCTCGGCACCGTCGCACCTGCTGTTCAACATCGAGGCGGCGCGCTGCGGTGCGCAGGCCTTGATCAGCGAAGAGCTGGTCATCGAACCGACTGTTGAGATGCAGGTGTTTCACGACGAAACCAGCGGCAATCGCTTCATCCGGTTCGACGCCGAGGCCGGGCCGCTGAAGATCCGCTACAAGGCGAGCGTGCAGCGCTCTCAGGTGGACGTGCCGCCCGATCTGGCGGAAGTTCCGGTGAACGAGGTTCCCAACGAGATCCTCCACTACCTGATGCCGTCGCGCTATTGCGAGTCGGACCTGATGTCGCGCTGCGCGCAGCAGTTGTTCGGCGACCTGGCGCCCGGCATCGGCCGGGTGCAGGCGATCGTCGACTGGATTCACGACAGCATCACCTACGAGCCGGGGAGCAGCGACTCCACCACCACGTCGCGCGAAGTGTTCGTGGAGCGCGCTGGCGTGTGCCGCGACTTCGCGCACCTGGGCATCACCTTCTGCCGCGCCCTGAACATTCCGGCGAGGCTGGTGGTGGGCTACGTCTGGTTCGACGAACCGCCGCAGGATTTTCATGCCGTGTTCGAGGCTTGGCTGGGCGGGCAATGGGTGTTGTTCGATCCGACACGCATGGCGCCGGTCGACCGGCTGGTGCGTGTCGGCACCGGCCGCGATGCGAAGGACGTGGCCTTCTGCACGATCTTCGGCCCTGTCAGCATGACGGGCAAGACGGTGGTCGTGCGAGAACTGCAGGACCAGAGCCTGACGCCTTCCGCGCCGCCCGAACCCAGCGGCCAGCTGGTCGGGATTGAAAAGCCCGTTCCGGTGCCGGCACAAGGCGAGCCGCAGGCAGCGGCCCATGTGGTGGCGCTCGCCGATTGAGGCTTGGTTGCTATCAAAAAGATAGCAACGAGAACCCGACGCCTCTTGTCCCTGCGCATCGAACAGGCGCTGGCGGCCGTTTAAAATCAGCGCCCCTTTCCGCAGCGCACGCGCAAGTGCGTCTTCCTCATGCTGTACCCCGAAGAATTCGATGTGATCGTCGTCGGTGGCGGCCATGCCGGCACCGAAGCCGCGCTGGCCGCTGCGCGCATGGGCGCGCGCACGCTGCTGCTCACCCACAACATCGAGACGCTGGGCCAGATGAGCTGCAACCCGTCGATTGGCGGCATCGGCAAAGGGCATCTGGTCCGGGAGGTGGATGCACTCGGGGGCGCCATGGCGCTGGCGACGGACGAGGCCGGCATCCAGTTCCGGATTCTCAATTCGAGCAAGGGGCCGGCGGTTCGCGCGACGCGCGCCCAGGCCGATCGGGTCCTCTACAAGGCCGCGATCCGCCGCCGACTGGAGAACCAGCCGAACCTGTGGTTGTTCCAGCAGGCGGTCGACGATCTGATGGTGGAGGGCGATCGCGTGGTCGGCGCCGTTACGCAGGTCGGCATTGCCTTTCGGGCGCGCGCCGTGGTGCTCACCGCAGGCACGTTTCTCGACGGTCGCATCCACGTCGGACTCGACAACTACCAGGCCGGGCGCGCGGGCGACCCGCCGGCGGTCAGCCTGTCGGCGCGGTTGAAGGAATTGAAACTGCCGCAAGGGCGACTGAAGACCGGCACGCCGCCGCGGCTCGACGGACGCAGCATCGATTTTTCTAAATGCACGGAGCAGCCGGGCGACGGCATGCCGGGTGGCGCTGCGGCAATGCCGGTTTTCAGCTTCATGGGACACCGGGAGATGCATCCCCGGCAGATGGCCTGCTGGATCACCAACACCAATGCACGCACGCACGACATCATCCGCTCGGGGTTCGACCGCAGCCCGATGTTCACCGGCAAGATCGACGGCATCGGGCCGCGTTACTGCCCGAGCGTGGAAGACAAGGTAAACCGCTTCGCCGACAAGGAAAGCCACCAGATCTTTCTGGAGCCCGAAGGTCTGACGACGCACGAGTACTACCCCAACGGCATTTCGACCAGCTTGCCTTTCGACATCCAGCTGCAGCTGGTTCGTTCGATGGCGGGTTTGGAGAACGCACATATCCTGCGTCCTGGCTATGCGATCGAGTACGACTACTTCGATCCGCGCGAGCTCAAGACCAGTTTCGAGACCCGCGCCATCCAGGGGCTGTTTTTCGCGGGACAGATCAACGGCACCACCGGTTACGAAGAAGCCGCAGCTCAGGGGCTGTTTGCCGGCGTCAATGCTGCGCTGCAGTGCCGAGGCGATGCGCCATGGTTGCCGCGGCGTGACGAGGCGTATTTGGGCGTGCTCGTCGACGATCTGATCAGCAAGGGTGTGACAGAGCCATATCGGATGTTCACCAGCCGAGCCGAGTTTCGGCTGCAGCTGCGCGAAGACAATGCGGACATGCGGTTGACCGAAGCAGGGCGCAAGCTCGGATTGGTGGACGATCCGCGTTGGGACGCTTTTTCACGCAAGCGAGATCGTGTTTCACGTGAAACACAGCGGCTGAGTTCGATTTGGGTGAATCCGAACAACCTGCCCGCACACGAATCGGCGCGTGTGCTTGGCAAGCCGATTGAACGGGAATACAACTTCGGCGACCTCTTGCGGCGTCCGGACGTGAGCTATGCCTCCTTGATGTCTCTGGATGGCGGCAAGTACAAGGCAGCCGAGACGCTGGGAGAACCCGAGATCGAGCAGCTCGAAATCGCAGCGAAGTACTCCGGCTACATCGATCGGCAGCACGATGAGGTGGAGCGTGCCGCTCACTTCGAGAACCTGCGGCTGCCTGAAGACCTGGACTATGCACAGGTGCCCGCTCTCAGCTTTGAGGTTCGGCACAAGCTCGCCAAGCATCGCCCCGAGACGCTGGGATTGGCGTCTCGCATCTCTGGTGTTACGCCGGCAGCGATCTCATTGTTGATGGTGCACCTCCGAAAGAGCGGCCGGCGTGGCCTCGCGCGCGATGGGGCGGCCGCGCCGCAGACCGCGGCATGAGCCAGGGCGTTGCGCTGCGCGAAGGCGCGGCCAAGCTCGGCTTGCAGTTGAGCGAGCGGCAGGGCGAACAGTTGCTCTCCTACAGCGCGCTCATTCTCAAATGGAACAAGGTCTATAACCTGACGGCGCTGCGAGATCCCGCCAGCGTGCTGACGCATCACCTTCTCGACAGTCTTGCGATCGTTGCACCGCTCGCCCGTGAACGCGCGGGCCCAGCGACATTGCTCGACGTGGGTGCCGGCGCGGGCCTGCCTGGCGTGGTCGTCGCCATCATGCATGGCGACATCGACGTGACATGCCTGGACGCGGTTGCAAAGAAGGCAGCGTTCGTTCAGCAGGTCGCCGCAGAACTGAAGCTCGACAACTTGCGCGGGTTGCATGCGCGTGTGGAGTCGCTCGCTGGCAGCTTCGATGTCGTCAGTTCGCGCGCCTTTGCTTCGCTCCAAGATTTCTTCAGCGGCTCCAGGCAGCTGCTGGCTGACGAGGGAATCTGGATGGCGATGAAGGGCAGGGCGCCGCGCGGCGAACTGGCCGCACTGCCTGCCGACATCGATGTGTTTCACGTGGAACAACTCGATGTGCCGGGGCTCGATGCCGAGCGTTGCGTGGTGTGGGCAAGAAAACGAGCGGTCTGACAGAGTCGACCGAGGGCCGCCTCGCTTAGACTCGACGGTCTCTCACGCAAGGCAAATTCATGTTCGGTATCGCTGATTACGGCGCGTTCGTCGTTGCCATCGTCGTTTTTCTCGCGATTCCCGGACCGGGAAATCTTGCCTTGATCACATCCACCAGCAAGGGCGGCGTCCGCGGCGGGCTGGCTGCTACCTTTGGTGTCATCGCTGGCGACCAGGTGCTGATGTGGGCCGCGGTGGCCGGTGTTGCCGCATTGCTTGCCGCGTACCCGGCCGCATTCAGCGCGGTGCAGTGGCTCGGCGCGGCTTATCTGGCCTGGCTCGGGTTCAAAATGCTCACGGCCAAGCCGGGCGCCGCGCCCATCCTCAACATCCGAGCGGGACAGTATTTCAGGCAGGCCCTGGCGATCACCTTGCTGAACCCGAAGGCGATCGTTTTCTACATGGCTTTCTTCCCGCTGTTCGTTGACCCGGCCCGTCATCGGGGGCTGACCACCTTTGCAGTCATGGCGCTGACGATCGCGGTCCTGACATTCGCCTACGGTCTTGGTGCGACGCTGCTCACGCATTTTTTGGCAGAGCGCATGCGCGCGAATCCGCGCATCGCACGCACCCTCGAAAAGCTGGCGGGAGTGTTCCTGATCGCGTTCGGTATCAAGCTGGCGGTTTCGAAATAGCATGGCGAAGATCTTTTGCATCGCCAATCAGAAGGGCGGCGTCGGCAAGACAACCACCACCGTCAATCTAGCCGCCGGGCTCGCGAAGGTCGGCCAGCGCGTTCTGATGATCGACCTGGACCCGCAGGGCAATGCCACCATGGGTTCGGGCATCGACAAGCGCAAGCTGGAAACGACGGTCTACGACGTGCTGCTCGAGTCGGCATCCATCGTCGAAGGGCGGATATGGGCGGAGAAGTGCGGCTACGACGTGCTGGGTGCCAATCGCGAACTGGCGGGTGCCGAGATCGAAATGGTCGCGCTCGACCGTCGCGAAAAACGCTTGCGCACCGCGCTGGCCGCCGTCGGCGCCGAATACGACTACATCCTGATCGACTGTCCGCCAAGCCTGAGCCTGCTCACGCTGAACGGGCTGTGCGCCGCGCATGGCGTGATCGTGCCGATGCAGTGCGAGTACTTCGCACTCGAGGGATTGACCGACCTGGTCAACACCATCAAGCAGGTGCATGCCAACCTCAACAAGAACCTGCAGATCATCGGCCTGCTTCGAGTGATGTTCGATCCCCGCATCACCCTTCAACAGCAGGTCAGCGACCAGCTGAAGTCGCACTTCGGCGAGAAGGTGTTCGATACCGTCATCCCGCGCAACGTGCGTCTGGCAGAGGCGCCGAGCTACGGACTGCCCGGGGTCGTGTTCGACCCGTCGGCCAAGGGCAGCCAGGCCTTCGTTGCTTTTGCCAGCGAACTGGTCGAAAAGATGCCACCCGCGCTTGCCGCCGCAGGCGCCGGAGGGCCGTTGGCTGCGGCACCTGTTCCGATCGATGCACCACCTGCTGTCGTGCAGGCGCCCAGCGGCATCTGATGTGGCGATGATCGCACCGAATATCCTGCTGCTGCCGGGCTGGCAGAACAGCGACGCTGCGCACTGGCAGAGCCGCTGGGAAGCGCTCCATGGCGACCACCGGGTCGAGCAGCACGAGTGGATGCGTCCGTTGCGCGGCGACTGGTCGGCCCGGCTCGAGGAACAGGTGCTTGCTGCGCCGGGTCAGGTGGCGCTCGTGGCGCACAGCCTGGGCTGCATCCTCGTTGCCGCCTGGGCCGCACATTCTCGCAACACGCACAAGGTGCAGGCTGCATTGCTCGTGGCGCCCGGCGATCTGGAGCGTGACGACCTGCGTCAATCCGTCCCCGGCTGGGCACCGATCGTGCGCGAGCCGCTGCCCTTCGCCGCGCTGATGATCGCGGCACACGACGATCCCTACTGTGCCGCGCACCGCTCCCGCGAAATGGCCACGGACTGGGGCGCCGCCTACGTCGATGGCGGCGCGCGCGGCCACCTCAATGGCGAATCCGGCCTGGGCGATTGGCCCGAAGGCCGGCAACTCCTGAAAGATCTTCTGAAAGAAAAATGAATCCCATGGCCACCAAAAAACCAAAAGGCCTCGGCCGAGGACTCGAAGCTCTGCTGGGCCCGACCTTCAATGGTCCAGATGCCACGGATTCGGACGGTGCGGCGCCGCCCAATCCGACCGTCCTGAACCTCGACCAGATGGTTCCCGGCGTGTACCAGCCGCGCACGCGCATGGACGAGGGGGCGCTCTACGAGCTCGCGGAGAGCATCAAGGCGCAGGGCATCATGCAGCCCATCCTGGTCCGCCGCCTCGATGCGGAGGCGGCGCGCGCCAAGAACGCGGAGTTCGAGATCATCGCCGGGGAGCGGCGGTTCCGAGCCGCCGGCCTGGCAGGACTCGACAGCGTGCCCGTGCTGGTCCGCGATGTGCCGAACGAGGCTGCAGCGGCCATGTCGCTGATCGAGAATATTCAGCGCGAAGACCTGAATCCACTGGAAGAAGCCCAAGGCCTGCAACGCTTGGTAGCTGAGTTTGGGCTCACTCACGAAGCAGCGGCGCAGGCCGTCGGCCGCTCGCGCAGCGCAGCCAGCAATCTGCTGCGCCTGCTCAATCTGGCAGAGCCCGCACAGGCGATGCTGATGGCTGGCGACATCGACATGGGCCATGCTCGCGCCCTCCTGTCGCTCGACAAGGGCACGCAGATCACGGCGGCGAATCAGATCGCGGCCAAGAAGATGTCGGTGCGCGAGGCGGAGGCGCTGGTCAAAAAGTTGGCGGCCGAGTTCAGCCTCACCTCGCCGCCGCGGCGCGGTGCGGCAGAAAAGTCGCGCGACCTGCAGCGGGTCGAAGAAGAGCTAGCCGACCTGCTCGCGGCCGAGGTCGACGTGCGCATCAAGAAGCGGACCAAGCGTGGTGGCCGGATCGAAGAGAGCGGCGAACTTGCCATCCATTTCGGCTCGCTCGAGGCCCTCAACGGGCTGATCGACCGCATCCGCCAAACGGCCTAGCTCGCACGCGGGGTGCGCCTCTGCTTTTGGGCGATTGTTTCGCCGGCCTGGCCGCGCATATGCTTCGCCCTCACTTCTTTCCGGCCCCTGCGTCGCAGGGGAGTCGCCATGCACATCAACCGTTTTCCCCTCGCCGCAGTCGCGGCGGGGGCTTTTTTTCTGGCGGGTTGCCAGACCACCGACATGCAGATGGGCAGCCAGAGCGCCAAGACGGTCGCCACCGGCAGCGCGGCCGGCAGCGCATCGGCCAACACCGGCAGTGCGCTCGAACGCTGCGCATCGCCCCTGGGCACCGTCTCGCTGGTCGAGAACCAGTCTGCCGGCTGGTACACCGTGCTCCGCAATGAATACCGGTTGCCGCCGACGGCCAACCTGCTGCGCCTGCTGGTGCAGCAGTCCAATTGCTTCGTTATCGTCGAGCGGGGCGCGCCCGGCATGAACGCGATGACGCGAGAGCGCCAGCTGATGCAATCCGGCGAAATGCGCCAGGGCAGCAACTTCGGCGCCGGCCAGATGGTCGCTTCGGACTACGGCATGTCGCCGGAGATCGTGTTCAGCAACAACAACGCGGGCGGCGTCGGCGGATCGCTCGGCGGCCTGGTCGGCGGCCGGTACGGCAGCGCCCTGGCTGCGGTCGGCGGCAATCTGCAGACGAAGGAGGCCAGTGCACTCCTGACGCTGATCGACAACCGCTCGGGCGTGCAGGTCGCGGCCTCGGAAGGCAGCGCCTCCAAGACCGACTTCGGTGCCTTCGGCTCCGTGTTCGGTGGCTCGGCCGCCGGCGGCCTGGGCGGCTACACCAATACGGCGCAGGGCAAGGTGATCAGCGCCGCCTTCATGGACGCCTTCAACCAGATGGTCGTCTCGCTGCGCAACTACAAGGCGCAGACGGTGCAGGGCCAGGGCCTGGGCGGCGGCGGCCGGCTGGGCGTGGACGGCGGCGCGGCACCGTCGCAGACCTCGGCGCCTCCAGAGAGGGAGCCGGCCCGCCGCAAGAGATAGCAGATCGGGAATGCTGCAGATGTTCAGCACATGACACTTCGGCAAGAGCACTGCGACTCTCGGACAAGACGCAAACACTCCGGGCGCTAACGATAGGCGTGGTGAAGGCACTGGCGACGCAGCCAGCCGCTTCACCAGCCGACACGCCCGCGGCTTTCTCGGGCCGCCTTGCAGGAGTGATCCAATGACGACGTTTGCTTACACGGAGAAAGCTCTCGAGCTTCAAAAGCGTTTCGATACCGAGGCGCTGGCCGCAGCGGAATTGCAGGTGATCGTTCACGACACCCTCTCGCCCGCCGACCGCGCTTTCGTGGGCCAGATGGAGATGTTCTGGCTGGCATCGGTCGATCCGAAGGGCTCGCCCACGGTCAGCTTCAAGGGCGGTGCAAAGGGATTCGTCAAGATGCCCGACGACAAGACGCTGCTGTTCCCCTGCTTCGACGGCAACGGGATGTTCTTCTCGATGGGAAACATCGCGTCGACGTCGCATGTCGGGATGTTGTTCATGGACTTCGTCACGCCCGCTCGTCTGCGCGTGCAAGGCGATGCGAAGCTCACCGACGAACCTTCGGTCGTTGGCCTGTGGCCGGGTGCGCAGTTTGCCGTCAAGGTAGACATCACGGCCCTCATTACCAACTGCCCACGCTACATACCGCGCATGCAGCGCCTCGAGGGATCCCGCTATGTACCCGACACCACGACGGGCGAGCAGCCGATTCCTGGCTGGAAGCGCATCGATGCCATTCAGGGCGTACTGCCCAAGCGCGACCAGGACAAGGCCGACACGGTAGGCGGCCTGATCTCGATGGACGAGTGGGAAAAAATGGTCGTCAAAGGCGACCGGCTCGCCTGAGCTACATGCTGAAGATCTTGCCCGGGTTCATGATGTTCTTCGGATCGAGCGCGCGCTTGATCGTGCGCATCATGTCGATCGCGCCGGCGCCGGCCTCGGTCACCAGGAAGTCCATCTTGTGCAGGCCCACGCCGTGCTCGCCGGTGCAGGTGCCTTCGAGCGCCAGCGCCCTGGACACCAGCGCATGGTTGAGCTTCTCGGCCGTGACGCGCTCTTCCGGCGCATTCGGATCGAGCAGGTAGCCGAAGTGGAAGTTGCCGTCGCCCACATGGCCGACCAGGAAGTAGGGGATGCCGCTGGCATCGGCTTCGGCCACCGACTCGAGCAGGCAGTCGGCCAGCCGTGAGATCGGCACGCAGGTGTCGGTCGAGATCACGCGGCACCCCGGGCGCGACTGCACCGCCGCGAAGTAGCTGTTGTGGCGCGCGGTCCAGAGCCGGGTGCGCTCCTCCGGCGTGCTGGCCCATTCGAAGGCATTGCCGCCGTGGCCGCTCGCGAGTTCCTGCACGGTCTCGGCCTGCTCCTTCACGCCGGCCGGCGAGCCGTGGAATTCCATCAGCAGCATCGGCTCCTCGCGCAGGCCGAGCTTGGCATAGGCGTTCACCATGCGAACGGTGTTCACGTCGATCAGTTCGACACGCGCGATCGGCACGCCCAACTGGATGATCTCGATGGTGGTGCGCACGGCGGCCTCGATGCTCGGGAACGAGCAGATCGCCGCCGACACCGCTTCGGGCAGCGGATAGATGCGCAAGGTGATCTCGGTCACTACGCCCAGCGTGCCTTCGCTGCCCACCATCAGGCGGGTAAGGTCGTAGCCGGCGGACGACTTCTTGGCTCGCGTACCGGTGCGGATCACCTCGCCCGCGGCGGTGACGACTTCCAGGGCCAGCACGTTCTCGCGCATGGTGCCGTAGCGCACGGCGTTCGTGCCGCTCGCGCGGGTGGCGGTCATGCCGCCGATGGAAGCGTCGGCACCCGGATCGATCGGAAAAAACAGGCCCGTGCTCTTGATCTCCTCGTTCAGCTGCTTGCGTGTCACGCCCGGTTGCACGGTCACCGTCAGGTCGTCGGCATTGACCGAAACCACACGGTTCATCCGGCTCACGTCGATGCTGATACCGCCTTGCACCGCGAGCAGATGTCCTTCGAGCGATGAGCCGACACCGAACGGGATCACCGGAACGCTGTGGTCG
>JANOCL010000023.1:0-26501 GCA_031412135.1 Variovorax sp. | reverse complement strand
CATCGTCGAGCACGGCCACGTTTCCGGCGTGTTCGACTCCCCGCAGCATGCCTACACCCGCAAGCTCATCGACAGCAGGCCCACGCGCGATCTGGCGTCGGCCGAGGCCCAGCCCGATGCGCCGCCG
The DNA here is from genome assembly GCA_031412135.1 of Variovorax sp. Lineage (GTDB taxonomy): Bacteria > Pseudomonadota > Gammaproteobacteria > Burkholderiales > Burkholderiaceae_C > Variovorax. Next base: position 26,374 of record JANOCL010000023.1, on the reverse strand, counting down.
GTGCTCGCGGCGCGGGCGCTGCGGGTGAGCTATCCGGTGCCTCGGCCGGGCATCGCCGGCTGGTTTAGAAAGGGCGAGTTCGTGGCGGTGCAGGGCGCGGATTTCCGCATTGCGCCGGGCGAGACGCTCGGCGTGGTGGGCGAATCCGGTTCGGGCAAGTCGACACTGGCGCTGGCCGCGCTCGGCCTGTTGCGACACGGCGGCGCCCTGGAAGTCACCGGCAGACAGTGGTCGCAAAGCAGTGCGGGCGATCGTGCCTTGCGCCGGCAGATGCAGGTCGTGTTCCAGGACCCGTTTTCTTCGCTTTCGCCGCGCATGACGGTCGAGCAGATCGTCGGCGAAGGCCTGACCGTGCATGCGCCCGAGCTCGACATCGATGCGCGCCGGCGCCGCTCGCTCGCCGCACTGGCCGACGTCGGGCTGACCGAGGCGCAGTTTCCGTCGCTGCTCTCGCGCTATCCGCACGAGTTCTCCGGCGGCCAGCGGCAGCGCCTGGCCATCGCCCGGGCGCTGATCGTCGACCCGAAGCTGCTGGTGCTCGACGAACCGACCAGCGCGCTCGACGTGACCATCCAGAAGCAGGTGCTGAGTCTCTTGCAGCGCCTGCAGCGCGAGCGCGGTTTGAGCTATCTGCTGATCACCCACGACGTGGAGGTGATCCGTGCAATGGCGCACCAGGTCATCGTGATGAAGGACGGCGCCATTCTCGAGGCCGGCACCGCGCTGCGCGTTCTCGATGCCCCCGAACACCCGTACACGCAAAAGCTGGTCGCTGCCGCGCTGGCGGACTAGCTGAACCCGGAGTCAACGAATGTCGGCCATCGGAACGGACAGGCGCGATGCCTGGCGCGCAGCACTCGCGTGCATGGTGAGTCTGGCGGTGGCGATGGGCCTCGGGCGCTTCGCCTTCACGCCGATGCTGCCGATCATGCTGCACGAGGGCAAGCTGGACCTGCAGGCCGGCGGCCTGCTCGCATCGCTCAACTACCTTGGGTATTTCGTCGGCGCGCTCTCCTGCGCTGCGATCCGGCTCAAACCCGCGACCATGGTGCGCGGCGCGCTCGTTGCCACCGCAGCGCTGCTGCTCGGCATGGGCCTGTGGCAGGGCTTCACGGGTTGGGGCGTGTTGCGCACCGCGGCCGGCGTGATGAGCGCCTGGACTTTCGTTTTCGCGTCCGGCTGGGGTCTGCGGCGGCTGGCCGAAACGGGTGCGCCGGCGTTGCAGGGGGTGATCTATACCGGACCTGGCATCGGCATCGCGGTTACCGGCCTGCTGGGGGGTGCGGTCGGGCGCTGGGGGTCCGAGGCGGGGTGGATCGGCTTCGGACTGCTGTCGCTGGCGCTGATTGCCGTGGTCTGGCGCGTCTTCGGCGACGGCGAAGCCGCGCATGCCGCAGCGCCGCCCGTCACGACCGCGGCGCCGAGCGATGCCGAATCGGCCGCCGCGCACAACGATGCACGCTGGCTGGTCGCGTTGTACGGCTTCGCGGGGTTCGGCTACATCATCACCGCCACGTTCCTGCCAGTGATCGCGCGGCAGGCCTTGCCCGGCTCTCCGTGGCCGGACTTCTTCTGGCCGCTGTTCGGGCTGGCGATCGTTCCGGGCGCGCTGATCGGTGCACGAGCACCGACCCATTGGGACAACCGGCTGCTGCTCGCGGCGGCCTACGCATTGCAGGCGCTCGGGGTCGTGCTCTCGGTCGCCTGGCCCACCATTGCGGGCTTTACCCTGGGAAGCCTGCTTCTCGGCATGCCGTTCACTGCGATCACCCTGTTTGCGATGCGCGATGCGCGGCGGCTGCGCGGCAATGCGGCAGCGGGATTGATAGGCTACGCAACGGCTTCCTACGGCGTCGGCCAGATCCTCGGGCCGCTGTTCGCCGCCCCGCTGGCGCAGCGCAGCGGCTCATTCGCAGTCCCGCTGCTGGTGGCCGCCGCCGTGCTGGCGCTCGGCGCGCTGCTGTTCGCGCGGGTCTGGTGGCGCTCACGCCGGGCGGTAAGCCTTTTGTCCACGTAGAAACCCGCGTTCTTACACGTGTTTGGCATATAATCCGAGGCTCACGACCAAACGGGCGGGTACCAACCGCCCGTTTTTTCTTGGTCGAAGCATTCTCGATGCCGCAAGCGGATGGCGGCGTCCGGGACACCAAAGGCGCTAACAGACACGTGGCATTGCAGCAGACAGTGGAACAAACCGTGGCCGGGCTCGGCTACGACCTGGTCGAGATCGAGCGCTCGGCCGGAGGACTGCTGCGCGTCACGATTGATTTGCCGTGGAAGAACCCCAACTCCGAAACCGGGGCTGATGTGCCCGAGCCTTTCGTGAATGTCGAAGACTGCGAAAAGGTCACCCGCCAACTGCAGTTCGCGCTTGAAGTCGATGGTGCCGAGTACAAGCGCCTCGAGGTTTCGTCGCCGGGTATTGACCGGCCGTTGCGCAATGAGCAGGATTTCGAACGTTTTGCAGGCGAGGTGGTCGACATCACCTTGAAGTCGCCCATGGGCGCGGCAGCGGCGGGCCGGGTTTCGGCCACACGCAAGAAATTCCGCGGCACGCTGGAGCGGGTTGCCAACGCCGACGGTTCGCAGGGCTGGCAGATTGTCTGGAGCCAGGAACTCGAAGGCAAGCCGGCCCCCAAGCCGGGCCAGAAGGTCAGCAAGAAGCGCGCGCCTGCACCCTTGCAGGCGCTGGGTTTTGCATTGGACGAGCTGCGCGAGGCGCGGCTTGCCCCGATAGTGGATTTCAAGGGCCGACGGCCCAAACCTGACACGCTGGTGTCGGACTGAACGAGGAGAGTGGTGGCATGAATCGCGAAATGTTGATGTTGGTGGATGCGATCTCGCGCGAGAAGAACGTCGAGCGCGACGTCGTCTTCGGCGCCGTCGAATCCGCCCTGGCGCAAGCCACCAAGAAGCTCTACCAGGGCGACGTGGACATTCGCGTCGCCGTCGACCGCGACAGCGGCGACTACGAAACCTTCCGCCGCTGGCACGTCGTTCCGGACGAAGCCGGCCTGCAGCTGCCCGACCAGGAAATCCTCCTGTTCGAAGCCAAGGAAGAAATGGCCGACATCGAGGTCGACGAGTACATCGAGGAAGCTGTGGACTCGGTGCCGATCGGGCGCATCGGCGCCATGGCTGCCAAGCAGGTCATCCTGCAGAAAATTCGCGATGCCGAGCGCGAGATGCTGCTTAACGACTTCATGTCGCGCGGCGAGAAGATCTTCACCGGCACCGTCAAGCGGCTGGACAAGGGCGACATCATCGTCGAGGCCGGCCGCGTCGAAGGCCGCCTGCGCCGCAGCGAGATGATCTCCAAGGAGAACCTGCGCAACGGCGACCGCGTGCGGGCCATGATCATGGAGGTCGACCTGACCCTGCGCGGCGCGCCGATCATCCTGTCGCGCTCGGCGCCCGAGTTCATGATCGAGCTGTTCCGCCAGGAAGTGCCCGAAATCGAACAGGGCCTGCTCGAGATCAAGAGCTGCGCCCGCGACCCGGGTTCGCGCGCCAAGATCGCGGTGCTCTCGCACGACAAGCGGGTCGACCCCATTGGCACCTGCGTCGGCGTGCGCGGAACGCGCGTCAACGCGGTCACCAACGAGCTTGCCGGCGAGCGGGTCGACATCGTGCTTTGGAGCGAAGACCCGGCGCAGTTCGTGATCGGTGCGCTCGCGCCGGCCAACGTGTCGTCGATCGTGGTCGACGAGGAAAAGCATGCGATGGACGTGGTGGTCGACGAGGAAAATCTCGCGATCGCGATCGGCCGCGGCGGCCAGAACGTGAGGCTCGCCTCCGATCTGACCGGCTGGAAGATCAACATCATGGATGCCAACGAATCGGCCCAGAAGCATGCGAGCGAGACCGACGCCAGCCGCAAGCTCTTCATGGAGAAACTCGACGTCGACGAGGAAATGGCCGACATCCTGATCTCCGAGGGCTTCACCAGCCTGGAAGAGGTGGCCTACGTGCCTATTTCCGAGCTGCTCGAGATCGAGAGCTTGGACGAAGACACCATCAACGAACTGCGCTCGCGCGCCAAGGATGCGCTCCTGACGATGGAAATCGCCAGGGAAGAAAACGTCGAGAGCGTCTCGCAGAACCTGCGCGACCTCGAAGGCCTGGACCCAGCCCTCATCCCGAAACTGGGCGAGGCCGGTGTCCACACCCGCGACGACCTGGCCGACCTTGCGGTCGATGAACTCACCGAGATCACCGGCCAAAGCGCCGATGACGCCAAGAACCTCATCTTGAAAGCCCGCGAACATTGGTTCGCTGGCCAAGAGTGACGGTCATGGAGGCACGAAACCAATATGTCCAGTACCACTGTCGCCGAGTTCGCGAACGAGCTCAAGAAGACGCCCGAAATCCTGCTTGACCAGCTCAAGAGCGCAGGTGTGGCCAAGGCCGCCCCGACCGATGCGCTCACCGAGGCGGACAAGCAGCGCCTGCTCGGCTTTTTGAAGGCCAGCCACGGCACCATCGAGCCGGAGCGCAAAAAGATCACGCTGACCAAGAAATCGACCAGCGAAATCAAGCAGGCCGACGCCATGGGGCGTGCGCGCACGATCCAGGTCGAAGTGCGCAAGAAGCGCACCTTCATCCAGCGCGATGAGGGACATGCGGCGACCCCCGAGCCCGTGCTGCAGGCCGAAGAAGCGCCCGCCGCCGCACCGGCTGCGCCCCGCATCGACGAGGCCGAACTCGCACGCCGCGAAGAAGAAGCCCGCCGGCAGGCCGAGCTGATCCGGCGCCAGGAAGAAGAACTGGCCGAGAAGCGCCGCCTGCGCGAAGAAACCGAAGCGCGCGAGCGCCAGAAGGTTGAACTGGCTGAGCAGGCCGAGCAAGAGGCCAAGGCAGTCCGCAAGAAGGCAGCCGAAAAGCCCGCAACCGTGACCGAAGGCGCGCCCGAGGCACCCGAAGAAGCGCCGACGCCGACCGATCGCGAGACGGCTGCCGCTCAAGTCAAGGAAGACGCCAGGGCCAAGGTTGCCGCCGAATCGAAGGCGCGCGCCGACGAGGAAGCTGAACGCGCCAGGGACCTCGACGAGCGTCGCCGCAAGGCACTGGCGGAGGCGGAAGCCATTCGCGCAATGATGAATGCGCCGGCCCGCGTCCTGGTCCCGCACAAGGTGCCGGAGAAGCCCGCGCCTGAAGTCAAGGCTGGCGTCAAGGGCACGTTGCACAAGCCTGCCGCACCTGCGGCTCGCCCCGGCGCGCCCGCCGTACCCGGCAGCACCGCGCCCGGTGCCGGCAAGGAAGTCAAGTCGGCCAAGCTCTCGTCGAGCTGGGCAGGCGACACCGCCAAGAAGAAAGAAATCAAGACCCGTGGCGATGCCAGCGGCGGTGTCGGCCGCGGCAACTGGCGCGGAGGCCCGCGTGGCCGCCGCGGCAGCGACCGTGGAGGCCACGAAGAACGGGTGCAGGCCGCTCCGGTCGAAGCACGCGTGATCGAAGTGCACGTTCCGGAGACGATCACCGTTGCCGAACTGGCGCACAAGATGGCCGTCAAGGCCCAGGAAGTCATCAAGCAGCTGATGAAGCTCGGCATGATGGCGACCATCAACCAGTCGCTCGACCAGGACACCGCGATGATCATCGTGGAAGACATGGGTCACAACGCCGTGGTTGCCGCACTGGACGATCCGGAAGCCTTCACCGACGAGGACGTCGGCACGCAAACTGCCGAAGCGGTGCCGCGTGCGCCGGTCGTGACCGTCATGGGTCACGTCGACCACGGCAAGACCTCGCTGCTCGACTACATCCGGCGCGCCAAGGTTGCCGCGAGTGAAGCCGGCGGCATTACCCAGCACATCGGCGCCTACCACGTCGAAACGCCGCGCGGCATGGTGTCGTTCCTCGACACGCCCGGCCACGAGGCCTTCACCGCCATGCGGGCCCGCGGAGCGCAGGCGACCGACATCGTGATCCTGGTGGTGGCCGCGGACGACGGCGTGATGCCGCAGACCAAGGAAGCCATCAAGCACGCGAAGGCAGCCGGTGTGCCGATCGTGGTGGCGATCAACAAGATCGACAAGCCCGACGCCAACCTCGACCGCGTGAAGCAGGAACTGGTGGCCGAACAGGTCGTGCCCGAAGAGTACGGTGGGGACGTGCCGTTCGTGTCCGTGTCTGCCAAGACCGGTCAGGGCGTGGACAACCTGCTCGAGCAATTGCTGCTGCAGGCCGAAGTGCTCGAGCTCAAGGCTCCCGTCGATGCACCTGCCAAGGGCCTGGTGATCGAAGCACAACTCGACAAGGGCCGCGGTCCGGTCGCGACCGTGCTGGTTCAGTCCGGCACGCTCAAGGCTGGCGACGTGGTGCTGGCGGGTTCGACCTTCGGACGCGTGCGCGCCATGCTCGACGAGGACGGCAAGGCGATCAAGACCGCAGGCCCGTCGATCCCGGTCGAAATCCAGGGCCTGACCGAAGTGCCGCAGGCCGGCGACGAGTTCATGGTGATGGCCGACGAACGCCGTGCACGCGAGATCGCCACCTACCGTGCGGGCAAGTTCCGCAACACCAAGCTGGCCAAGCAGCAGGCGTCGAACCTGCAGAACATGTTCACCGACCTGTCCGCAGGCGAGGTGCAGACGCTGCGCATCATCATCAAGGCCGACGTCCAGGGTTCGCAGGAAGCGCTGGCCCAGTCGCTGCTCAAGCTGGCGACCGAAGAGGTCAAGGTGCAGATGGTGTATGCCGGCGTGGGCGGCATCAGCGAGAGCGACATCAACCTCGCCATCGCCTCCAAGGCGATCGTGATCGGGTTCAACGTGCGTGCCGATGCCGGTGCGCGCAAGCTCGCCGAAAACAATGGCGTGCAGCTGAACTACTACAGCATCATTTACGACGCAGTGGACGAGATCAAGGTGGCGATGTCCGGCATGCTGGCGCCGGAGCGCCGCGAAGAGATCATCGGCTCGGCCGAGATCCGCACGGTGTTCGTGGCCTCGAAGATCGGTACGGTCGCGGGTTCCTACATCACGTCGGGCTCGGTCAACCGGACCGCTCACTTCCGCTTGCTGCGCGACAACGTGGTGGTCTACACCGGCGAGGTCGACTCGATCAAGCGCCTCAAGGACGACGTGCGCGAAGTCCGCGAAGGCTTCGAGTGCGGTATCAAGCTCAAGAACTACAACGACATTAAAGAAGGCGATCAGCTGGAGTTCTTCGAGATCAAGGAAATCGCCCGGACGCTGTAAGCGTCCCACGCGAAGCCGGCAATGCCCAAGAGAAAAGCCGCCGCCCCCAACCGCGCCTTCAAGGTGGCCGACCAGATCCAGCGCGATCTGACGGAGTTGATCGCGCGCGAGTTGAAGGACCCGCGGGTGGGCATGGTCACGATCCAGGGGGTCGAGGTCACGCCGGACTATGCGCACGCGAAGGTGTTCTTCAGCATGCTCACGGGCGACACCGAAGAAACCACCACGGCGTTGAACCAGGCCGCCGGCTTCCTGCGCAGCGGGCTCTTCAAGCGGCTGCACATCCACCCCGTGCCGACGCTGCACTTCTTGTTCGACCGCACGACCGAACGCGCCGCCGACATGAACGCGCTCATTGCGCAGGCCGTCGCCTCGCGTTCCAAAGACGACTGACCATGAACGCGCCACGCACACGGGTGCAGCGGCGCCCTGTGCACGGGGTGTTGTTGCTCGACAAGCCGCTGGGTCTTTCCAGCAATCAGGCCTTGCAGAAAGCCAAGTGGCTGCTGCGCGCGGAAAAGGCCGGCCACACCGGCACGCTCGATCCGCTGGCGAGCGGCGTGCTGCCGCTTTGCTTCGGCGCTGCGACGAAGTTCAGCCAGCTGCATTTGGATGCCGACAAGACCTATGAAGCCGTTGCCCGCCTGGGCGTCAAGACCTCGACCGGCGATGCCGAGGGCGAGGCGATTGCCGAGCGACCGGTCGCGGTCACCGCGGACGATCTCGCGCGCGTGCAGGCCCGGTTCACCGGGCCGATCCGGCAGGTGCCGCCGATGCACAGTGCACTCAAGAAAGACGGCAAGGCGCTGTACGAATACGCCCGCGAAGGCGTCGAGATCGAGCGCGTCGCGCGCGACGTGACGATCCACAGCCTCGAACTGGTGGCTGCATCCGCCATCGACATCCGGATTCGCGCAGTCGTGAGCAAGGGCACCTACATCCGCACGCTGGGCGAGGACATCGGCGAAGCGCTTGGCTGCGGCGCCCATCTCACAGCGCTGCGTCGTACGGCCACCGGCGATTTCGACATCTCGCAATGCGTGACGCTGGAGACGCTCGAAGCCATGGACGAAGAGCAGCGGCTTGCGCAACTGCTGCCGACCGAGGCGCTCGTGTCAGATCACGCGCGCGTCACGCTCGGCGTCGAAGATGCGGGGCGCTTTCTTTCCGGCCTGCGCCGGCGCGGCGAGTGGCCGGACGCACCCGCAGTCGCCGTTTTCGGCTGCGAGCCCGAAGCCTTTCTCGGCACGGCGCACATTGCGGCCGGCGAACTGATCCCGGGGCGCTTGCTGAACCCCATCGAAATCCAGCAGACACTTTTGACCGAAGCGACACCATGAGCACCAAACAGATTCGCAACATCGCCATCATTGCCCACGTGGACCATGGCAAGACCACGATGGTCGACCAACTGCTGCGCCAGTCCGGCACCTTCGCCGAGCACGAAAAAGTGGTCGACACCGTGATGGACAACAACGCCATCGAAAAAGAGCGCGGCATCACGATCCTCGCCAAGAACTGCGCCGTGACCTGGCAAGGCACGCACATCAACATCGTCGACACCCCCGGCCACGCCGACTTCGGCGGCGAGGTCGAACGTGCGCTCAGCATGGTCGACGGCGTGGTGTTGCTGATCGACGCCCAGGAAGGCCCGATGCCGCAGACCCGTTTCGTGACCAAGAAGGCGCTGGCCCTGGGCTTGAAGCCCATCCTGGTGGTGAACAAGGTCGACAAGCCCGGCGCTCGCCCGGACTACGTGGTCAACGCCGCTTTCGACCTGTTCGACAAGCTCGGCGCCACGGATGAGCAGCTGGATTTCCCCGTGGTCTACGCGTCGGGCATCAATGGCTGGTCGTCGATGGAAGAGGGCGAACACGGCGAGCAGTGGGGCCCCGACATGTCGGCCTTGTTCGACACCATCCTGAAGCATGTGCCGGCGCAGCGGGGAGATCCTGAAGCACCGCTGCAGCTTCAGATTTCGGCGCTCGACTTCTCGACCTTCGTCGGCCGGATCGGCGTCGGCCGCATCAGCGCCGGAACGATCAGGCCCATGATGGACGTGGTCGTGATGGAAGGCCCGGACGGCAAGGCCGTCAAGGGACGGGTCAACCAGGTGCTGACCTTCCAGGGCCTGGAACGCGTGCAGGCCACCGAAGCCGGCCCGGGTGAAATCGTGCTGATCAACGGCATCACGGACATCGGCATCGGCGTCACCGTCACCGACCCGGCGAGTCCCGCGCCGCTGCCCATGCTCAAGGTCGACGAGCCGACCCTGACCATGAACTTCTGCGTCAACACCAGCCCGCTGGCCGGCCGCGAAGGCAAGTACATCACCAGCCGCCAGATCTGGGATCGGCTGCAAAAGGAGCTGCAGCACAACGTGGCGTTGCGGGTCAAGGAAACCGGCGAAGAAGGCATCTTCGAAGTCATGGGTCGCGGCGAACTGCACCTGACCATCCTGCTGGAAAACATGCGCCGCGAAGGCTATGAACTGGCTGTTTCGAAGCCGCGCGTGGTGTTCCGCGATGTCGACGGCGTCAAGAACGAGCCGATCGAGCTGGTGACCGCCGACATCGAGGACCAGCATCAGGGCGGCGTGATGCAGGCTTTGGGTGAGCGCAAGGGCGAGCTCGTCAACATGGAGTCGGACAGCCGTGGCCGCGTGCGCCTCGAGTACCGCATTCCGGCACGGGGCCTGATCGGCTTCACCAACGAATTCCTGAACCTGACGCGCGGCTCGGGCTTGATCTCGAACATCTTCGACAGCTACGAGCCACACAAGGGCGAGATCGCCAGCCGCAAGAACGGCGTGCTGATTTCCATGGACGACGGCGAGATCTTCACCTATGCGCTGGGCAAGCTGGACGATCGCGGCCGCATGTTCGTGCGGGCGAACGATCCGGTGTACGAGGGCATGATCGTCGGCATCCACAGCCGCGACAACGATCTGGTGGTCAACGCCACGCGCACCAAACAGCTCACCAACTTCCGTGTCTCGGGCAAGGAAGACGCGATCAAGGTCACGCCGCCGATCGACCTCACGCTCGAATACGGCGTGGAGTTCATCGAGGAGGACGAACTGGTCGAGATCACGCCCAAGAGCGTGCGCCTGCGCAAACGCCACCTGAAGGAACATGAGCGCAAGCGCGCCGGCCGCGACACGGTCTCCTGAGGCCGCGCTGTCTCACGGCGGCGCGGTCTGGCTGATGATCGCCGTGACCCTGATGTGGGCCACGGCGGGTGTCGTCACGCGGCACCTCGAACAGGCCCGCAGCTTCGAGATCACTTTCTGGCGCAGCTTCTTCACGCTGCTGTCGCTGGTCGTGATCCTGCCGCTCTGGCAGGGAAGGGCGGTCTTCTCGAGGATTCGCCGGGGCGGCCTGGCGCTGTGGACTTCCGGCGTCTGCTGGAGCGTGATGTTTACCGCGTTCATGCTCGCGCTCACGCTCACCAGCGTCGCCAACGTGCTTGTGACGATGGCGCTGGGTCCGCTTCTGACGGCACTGGCGGCGCGCATCTTTATCGGCCACAGGCTGCCGGCGCGCACCTGGGTCGCCATCGTGCTCGCCGGCTTGGGCATCGCCTGGATGTACGGCAACCAGCTTGGCGACGGGCTGCTGGCCGGCACGCTGGTCGCACTGTGCGTGCCGCTGGCTGGCGCGTGCCACTGGACGGTGGTGCAGCATGCCCACGCCAAGGGTCATGACGTCGACCTGGTGCCCGCGGTTCTGATCGGCGCCTTCATCTCGACGCTGGCCACCTTGCCCGTGGCATGGCCGCTCCAGGCGAACGCGCACGACCTGGGCCTGCTCGCGTTCCTCGGGCTGTTCCAGCTCGCCATTCCGTGCGTGCTGTCGGTGATGTGCGCGCGCGTCCTGAAAGCGCCGGAGGTGGCCCTGCTCGCGCTGCTGGAGATCGTGTTCGGCATTGCCATGGTCTGGCTCGGCGCCGGCGAAGAACCGGCGCCCAGCGTGCTGACCGGTGGTGCCGTCGTGATCGGCGCGTTGATGCTCAACGAATGGTTCGGCTTGCGCGACCGGCGCACGGCCTCGTCGCCAGTGCATTGAACCGCACTGGGGGTTCTACCGATGTCGAGATACCGACCGGACGCGTTTTTTCCGAATACAAAAGGGAGTGATTCGATGCGACTTTCAATGTTCTTGCTTGCCGGTGCAATCGCTGGGGCGCCCTTGTGGGCAGCAGCCCAGGTATCGGTCAACATCCATGTGCCTGGTCTCGTGGCAGTGGCACCGCCGGCACCGCGTTTCGAGCGTGTACCGTCGCCGCGCGCCGGTCAGGTATGGGTGCCGGGCCACTGGCAGCGAAACCAGGATGCCTACGGCTGGCGCCAGGGCTATTGGCAGCCGGCCCGCGCCGATCACGTCTATGCACCGGGCCGCTGGGTGCGTGCAGATGGTGGGTGGCGTTGGGTCGAACCCGATTGGCGCCCGTCGAAGAAGCACAAGGCCCGCCATCGCGACCGCGACGACCGACACGAGCGGGATGGCCGGCAGGACGACCATCGAAACGACGGTTATCACTGCCCGCCCGGCCAGGCCAAGAAGGGCCGCTGCTGAGCGACCCCGAACGCGACCTGCTTAAGGCCGGGCGACCTTCCAGACCTGATTGAAGCCATCGCCGGTCTTGTCGCCGGCCTTGGTGTCCTTGGCCCAGTAGTAGAGCGGCCAGCCCTTGTAGGCCCATTGCTTCTTGCTGTCGTCGCGCACGACGATGGTGTAGGGGCCCATCGGCTTGGCAGCTTCTGGCGCCATCAGCGGTGGCCAATTGGTGGCACAGGCGCCGCTGCAGGCCGACTTGCCGCTACCCGCCGCATCGCGGTCGAAGGTGTAGAGCGTCATGCCGGTCGGTCCGATCAGCACGCCGTCGGCGGTGCGGGTCGGCGTATCGGCGGGCGCAGACGTCATCCTGGACATGCTGCCGCAGCCGGCGAGCAGGGCGACGGCGAGGATTGATGCGCTTAGCAGTTTCATGAGGTTTCCCTTTCGGTTGTGCGACGCCAAAGAGCATTGCAGCCGGCAGTCTAGCCCGGCTTTTTGTTTGGGCGAACACTTAGCCGGGGCGGCGAAGCACCCGCGATTTCAGCGCCTTGGCCGGGTTGCCGCCATACACAGTCCAGGCCTCGAGCGAACGGAAGGCAACGCCGCGGGCACCCAGCACCGCGCCTTCGCCGACCTCGACACCCGGCCCGACAAAGGCTTCGGCCGCGATCCACGCGCCGGCACCGATGACGATCGGGCTGGAAGTCAGCTGAAACGTTGCGGACGAAATATCGTGGCTGCCCGCGCAAAGGTGAGCGCCCTGCGAGACCAGTGCCGCACGGCCGAGCGTGATCGGGGCCATGTTGTAGCAAATCACCCGCTCGGCAAGGAGCGCCCTGTCGTGCAAATGCAAATGGGGCGGATACCAGACGCGCGCGCTGCCGCGCACGTCGCTCGACTCGCCCAGCTGAGCGCCGAAGAGCTTCAGCAGGAACCGGCGCCAACCACGCATCTGCGGCGGCGTCCAGGATGCGAACAAGGCCCAGCACACATTCCATGCTGCCCGCAGCAACCGGTTGGAGAACGAAAAACTCGGGCCGCCTTCGAGCGGGTTGACGCGCTCGGCGTCCAGGGGTTTCAGCGCCATGATGTTTCCTTCAGCGGCTGCGGCTCTTCATGGCCCGCTCGACTTCGCGCTTGCCTTCGCGATCCTTGATGGTGTCGCGCTTGTCGTGCTCGGCCTTGCCCTTGGCAAGCGCAATTTCGCACTTCACCTTGCCGGCTTTCCAGTGCAGGTTGAGCGGCACGAGGGTGTAGCCCTTCTGTTCGATCTTGCCGATCAGGCGGCGGATCTGCTCCTTGTGCAGCAGCAGTTTCTTGGTGCGGACGGAGTCGGGCGTCACATGCGTCGATGCGGAGCGCAGCGGGTTGATCTGGCAGCCGATGACGAAGAGCTCGCCATTGCGGATCACGACGTAGCCGTCGGTCAATTGCACCTTGCCCTCGCGCAGCGACTTGACCTCCCAACCTTCGAGCACCATGCCGGCCTCGAAGCGCTCCTCGAAGAAATAGTTGTATGCGGCCTTCTTGTTGTCCGCGATCCGGGAGGAGGTATCTTGTTTTTTTGTGGCCATGGTGAATCAGGTAGGGCTGCATGGCTTCAATACAATCCGTCGCGCACGCTGCGCCGATTCTATGAAAACAGTCCACAAGTCCGTCCTGATCTGGTACAGCGCCGAAGAGATGTACGGCCTGGTGACGGATGTCCCGAAGTATCCCGAGTTTCTGCCGTGGTGCGACCGTGCCAAGGTCGTCATGCAGGACGAGGCCGGCATGACCGCCGAGATCGGCCTGGCATTCAGCGGCTTTCACCAGAGTTTCACCACCCGCAATACGCACGTGCCGGGGCGCGAAGTGCACTTGAAGCTGGTGGACGGACCGTTCTCCAATCTCGACGGCGTCTGGAAGTTCACGCCCGTCGGGGCCGAGGGCGAACGCGCCTGCCGGGTCGAACTCAACCTCAGCTATGGCTTCAGCAATTTCGCTCTCCAGGCGCTGGTCGGTCCGGTGTTCGACAAGATCGCCTCCAACCTGGTGGAAGCTTTCGTCAAGCGTGCCGAACATGTCTACGGCAGCGCCTGATGCTGCGGGTTACGGTGATCTACTCGCCGGCAGCACGCGAGGTTTTCGAGCAATCGGTGAGTGTCGCGGAGGGCGCCACGGCGCGTGACGCAGTGCGCGCCAGCGATCTGGCCTTGCGGTTCCCGCAACTCGAATGGAACACGATGACACCCGGCGTCTGGGGCCACGGCGTCGAATGGGAGCGGGTTCTCGAAGATGGCGACCGCCTCGAGCTGTGCCGTCCACTCGAAGTCGATCCCAAGGTTGCGCGGCGCGAACGCTTCAAACAACAGGGCGCTCGCGGAACAGGTCTTTTTGCGACTCGCCGAAAGGGCGGCAAAGCGGGCTATTGATCTGGCAGCCGCGCTTACTTGCAATCGGCCCCGATCACCGACTGCAGGCGCTGCTGCTCCGCCGCGCGGGCCTTGTCGTCCATGATCTCTCGCTCGCCCTGCGCATTTAGGCGCGCAACACGGATGCCGCTGTCGAAGGTTGCCTTGGCCTGTCGCGCACGCACGCAGTTTTCGGTCTTGGCCTGCGCGACCTTTTGTGCCTCGGCTGCCTGTTTCGCCTTTTCGGCTTCTTCGGCCTTGCGCGTCTTTTCTTCGAGTTCCTTGTCGACGCCTGTCGGCTTGGCGTTGCTCGCGGCGATACGGGGAGGCGGCACAGCCGCCGCCGACGGGGCTGCTTCTGGCGCTGCGGGAGGCGTGCTGAAGCTCATCCGCTGGGATGGCGGGCCGGGCCGGCGCAAGATGTTCTTCTCGGGCACATCGGTCGGCGGTGCCTGGTCGCTGAAGACTTTCTTGTTGTCCTTGTCGATCCATTGCCATTGAGCGGTCGCGCCCAGCGGCAGCAGGCAGGCCCATCCGAGTACAAGCAGGTGCGCGAATTTCATGGCGGGAAGTTTAGCGCCGCCTTACGTTTTGCAACGTACCTGCTGGCGTTTTCGCCACGCAAGCGCGGCATCCGAGCCACAAGGTGACGGATTTGGCGGTCCGGGTAACTACGGAGCCATCGTTACAATCCGTCTTTTGGAGCTTCACCCATGCGCCTTCTCGGCAAAGCGCTCACCTTCGACGACGTGTTGCTGGTGCCAGCGTTCTCCCAAGTCCTGCCCAAGGACACCTCCCTCGCCACCCGACTGTCCCGCAACATCGCGCTCAATCTGCCGCTGGCATCCGCGGCGATGGACACGGTGACCGAAGCGCGACTCGCGATCGCGATCGCGCAAGAGGGCGGCATCGGTATCGTGCACAAGAACTTCAGCGCCGCGGACCAGGCCGCGCAGGTGGCCAAGGTGAAGCGCTACGAGTCCGGTGTGGTGCGCGACCCGGTGGTGATCACGCCGACGCACACGGTGCGACAGGTGATGGCCCTGTCGGATCAGTTGGGCATTTCGGGCTTTCCCGTGTGCGATGCGGGCAAGGTGATCGGCATCGTGACCGGCCGCGATCTGCGCTTCGAGAACCGCTACGACGTGCCGGTGACCGAGATCATGACGCCGCGCGACAAGCTCATCACGGTGCCCGACGGCACCACGCTGGCCGATGCCAAGGCCCTGCTCAACAAGCACAAGCTGGAGCGGCTGCTGGTGATCAACAGCGCCTGGGAGCTCAAGGGACTGATCACCGTCAAGGACATCACCAAGCAGACGAGCTTTCCCAATGCGGCGCGCGATGCGAGCGGCCGCCTGCGGGTGGGCGCGGCGGTCGGCGTGGGCGAGGGCACCGAGGAGCGCGTCGAGGCGCTGGTGAAGGCCGGGGTCGATGCGATCGTTGTCGACACCGCGCACGGCCACAGCGCCGGCGTGATCGAGCGCGTGCGCTGGGTCAAGAGGAACTATCCGCAGGTCGACGTGATCGGCGGCAACATCGCCACCGGCGATGCCGCGCGGGCACTCGCCGACGCCGGTGCCGATGCGGTGAAGGTCGGCATCGGCCCGGGTTCGATCTGCACCACGCGCATCGTTGCCGGCGTGGGCGTGCCGCAGATCATGGCGATCGACAACGTCGCCACCGCGCTGCAGGGCACCGGCATCCCGCTGATCGCAGACGGCGGCATCCGTTACTCGGGCGACATCGCCAAGGCCATCGCCGCCGGTGCCAGCACCGTGATGATGGGCGGCATGTTCGCAGGCACCGAGGAAGCGCCGGGCGAGATCGTGCTGTTCCAGGGCCGCAGCTACAAGAGCTACCGCGGCATGGGTTCCATCGGCGCCATGCAGCAGGGCAGCGCCGACCGCTACTTCCAGGAGTCGAGCACCGGCAACCCCAACGCCGACAAGCTGGTGCCAGAAGGCATCGAAGGCCGCGTGCCCTACAAGGGCTCGATGGTTTCGATCATCTATCAGATGTCCGGCGGCTTGCGCGCCAGCATGGGTTATTGCGGCTGCGCCACCATTGAAGACATGAAGAACAAGGCCGAGTTCGTCGAGATCACCACAGCCGGCATTCGCGAGAGCCACGTGCACGACGTGCAGATCACGAAGGAAGCGCCCAACTACCGAGCCGAATAAATGACCCCCACGCTTGTCACTTCGTGTACTGCGCTGCCCCCCGAGGGGGCGGCAGTCGTCTTGGGACGGCCCGGCGCCGACTGACCCAATGCAACACCAGAAAATCCTGATCCTCGACTTCGGCTCGCAAGTGACCCAGCTGATCGCGCGGCGGGTGCGCGAGGCGCATGTGCTGTCCGAGGTTCATCCCTGCGACGTCAGCGACGAATGGATTCGCGAATACGCGAAGGATGGCACGCTCAAGGGCGTGATCCTTTCCGGCAGCCATGCGAGCGTGTACGAAGAAACGACCGACAAGGCACCGCAGGCGGTGTTCGAGCTGGGCGTGCCGGTGCTCGGCATCTGCTACGGCATGCAGACCATGGCGCATCAGCTGGGCGGCAGGGTCGAAGGTGGACACAAGCGCGAGTTCGGCTTTGCCGAAGTTCGCGCCCGAGGCCATACCGAACTGCTCAGGGACATCGCCGACTTCACTACCGATGATGGCCACGGCATGCTCAATGTCTGGATGAGCCATGGCGACAAGGTCACCGAGCTGCCACCCGGCTTCAAGCTGATGGCCTCCACGGAAAGCTGCCCGATCGCCGGCATGGCCGACGAGGACCGGCACTTCTACGCACTGCAGTTTCATCCGGAAGTGACGCACACGCAGCAGGGCAAGGCGATCATCGAGCGGTTCGTGCTGGGCATCTGTGGCGTCAAGCCTGACTGGGTGATGCGCGACCACGTCGCCGAGGCGGTCGAGGCGATCCGCCAGCAGGTCGGCGACGAGGAGGTGATCCTCGGTCTTTCAGGCGGTGTCGATTCGTCCGTGGCCGCGGCGCTGATCCACCGCGCCATCGGCGACCAGCTGACCTGTGTCTTCGTCGACCACGGCCTGCTGCGCCTGAACGAGGGCGACCTCGTCATGGACATGTTCGTCGGCAAGCTGCATGCGAAGGTGATCCGGGTCGACGCGAGTGATTTGTTCCTCGGCAAGCTCGCCGGCGTCAGCGACCCCGAAGCCAAGCGCAAGATCATCGGCGGCGAGTTCGTCACCGTCTTCAAGCACGAGGCGGCAAAGCTCACCAGCGCAGGCGCCAAGGGCGCCAAGTGGCTGGCCCAAGGCACCATCTATCCGGACGTCATCGAGTCCGGCGGCGCCAAGAGCAAGAAGGCCGTCACCATCAAGAGCCATCACAACGTCGGTGGTTTGCCGGAGCAGCTGGGGCTGAAACTCCTGGAGCCGCTGCGCGACCTGTTCAAGGACGAGGTGCGCGAACTCGGCGTGGCGCTCGGCTTGCCGCCCGAGATGGTGTATCGCCATCCATTCCCCGGCCCCGGCCTGGGCGTTCGCATCCTCGGCGAGGTGAAGAAGGAATATGCCGACCTGCTGCGCCGCGCCGACGCGATCTTCATCGAGGAGTTGCGCAACTTCCGCGATGCCGACACCGGCAAGAGCTGGTACGAGCTCACGAGCCAGGCCTTCGTCGTGTTTCTGCCGGTCAAGAGCGTCGGCGTGATGGGCGACGGACGCACCTACGACTACGTCGTGGCGCTGCGCGCCGTGCAGACCAGCGACTTCATGACCGCCGATTGGGCCGAGCTGCCCTATGCGCTGCTCAAGAAAGTGTCGGGCCGCATCATCAACGAGGTGCGCGGCATCAACCGCGTGACTTACGACGTGAGTAGCAAGCCTCCGGCCACGATCGAGTGGGAGTAGGGGGAGAAACGTTTTTTTGAATCAAGCACTTGCGGCGTCCATCGATGATCGAATTTGCATCATCAAAAGATCCGAGTCGTTGATTCACCTGGACTTTCGGAGGCTCCTGCCTCAGGGCGAGGAGTGGGTGGCCAAGCGCTTCGTTGGCTTGCTGCGATAGCGCCTGCGCCTTCGACAGCGTCGATCAATCCGTCGATGCAGACATGCTCTGGCGGCCGAGCAGGATCTTCTCGACCTGGCTCATATGCGCGGTTCCCCATGCGCACAGTGGCGCAAGGCTGTTTGCAAGACTCACGCCGAATTTGGTGAGCGAGTATTCGACCTTGGGCGGGATGGTCTGGTAGTCGACACGCTGAATCACCCCATCGGCCTGCAATTCCTTCAGATGCTGAATCAGCATCTTGTCGCTGACGCCATTGACCGCTCGCTTCAGATCGCCATAGCGGCGGGTGTCGTGTGCGAGATGGAACAGGATCAAGGGCTTCCACTTGCCGCCGATGACCGCCAGTGCTGCGTCCAGACCGCATGTAAATAAGCTTGTCATTGAGCATCCATTGCACTTACTAAAAGGTGCATACTAGACTAAATGAAATCGCATGCCTAGACTGCAAACCTTCAGCAACTGAACTTTAGGAAGCTCTCATGGGCAGGCTCACAGGCAAGACGGCACTCATCACAGGTGGAAGCACCGGCATTGGCCTGGCAAGTGCCAAGCGCTTCGCGGCAGAAGGCGCCCGAGTATTCATCGCAGGACGCCGCCAATCCGAACTCGACAAGGCGGTTGCCGCAATCGGTCATGGCGCCACGGCCATCCGATGCGATGTGTCCAACTTGGCGGATCTCGACCACCTCTACGCTCGGATCAAGACCGAAGCGGGTCAGCTCGACGTCGTATTCGCGAACGCTGGCCTGGGAACAGTCGCTCCGCTGGGTGGCATCAGCGAAGCGGACTTCGACCACATGTTCGGCGTCAATGCGAAGGGCACGCTATTTACCGTTCAGAAGGCGCTGCCGCTCATGCGTTCCGGTGGCTCGATCATCTTGACCGGTTCGACCACAGGCACGATGGGAACGCCCGCCTTCAGCGTGTACAGCGCGACCAAGGCTGCGATCAGAAACTTCGCAAGAAGCTGGGCCCTGGATCTCAAGGGAACCGGTATTCGCGTCAATGTGCTTTCGCCCGGAGGCACGGATACGCCGGGACTGCACGGCCTTTTCGAACCGACGGGGCAATTGGACGAGATGTTCGCCGGCTTGGCGGCGCAGACGCCGCTTGGCCGCATCGGCCGCCCGGAAGAAACCGCCGCCGCCGCCTTGTTTCTGGCAAGCGAGGACAGCAGCTTCATGACTGGCAGCGAAGTTTTCGTGGATGGCGGTGCTGCTCAGGTCTGAACGACCGGAGCCCTCCGCTTTGAGCTGACGGCCCCAGTCCATTTCACCGGCGACAACGCCAACGTCCAAGCCGTTTACGCCGTCAGCGGCAGCGGCAGCGGAGGTATGGTATCTCTGGTTAGCGCGACTCTCGGGACGGTACGTGCGCTATGCCGTGGAACTGTTGATCGAGCAAGCGCGGCAGGCCGTTGAATCCGGTACATGGTCAGAGAGGCGAAGGTTGAAGGACAGCCCATCCATCGCTGAAAGGCACACCTTGCCTAGTCCGATGCGATCAGCAGGCTCAAACGCTTCGCTGCCTCGCCGCACAGCACGGAGTCGTGGGTCCCGATTTCCTTGACGATCAAGAAAGCGCGTTGGCTCATTCCAGCGTGCAGTTGACTGCGCAGGCTAATGGTTCCATCGCCCGATGCGCGGGGGTCGTCTCGGGTGACTGTGTAGACCAGGGTGAAAGGCCGGTCGATGAGGCTGTTCCTGATCTGCGACAAGGCCTTGCTGTCGGGCGCAAGGTCAGTCCACATCGGAAGCGGTGAAGGCGAAAGCCATGTTCCGAGCCACGCGGCGAAGTTGCCGCCCCAGGGCGTGTTGACGCTGACCAGCCGTGAGACGCCGAAGTTGGGCCCGAGCTTCTCCAGGACCTGCCACGCCACGATGCCGCCCAAGCTGTGGGCGAACACGGCGAGGCGCGAGATCCCGTGCTTTTCCATCAAGGCTTTCACGTCGGCGGCGATCGCATTGCCGTTCGCCGCAACGGCGTCGCCGGTTGCGTAGTATGCGAACCATGCTTGGTACTTCGACGAATCAAGATTCCTGGCAACCTCGACGAAATCCCGCGGTGAGCCGTTGGCGCCGTGCACGAAGAGCACGACCGTCCTCGAGGCCTCCGGTTCCGCCGACATGTAGATGCCTCTGAACCTGAAATTGTCCGGGCAGTTCATTCCCTCTTCGGCCACGACGCGCGAAAAGCGCGCATCGGTTTCGATGTCCACCAGCGGCGATGCCTGTGCAGCCGCGAAGGCCGCACTCAATGCGACGACCAGCAGCGAGAGACGCCATCGCGGCCGGGGCATCTCCAGGCCTGCAGCAGCAGCCCTCACTTCAGCCCTGTCCAATGCGCGGCGAACGCCCACTTGTCGGCCAGCTCCTCGATGACCTTTTTCATCGGCTTGCCGGCGCCGTGGCCCGCCCGGGTCTCGATGCGCACGAGGTGCGGCCGCGACCCGGTATCGGCAGCCTGGATAGCTGCGATGTACTTGAAGGTGTGCGCGGGGACGACGCGATCGTCGGTATCCGCCGTCGTGGCAAGGATCGCGGGGTAGCGCCTGCCAGACGTCACGTTGTGATACGGCGAATAGGCCAGCAGGTTGCCGAACTGTGCCCGGTCCGCCGGGTCGCCGTACTCGCCCACCCATAGCTGGCCACCGGTGAATCGGTTGAAGCGCAGCATGTCCATCACGCCGACGCCCGGCAATGCAGCCGCGAACAACTCCGGGCGCTGATTGACCACCGCGGCCACTAGCAGACCGCCGGCGGATTCACCGTGGACCGCCAAGCCATCTTCGGACACGATGCTCTGGTCGTGCAGATATTCGGCGGCGGCGATGAAGTCGTCGAAGCTGATCTGCTTGTTTTCCAGGCGAGTGCAGTTGTGCCAGGCCTTGCCGTACTCCCCGCCGCCACGGATGTTGGCAATGGCCAGGATCCCGCCCTGCTCAACCCACGCCAGTTGGTCCGGCGCGTAAATCGGAACCATGCTGATGCCGAAGCTGCCATAGCCGTGAAGCAGGGTCGGTGCCGCACCGGCGACGTCATCGCGCCGAACGATGAACATCGGCACGCGGGTGCCGTCTTTCGCGCTGTAAAAATGTTGCTCGACCCCAATGCGGCTGAGATCGATGCCCACCTTCGGCGCGGCCCACACGGCCTGCGTGTTGGCGGCCACGTCGTAGCGATAAATCGTGGTTGGCGCATTGAAGCTGGTGAAGATGAAAAAGGCTTCGTTGTCCTCCCGATGTCCTTGGAATCCGCCCGCGCTGCCGATGCCCGGCAGTTTGACCGCGCCGTCAGGCGCTCCATCCAGCGTGTAGCGCCGGACTTCGCTTTTGACGTCGACGAAATAGGTTGCCATCAATCCCCCGCCGACCAGCCAGGCATTGCTGAGTACCGCAACGTCTTGGGGCACCAGCTCGACCGCGACCGGATCCCGTGCCGCCAGGTCGATGGTGACGATCCGCCGGCGTTCCGCTCCTTGGCTGGTCAAGAGGTAGAGGGTGCTGCCCACGTCGCCGATCACCGTCCATTCGTTGTCAAGATCGGCGACCACCGTGCGAGCTTCCCAGCTGTCGGTGGCGAGGTCCACAACGGTCAGCGAATTGGTCTGGGAGCCCGGCGTGGAGTAGACCACCGCATAGCGGCCGCTGCTGGTGACGTCGGGAAAATGCAGCAACTCGGGCTGCGCAGGCGTTGCGTACAGCAGCCGGTCTTCCGACTGCAGCGTGCCGATCGCATGAAAGTAGACCGAGTGGTTGGCAAGGCCTGCCTGGGAAGCTGCTCCGTCGCCAGGCTCGGGATAGCGCGCATAGAAAAAGCCGGAACCGTCGGCCGCCCAGGTGATCGCCGTGAACCGAACCCATTCGACCTTGTCTTCAAGCAACTCCCCGGTTGCTGCATCCACGACCTTGATGGTCCGCCAATCGGTACCGCCCTCCTGCACGGCGTAGGCAACGTGGGCACCGTCCTTGGATGCGGACCACTCAGCGAGTGCCACGGTGCCATCGTCGGACCACGTTTTCGGATCAAGGAGCACACGATCCTCCCCATGGGCGCTCTCGCGCACAAGGAGCGCGGGCTGGTTCTGGAGGCCTGAATGGCGTGTGTAGAAATAGCGCCCGCCGCGCTCCTGCGGCGCGGTGAACTGCTCATGGTCGAACAGCCCCGTCAGCCGATCCCGGAAGACGTCCCGCCCCGGCAGCGACGTTAGAAAGGTCGTCGTCACCTCGCTCTGTGCCTCAATCCAGTCGGCCACGTCGCCGGGGCTTCGTGCATCCCCTTCGAGCCAACGAAAGGGATCGGCAACCTTCTGGCCGAACAGGTCGTCGACGACGTCGACACAACGAGTTTCAGGATAAGCAATCTTGTTCATGATGGGTTCCATTGGAGGGGTGGTTCACGTCGGCGCTCCTCGGGCGGCGTGTAGGGGCGGGTGGCCTATCTGGCGTCCAGGATGATCGAGAAGCTCGCCGTCTGTCGCGTGATGAGGCCATTCGTCACCACGAAGGTGTCGGTTCCAAACTTGACGCACGAAGCCGCAGATTCACAGGCCCATTCCACATACGCCAAGTCTTCGTGAATCACCGCGACATCGGTCCGCCATATAGCGTCGGGGAGATCACTGATCAACGTCGCATAGAGATGCGCGATCTCCTTCGGGCCACGGTACGTGCCTCCATTGACGACCACCACGGCGTCCTTCGCGTAGTGGGTCGAGATCTTGTCGGGGTTCTGCTCGCCGAGCGCAGCCTCGTGGCTCGCAAGAACTTCTTCGGTCGTCAGCACCCCTTGACTCCTTGCCCATGGTTTGCTGATCGAATGTGCTCGACCCGCAGGCGCATGCGTCGATCAAGCAACGGAAATCACTACTTTCCCGTGGAAAGGCTTGCCATCAACTTCACCGCGTTCCAAGACGGCGTGCGCCTCCGGGATCTGGTCGAGTGAGAACCTCGCCCCGATGATCGGGCGGATGCGACCGCTTTCCAGAAGCGTCGCGAGAGCCTTCAACTTGCCTCGGTTCTGGCGGGTGAAGACAAAGTGGTATTCGGCATTCACGCCCCATGCCGCGACCAAGTTCTGGGGCGTGGCCAGGTCAACGATCGACACGACACGGCCCGCGTCGCTGAGCACATGAGGCGACTGGCTCAAAGTCATCCCTCCGATCGTGTCGAACACCACGTTCACGCCCTTCTTCCCGGTCAGGTCGGCGATCTCCTCGATGTAGTCCTGACTCGTGAAGTCGATCGCGTGGTCTGCACCCAGCTCGCGAACGAACGCCAGATCACGATTCCTGCAAGTCGTGTACACAGTTGCGCCCATAGCCTTGGCCAGTTGAATCGCGATGGAGCCAACACCACCGGCTCCGCCATGGATCAACACAGACTCGGCCGGATGCAACCTCGCCCGCGTGACAAGGGCCTCCCAGGCTGTTCCCCCGACAAGGGTCGTGGAGGCCGCTTCTTCGTGCGTCAGGTTTGCAGGCTTGCGGGTCACCAACGCCTCCGGCACGACGTTGTACTGGGCGTAGGAGCCTCCTTTAGGACCAAAGATCTGCGGTGTGTAGAACACTTCGTCTCCCAACGCGAAGTCGGCCACGCCAGGCCCCACCTTTTCCACGACGCCGGAGACGTCATGGCCGATGACGGCGGGGAGGCGAACATATGCCGGATAGTCGCCCCGGCGGATTTGGTAGTCGAGCGGGTTGATGGCTGTGGCGAGCACACGCACCAACAATTCACCTGCAGAGGCTTCAGGAACTGCCACATCCTGCAGTTCAAAGCTGTCAGGGCCACCAAACTTCTTCAGAACGATCGCTTTCATTTCAGTATCTCCATAAGGGACAGGAAATTGCCATGTGACCCCTGAAGAGCACCCACGACATGCCGGGATGTGCTTCAACGATGTAGAACACCGGCAAGGCAAGTGACTCATCATATCGACAATTCGCGAAATAACGCTTCAACGTTTCAATCCCTTCGAGCTTCAGGGTCTACGCGTCTGGGTGGCCATGCCGTCGGCAGTGCTGGTTCTTCGATGAAACGTCCCGAGCAGATGCCACTGTCCGCGCCTTTGCCGGCCATTACTTAGGACGTCCCCTGGGGATTTTCTGATCATCGAAATTCGCACACCACCTCGTGCGTTCGAAGCAGTGCGACCCGGCGCAACCCGGTCCAGCAGAAGGGGGTAGGGGAGAGCCATGCATGCCTGTTGCGGATGAAACATGGGGGCAGAGCCGCGCCTGTTGCGTGACGGGATGCAGCCAAGCAGAGCCGGATTCGCGTGGCGTTCCCACTTCGGGAAGCTGCTAGAGTAACTTTGGCTTTCGACCTGACAGAAACCGAGTGTGAAGCCGTGAACCGATGCTGACTGATGAACGAAAAACAGGTCCCCCTCATCCAAATCCTTGACGTCCTGGCCAATGCGCAGCGTATGGAGATTCTTCGCAAACTCAAGTCGCCTCGGAACAGCTTTCCGCCGCAAGACGAAGGTGATCCTGTATTGGATGGCGTCTGCGTGTCATCGATACAAGCTGGCCAGGGCCTGGCTTTCTCGACAACCTCCAAGTACCTGGCGGACCTCGCTCGCATCGGCCTGGTCACCGTCAAACGAAGCGGTAAGTGGTCCTACTACAAGCGCAATGAGAAGGCTATCGGCGCGGTGGTTGCCCGCCTGAAGGCGGAACTGTGAATCTCCCCTGATTCATAAAAGCCGCAGTAATCTCCGAGCACGAGTTCGCGTCTCCCGGTGGGGCCGCTGCTCACCGATGCGGCGCGGGCCTGGTTCATCCTGCGATGGTATGGCGTGGATGTATCGGTGCTGGATGGTGGCTGGCCAGCGGTCCTTGGAATATCTGCATGCACGCCGAGCACCACGGACCATCCAGCTGCTGCTGCGGCCTATGCGCCGCCGGAAGGCTACAGGCCCAAAGTCGGGCTGGCGACAAAGGAGTCTCTGAAGAATCAACTCGATGGTTCGCTACAGATTCTCGACGCGCGCACGCGCGCTGAATATGCGGGTGACGATCTGCGCGCCAACGCAAGGGGCGGGCATCTGCCGGGGGCCAAGCTGCTGGAGCATGCCAGCTTGCTGGCGGAGGACGGGACATTCAAACCGCGAGCCGAATTGGATGCGCTGTTTGCCAATGCGGGCATTGCCCAGAGGCACCCGTCGTGACCCATTTCGACGGTGGTGGGCGGGAGGCCCTGGCCGCCCTGGCAGCGCTTAACGCGGGCCAGCAGCAGGTCTCGGCCTACTATCTGAGCTTCGGCCCTCGGAAACCAATGAGTGGGAATGATGAGGCGCACCATCTAGCGAACACGCGCGACAACAACGCAGGCCTCGACCAGTTTGGACAATCTAGAGGCTCTCGTTTCGACAACGGCGTTGGGATCGCATACGACGCTGAGTTCTACGACGAGATCACCGGCAGCCTGTTCGGCGGCCCCGGGGTCTTACAGGCTGGGAAACAATGGAGGGCACAGTCCCCGACCGATGAGCTCCCATGCCGAATTCACAGTTCCCCTTGCCTGGTTTCGACGAACCAACCAGTCCTCCCCGCCGGTCGGAGGCGCCTTCTCCGCCGCTGCGGCGGGCGCCATATCGCCTTTTCTTCGCCATCTTTCCAGGGCCAGACGAAGCCTGGCAGCTTGCGCAACACGGTGCGACGGTGATTCGCGCGGATGGACTGCGAGGCAAGGCGTTCCCGGCCCACCGCTTGCACGTCACGCTGCATGACTTGGGCGGATACCACGTTGTGCCGCACGGCATGGTCGTGGCAGCCAACGCAGCCGGAGATGCGGTGGCAAAGCCGGGGTTCGAAATCGTGTTCGATCGCGCGGCGAGCTTTGCAGGGGGCGCTTTCGTTTTGTATGGTAGCAATGGCGTGGAGCAACTCGCGACTTTCCGCCAGGACCTGGGCGTCGCAATGATGAACGCGGGCCTGCGTCCAACGAGCAGCCTCACCCCTCATATGACGCTGTTGCACGACCAGCAACGCATTGCCGAGCATCCGGTCGAGCCGGTGCGTTGGAACGCGAGGGAGTTTGCCCTGGTCAAGAGTCATGTCGGGAAAGGCGTCCACGAAATACTGGGCCGCTGGACGCTCGGTGACTGAAGGGCATGCGGAACGATGCCCGGCGCCTACATCCATGGTGCGGGGGCCGCGTCAACCGTA
>JANOCL010000022.1:0-15886 GCA_031412135.1 Variovorax sp. | reverse complement strand
CGTGCTGCGCACCATGCTCAACGAAGCGGGCTGGGCCATCACGCACGAAGAGTGCATGGACTACTTTATCGGCCGCACGGTGCGCAGCGCCACGGCCCGCATCGAGGCCGAGACCGGCCGGCCGCTGACCGACGAGTGGATGGCATCCTTCTATGCCCGCCGCAATGCCGAGCTGGACCAGCACCTGGTCGCCATAGCGCACATCCACCCCACCATCGAGCGTGTGCATGCCCACCATGGTGGGCGCATCGCCTGCGCGTCGGGGGCCGACCGCTTCAAGGTGGAGATGCAACTGGTCAAGGTCGGGCTCATGCCGTACTTCGAGGGGCGCATCTTCAGCGGCCATGAAACGCCGCGCTCCAAGCCCGCACCCGATGTGTATCTGGCTGCCGCCGCCGCGCTGGACGCGGACCCGGCCCGCTGCGCGGTGATCGAAGACACGGTGACCGGGGCAACCGCAGGGGTGGCCGCCGGTGCGACGGTGTTCGGCTACAGCCCGGGCGAGCCCGGACACAGCGGCGCGCAGGCACTGCTGTCGGTCGGGGCGGTGCAGGTGTTCGGCGACATGGCGCAGTTGCCGGGGCTGCTCGCCGGGTGGCGGCTGGCGGAGGGTTTGCGCGGCCGCGCGATTTGCTAGGGTTTCAGACCGCGCGGCGTGTCATCGCCGCCTTGGCGGTCGCGGCCAGCGCATGGGTCATCGCCCTTGCGCGCTCCGCCCAGAAGCCGGCGATCAGCCGGTCTGCGTTTTCTGTCACAGCCGGATGAATCCTCGAGCGCCCCGAAGTCGCGGCGAACTCGATCAGGGCCGCATATTCGGAGGTGTCGGTATCGGGCGTCTGCATCCGTCGATCGTAGGGCGATAGCGAACGGCCAAGAAGAGCAAATCGCGCATTTCGCCACCCGGGCGGCAACTTTTTCACGGATTCGCTACGCAGAAAGTACCGGCCTACGGCGAACCGCTGCCGCGCCGGTACGCCCCGGGCGTGACCCCGGCCCAGGCCCGGAACGCACGGGAAAAACTCTTTTCGTTCCGGAACCCCACCGCCAGCGCGATCTGCTTGATCGGCCGCACGGTCCGGCGCAGCTGCTCGGCCGCCTGCTCGTGGCGCACTTCGTCCTTGAGCGCCTGCAGCGAGACGCCTTCTTCCAGCAACTGCCGGTGCAGCGTGCGCGCCGAGAGGTTCAGAAGCGACGCCAGCGCCTCGGCGGTGGCGGCCTCGCGCCCGTGCGTGCGCAGCAGTTCGCGCACCCGCTGGCCCAGCAGGCGGTCCCGGCGGTACTGGAGCACGGTCAGCGGCAGGGCGCGCCGCAGCATGGTCCGAAGCGCCTGCTCGCCGCGCTGCATCGGCAGCGCCAGGTAGCGCTCGTCGAAGCTGTAGCTGGCGTGCTGCGCGCCGAAGCGCAGGTCGCCGCTGAACATGAGCGGATAGGCATCCCGGTGCGGTGGGGGTTCGAACGGGAACGTGGCTTCGCGCAGCGAAATGCGCGAGTCGATGGCCCAGCAGGCGTAGCCGTGCAGGAAGCGCAGGTTCGACACCAGGCAGAACTCGCGCAGTACGCCGAGCGGCACACGCTCGTCGATCGACACCGTCGCCACGCCGCCGGCCACCTTCAGCCCCAGCGCGATGTCGTCGGTCAACAGCCCGTGGTGTCGGCACCAGCGCTTGATCGCCACCCCCAGGTCGGGCGAGCCGAGCGAGGCGCGGCACAGCAGGCCGTAGGTGCCCCAGGGCAGGCGGCGGCCGAACCAGCCGAGCGCCTCGTCGTCGAGTTCCTGCATCGCAAAGCCGGAGAGCAGCTCGAACTGCGCGGCCGTCACGCGGCCCTGGCTGTTTCGCAGATCACGCGGCGCAATCTGTGCCTGCGCCAGGGCCGCCGACGGATCGATTCCGTAGCGCTCGTAGCCCAGCACGATCGCTCGCACAAAGGCCATCGGCGTGGCCGCGCGGGTGGCAGGTCGAAGGAGCGAAGAAGACACGGTGAGCGGTGATGTCGATGACGCGATTTGCAACCATTGTGGCGCCAAATGCAACGGCACCCGGCGTAAGCTGCGAGGTTCCGCGCGCACATCCGACGCATCCGGTACCCGACAGAGGAGACAACGCATGCACGACCATGGCCTGAATTTCGACCTGGGCGACACCATCGATTCGCTGCGAAGCGCCATCCAGGATTTCTCGGCCGGCGAGATTGCGCCGCGCGCCGCCGACATCGATCGCGACAACCTGTTCCCGCACGATCTCTGGAAGAAGCTCGGCGACCTCGGCCTGCATGGCATGACGGTCAAAGAGGAATACGGCGGCACCGAACTCGGCTATCTGGCCCATATCGTGGCGATGGAAGAGGTTTCGCGCGCGTCGGCTTCGGTCGGCCTGTCCTACGGCGCGCACTCCAACCTGTGCGTGAACCAGATCCACCGCAACGGCAGCGAGGCGCAGAAGAAGAAATACCTGCCCGGGCTGGTCAGTGGCGAGCATGTCGGTGCGCTCGCGATGAGCGAGCCCAACGCCGGTTCGGACGTGGTCAGCATGAAGCTGCGCGCCGAGAAGAAGGGCGACCGCTACGTGCTCAACGGCGGCAAGATGTGGATCACCAACGGTGGCGACGCCGACACGCTCGTCATCTATGCCAAGACCGAGCCCGAGATGGGCGCGCGCGGCATGACGGCCTTTATCGTCGAGAAGGGCTTTGCAGGCTTCTCGGCCGGGACCAAGCTCGACAAGCTCGGCATGCGCGGCTCCAACACCTATCCGCTCTATTTCGACAACTGCGAGGTGCCGGAAGAAAACGTGCTCGGCGGCGAAGGCATGGGAACCAGGGTGCTGATGAGCGGCCTCGACTACGAGCGCGCGGTGCTCTCGGGCGGGCCGCTCGGCATCATGGCCGCCTGCATGGACGCGGTGCTGCCCTTCGTGCACGAGCGCAAGCAGTTCGGCCAGAGCATCGGCGAGTTCCAGCTCATGCAGGGCAAGCTGGCCGACATGTATTCGACCTGGCAGGCCACGCGCGCCTATGTGTATGCGGTCGGCAAGGCCTGCGATCGCGACGACCATGCGCGCACCTTCCGCAAGGACGCGGCCGGCGCCATCCTGTACTCGGCCGAGAAGGCGACCTGGATGGCCGGCGAGGCGATCCAGGCGCTCGGCGGCGTCGGCTACACCAAGGACTTTCCGGTCGAGCGCCTGTGGCGAGATGCCAAGCTGTACGAGATCGGCGCCGGCACCAGCGAGATCCGCCGCATGCTGATCGGGCGCGAGCTGTTTGCGGAAACCGCTTGAGGAGCCCGCGATGACGCTCACGCGCAGCTTCGCCCAAGGCGCCACCGACGTGCCGCTGATCGAGCAGACGCTCGGCGATTTCTTCGACGACATGGCGGCGCGGCAGGGCAGCCATGAAGCGCTGGTCAGCGTGCATGAAGGCAGGCGCTACAGCTATCTCGAACTGCGCCGCGAGGCCGACCGCCTGGCCAGTGCGCTGCTGGGCCTGGGGCTCGCGCCCGGCGACCGCGTCGGCATCTGGTCCCACAACAACGTGGCCTGGGTCCTGATGCAGATCGCTACGGCGAAGGTCGGGCTGGTGCTGGTCAACATCAATCCGGCCTACCGCACTTCGGAGCTGGAATACGCGCTCAACAAGGTGGGTTGCAAGGTGCTGGTCACGATGCCGCGCTTCAAGACCAGCGACTACCTCGGCATGCTGCACGAGCTGGGCCCGCAGCGCCTCCCGCTGCTGAAGCACATCGCGTGGATCGACCAGGAAGGCGACGGCTCCGAGGTGCCGGGCGCGCAGCGCTTCTCGGCGCTGTTGGCGAGCGGCGACCCCGACGACACGCGCATCGCGCAGATCGGCCGAACGCTGAAGGCGACCGACCCGATCAACATCCAGTTCACCAGCGGCACCACCGGCTTCCCCAAGGGCGCGACGCTGACGCATCGCAACATCCTCAACAACGGCTTCTTCATCGGCGAATGCATGAAGCTCACGCCGGCGGACCGGCTGTGCATACCCGTGCCGCTCTACCACTGCTTCGGCATGGTGCTCGGCAATCTCGCCTGCCTCACGCACGGCGCCACCATCGTCTATCCGAACGACGGCTTCGACCCGCTCGCCGTGATGCAGACGGTGCAGGACGAGCGCTGCACCGGCCTGCATGGCGTGCCCACGATGTTCATCGCCGAACTCGACCACCCGCGCTTCGCGGAGTTCGACTTCACCACGCTGCGCACCGGCATCATGGCCGGTTCGCCCTGCCCGACAGAGGTGATGAAGCGCGTGGTCGACCAGATGAACCTGCGCGAGATCACCATCGCCTACGGCATGACCGAGACCAGCCCGGTGAGCTGCCAGAGTTCGACCGACACGCCGCTTGAAAAGCGCGTGTCGACGGTCGGCACCGTGCAGCCGCACATCGACATCAAGATCATCGACCCCGAGACGGGCGAGATCGTCGAAGCGGGCGCTTCCGGCGAGTTCTGCACGCGCGGCTATTCGGTCATGCACGGCTACTGGGAGGACGAGGAAAAGACGCGCGAAGCCATCGACGCCGAAGGCTGGATGCACACCGGCGACCTCGCAACCATGGACGCAGAGGGCTACGTCAACATCGTCGGGCGCATCAAGGACCTGGTGATCCGTGGCGGCGAGAACATCTATCCGCGCGAGATCGAGGAGTTCCTCTATCGCCACCCGAAGGTGCAGGACGTGCAGGTGGTCGGCCTGCCCGACAGGAAGTACGGCGAAGAGCTCTGCGCGTGGATCATTCCCAAGCCGGGCCAGGCGCTCACGGCCGACGAGGTGCGCGACTTCTGCAAGGGCCGGATCGCGCACTACAAGGTGCCCAAGTACATCCAGTTCGTCACCGAGTTCCCGATGACGGTGACCGGAAAGATTCAGAAGTTCAAGATTCGCGACGCGATGAAACACCAGCTCGGGCTGGACGAAGAAAAGACCGCATGAGCAAGCTCGAAACCAAACTCAACGCCCGTTCGGCCGATTTCCAGGCCAACGCCACCGCGATGCGTGCGCTGGTCGACGACCTGCATGCGCAGTTCGCCAAGGTGCAGGCCGGCGGCGGCGAGGCCGCGCGCGCCAAGCACACCGGCCGCGGCAAGCTGCTGCCGCGCGACCGCGTGGCGCAGCTGCTGGATGCGGGCACGCCGTTCCTCGAGATCGCGCCGCTCGCCGCCCATGCCATGTACCACGGTGCGGCGCCCGGCGCGGGCTTGATCGCCGGCATCGGCCGCGTGAGCGGCGTCGACTGCATGATCGTCTGCAACGACGCGACGGTGAAAGGCGGCACCTACTACCCGCTCACGGTCAAGAAGCATCTGCGCGCACAGGAGATCGCCGAGCAGAACCGCCTGCCCTGCATCTACCTGGTGGATTCCGGCGGCGCCAACCTGCCGAACCAGGACGAGGTGTTCCCTGACCGCGACCACTTCGGCCGCATCTTCTACAACCAGGCCAACATGAGCGCGCAGGGCATCGCGCAGATCGCCGTGGTCATGGGCTCGTGCACCGCGGGCGGCGCCTACGTGCCGGCCATGAGCGACGAGTCGATCATCGTCAAGAATCAGGGCACCATCTTCCTCGGCGGTCCGCCGCTCGTGAAGGCTGCCACCGGCGAAGTGGTCACGGCCGAAGACCTGGGCGGCGGCGACGTGCACACCCGGCTGTCCGGCGTGGTCGACCACCTGGCGCAGAACGACCTGCATGCACTGGCGCTGGCGCGCTCGGCGGTGGCGAACCTGAACGCAGACACCGTCGTGAAGGACAGCGCCGCATCGACTGCCGAAGTGCGGGCGCCGGCCTTCCCCGCCGATGAACTCTACGGCGTGATCCCGACCGACACCCGCAAGCCCTTCGACGTGCGCGAGATCATCGCCCGCACCGTCGACGGCAGCGAGTTCCACGAGTTCAAGTCGCGCTTCGGCAGCACGCTGGTCTGCGGCTTCGCCGAGATCGAGGGCATGCCCGTGGGCATCGTCGCCAACAACGGCATCCTGTTCTCCGAATCGGCGCAGAAGGGCGCGCACTTCATCGAGCTGTGCTGCCAGCGCAAGATCCCGCTCGTGTTCCTGCAGAACATCACCGGCTTCATGGTCGGGCGCAAGTACGAGAACGAAGGCATTGCACGCCACGGCGCAAAGATGGTGACCGCGGTGGCCACCGCCAACGTGCCGAAGTTCACGATCATCATCGGCGGCAGCTTCGGTGCCGGCAACTACGGCATGTGCGGCCGGGCCTATTCGCCGCGCTTCCTCTGGATGTGGCCGAACGCGCGCATCAGCGTGATGGGCGGGGAGCAGGCCGCCGGCGTGCTGGCCACCGTCAAGCGCGACGGCATCGAGGCCAAGGGCGGCACCTGGAGCGCCGAGGAAGAAGAAGCCTTCAAGTCGCCGATCCGCCAGCAGTACGAAGTGCAGGGCCATCCCTACTATGCGACGGCGCGGCTGTGGGACGACGGCATCATCGATCCGGCCGACACGCGCCGCGTGCTGGCGCTGGGTTTGGCCGCCGCGCGCAACGCGCCGATCCCGGAGCCGAAGTTCGGCATCTTCCGCATGTAAGAGGAATGGCATGGCGCTGTCGAACTACTTCGCGAGCCTCGGGCGCTATCACGCGTGGGCCACGCACAAGCTGCTGGCCTCGAACCTTGGCCCGCTGTCGCAGGATGAATGGCACCGCCACTGCGGCCTGTTCTTCCGTTCGGTGCACGGCACGGTCAACCACCTGCTGGTGACCGACAACATCTGGTACGCGCGGTTTGCCGAAGGGCAGTCGCTGCGCACGCCGCTCGATGCCGAGCTGCACACCGATCGCACCGCCCTGTGCAACGCGCTCGGCCAGGCGGTCGAACGCTGGAGCGCCTGGCTGCCGACGCTCGCGCCCGAGCGCTACGCCGGCGAACTGGCCTATACGCGCGGCAACGGCGAGGAGGTGCGCATCCCCTTCGCGCCGGCGCTCGGGCATGTGTTCAACCATGCCACCCACCACCGCGGCCAGTTGACGGCTGCGCTCACGGCCATGCGCCAGCCCGGGCCCGAGCTCGACTGGGTTTACTTGCTGCAACAGGAAGCACATCACCGATGAGCACATCGTTCACCACTCTCGAACTCGGCTTCGAAGGCGCCGTCGCGCGCATCTGGCTCAACCGGCCCGAGCTGCGCAATGCCTTCGACGATGTCGTCATCCGCGAACTCGCCGAGGCTTTCTCGCAGGCGAGTGCCGCGCCCGACGTGCGCGTGATCGTTCTCGGCGCGAACGGGCCGGCGTTTTGCGCCGGGGCCAATCTCAACTGGATGCGGCGCGCGGCCGACTTCAGTCACGAGCAGAACATGGCCGATGCCGGCGGCCTGGCCGCCATGCTGCGCACGATCCATGAAAGCCCGAAGCCGGTGATCGCGCGCGTGCAGGGCGACGTGTATGCGGGCGGCATGGGGCTGGTGGCGGCTTCCGACGTTGCAGTCACGGTCGACACGGCGTGGTACTGCCTGAGCGAGGTCAGGATCGGGCTGATACCGGCAACCATCAGCCCCTACGTGCTGCGTGCGATGGGCACGCGCGCGGCGCAGCGCTACTTTCTCACCGCCGAGCGCTTCACCGCCGCCGAAGCCCACCGCATCGGCTTCGTGCACGAGGTGGTGGCGGCCGATGCGCTCGATGCCAAGGTGGCCGAGCTGGTGAAGGCCTTCACCGGCGCGAGCCCGGCGGCGGTGCGTGCCTGCAAGCAATTGATCGCCGACGTCGCCGGCCGCGAGATCGACGACGCATTGGTCGCGAAGACGGTGCAGGGCATCGCCGACATCCGCGCCAGCGACGAGGGGCGCGAAGGCGTGCAGGCATTCTTGCAGAAGCGCAAGCCGTCGTGGACGGGTGGCCCGTCATGACCGCGCTCGACACGCCCCAGCTTCTTGCGCTGGCTGCCGCCGTGGGCTGGGCCAGCGGCGTGCGGCTCTACCTCGTCGTTCTGCTGACCGGCATGGCCGGCTACTTCGGCTGGGTGCCGCTGCCCAACGGGCTCCAGTTGCTGGCCAACCCGGTCGTCATGGCGGCCAGCGGCTTCATGGTCTTCATCGAGTTCTTCGCCGACAAGATTCCTGGCCTCGACTCGCTGTGGGACATGGTGCACACGGCCATCCGCATACCTGCCGGCGCGGCGCTCGCGGCCAGCGTGTTCGGTACCGACCATGCCGTGATGGCCATCGCCGCGGCCCTGCTAGGCGGCGGCTTCGCGGCCACCGCGCATGCGGCCAAGGCCACCACCCGTGCGGCGATCAACACCTCGCCCGAGCCGTTCAGCAACGTCGGCGCGTCGCTGGTCGAAGACACCATGGTGCCGGCAGGGCTCTGGCTGGCGGTTGCGCATCCGCTGGTGTTCGGCCTGCTTTTCATCGTCGTGCTGGTGGTGAGCGTCTGGTTGATCCGCAAGAGCTGGCGCTTCCTCAAGGCGCTGTTCGGGCGTGTCGCCCGCATCTTCAGCGGCAGGCCCGATCCTGGTGTGCTGCCTGCGTTCCAGTTCAAGAAATCCTCTGCCGAAGAACCTCCCCATGTTTAAGAAGATCCTGATCGCCAACCGCGGCGAAATCGCCTGCCGTGTGGCCGCCACCGCGCGCCGCATGGCGATACGCACCGTTGCCGTGTACTCCGATGCCGACGCGCACGCCAACCATGTACGCGCCTGCGACGAGTCGGTGTATCTCGGCGGCAGCGCGCCCAGGGACAGCTACCTGCGCTGGGACAAGATTCTCGAAGCCGCCAAGGCCACGGGTGCGCAGGCGGTGCATCCGGGCTACGGTTTCCTGAGCGAGAACGAGGAGTTCGCGCGCGCCTGTGCCGATGCGGGTCTGGTCTTCATCGGCCCGCCGCCCTCGGCCATCAAGGCGATGGGCCTGAAGGCGGAGTCAAAGCAGTTGATGGAGAAGGCCGGCGTGCCGCTGGTGCCCGGTTACCACGGCAGCGACCAGAACCCCGACCTGCTGCAGCGCGAGGCCGACCGCATCGGTTATCCGGTGCTGATCAAGGCCAGCGCCGGCGGCGGCGGCAAGGGCATGCGGATCGTCGAGAAGACGGGCGACTTCGCTTCGGCCCTGGCCTCGTGCCAGCGCGAGGCGATCAACAGCTTCGGCGATGACGCGGTGCTGATCGAGAAGTACGTGCAGCGGCCGCGTCACATCGAGATCCAGGTGTTCGGCGACACGCAGGGCAACTGCGTGTATTTGTTCGAGCGCGACTGCTCGGTGCAGCGGCGCCACCAGAAGGTGCTCGAGGAAGCACCCGCACCGGGCATGACCGAAGCCATGCGCAAGCAGATGGGCGAGGCCGCCGTGGCCGCCGCGCGCGCAGTGAACTATGTCGGCGCGGGCACGGTGGAGTTCATCGTCGAGCAGCGCGACGGCGGCGAGATGAATTTTTTCTTCATGGAGATGAACACGCGGCTGCAGGTCGAGCATCCGGTGACCGAGGCGATCACCGGACTCGACCTGATCGAGTGGCAATTGCGCGTCGCGTCCGGCGAGCCGCTGCCGCTGCGGCAGGAACAGCTGCAGATCCACGGCCATGCCATCGAGGCGCGCATCTGCGCCGAGAACCCGGACAACAACTTCCTGCCCGCCACCGGCACGCTGCATGTCTATCGCAAGCCGCAGGCCACGGCGTTCCAGCGCAGCCGCGTGCGCATCGACGACGGCGTGCGCGAAGGCGGCGTGATCTCACCCTTCTACGACTCGATGATCGCCAAGCTCATCGTGCACGGCGCCACGCGCGAGGAAGCGCTGGCCCGGCTCGACGCGGCACTGGGGCAGACGCACATCGTCGGCGTCGCGACCAACGTGCAGTTCCTGCGCGGCATCCTGCGCACCGAGTCGTTCGCCAACGCCAGGCTCGACACCGCGCTGATCGAGCGCGAGCGCGCGGTGCTGTTCGACCAGGAGCCGCTGGGCCTGCCGCTGGCCGCGGCAGCGTCGATCGCGCGCACGCTGCTCGACGAGGCGGCCACGGCGACGGCCGACCCATTCAGTCGACGCGACGGCTGGCAGTCGCATGGCGTTGCGGTACGCCCGTTCGAGTTCGAGTTTCGCGGCCAGCCGCAGGCCGCCGAGCTGAGCTACCTGCACGACGGCGCATTGATGCTGCGCGTCGGAGACGTTGCCGGGCCGCTGGTGATCGGCCGCTTTCCGTCGAACGAGATCGAAGTGCAGTTCGCCGGCCAGCGCCACACCCTGAACGTTTACGACCAGGACGCGACGATGCATGTCTTCGCGGCGCACGGCGCAACGAAGATCGCCAGCATCGACCGGCTGGCCCATGCCGGCGAGACGCATGCCGAAGGTGGCCGGCTCACCGCGCCAATGCCGGGCAAGGTGGTGTCGTTCGCGGTCAAGGCCGGTGACAAGGTCAGTCGCGGGCAGCCGCTGGCGGTGATGGAGGCGATGAAGATGGAGCACACGATCGCTGCGCCGGCCGACGGCACCGTCGAGGAACTGCTCTATGCGCCGGGGGATCAGGTCGCGGAGGGCGCGGAGTTGCTGCGGATCGCGGCCTGATCGCGCGCGCCGAACAAACGAAAATCGCCCCATGCGAATCACCGTCTGTCTCACCGACACCCGCCCCGACCCCTGGATCAAAGGTCTGCGCGCCGCCTTGCCCGAAGCCGTGGTGGAGAGCTGGGCGCCCGGTGCGCCGCCTGCCGACCACGCGGTGGTGTGGGCGCCGCCGCAGCAGTTTCTGGACCAGCAGCCGACGCTGCGCGGACTGTTCAACATCGGTGCCGGCGTCGATGCCTTGCTCAAGCTCAAGGTGCCGCCGCAAACCCGGGTGGTGCGGCTCGACGATGCCGGCATGTCAGTGCAGATGGCCGAGTACGTCTGCCATGCACTCATCCGGCATTTCCGCGAGTTCGACGTCTATGAAGCCGATGCGCGCGACGGCCGCTGGAGCTTTCGCAAGCCGCGCGAGCGCAAGGACTTCGCGGTCGGCGTGATGGGGCTCGGCGTGCTTGGCGAGCGCGTGGCCCGCGCGGTCGCGCAGTTCGAATTTCCGGTCAACGGCTGGAGCCGGTCGCCCAAGGCCATCGACGGCTTGCGCTCTTTCACGGGCGAGGCCGAATTCGATGCCTTTCTCGGCGCCAGCCGGGTGCTGGTCAATCTGCTGCCGCTGACCGATGCCACGCGCGGCATCCTGAACCGGCGAAACCTGTCGCTGCTGAACGGCGGCAAGCACGGCGGCTATCTCATCAACGTGGCGCGCGGCGCGCATCTGGTCGAAGCCGACCTGATTCCGCTGCTCGACAGCGGCGTGCTGGCCGGTGCGACGCTCGATGTGTTCGAGGTCGAGCCGCTGCCCGCCGAGCATCCTTTCTGGCGTCATCCGAAGATCGCGGTGACGCCGCATGGCTCCGCCCGCACGGTGCGCGACGCCTCGATTGCGCAGATCGCCGGCAAGATCCGCGCGTTGGAGCTTGGAAAGCCCATTGCCGGTGTGGTCGAGCCCGAACGCGGATACTGATGAAACTCCCCCGAAGCGCCTGCGGCGCCTCCCCCTCAAGGGGGCGATACCAGCGGCCCGGCAAAGCCGGTTCCGCGGTATCCCTGGCAGTTGGCCGCGACGGTTTGAAGCCCGCACTGCCGTAGCACCCGAAAGGCCGAAACGATGAAGCTTCCTGCCCGAGTCAAGATCGTCGACGTCGGCCCGCGCGACGGGCTGCAGAACGAAAAGCAGCCGGTGCCGGCCGAGATCAAGATCGGGCTGGTGCACCGCTTGCAGGATGCCGGCCTGAAGGAGATCGAGGTGACGAGCTTCGTCAGCCCCAAGTGGGTGCCGCAGATGGCCGACAACGCAGCGGTGATGCACGGCATCAGGCGCAAGCCGGGCGTGCGTTATTCGGTGCTGACGCCGAACCTGAAAGGCTTCGAGGCCGCTGTCGCCGCGCCGCGCGAGGAGTGGCCCGACGAGATCGTGGTGTTCGGCGCCGCCAGCGAAGCCTTCAGCCAGCGCAACATCAACTGCGGGATCGAAGAGAGCATCGAGCGCTTCCGTCCCGTGGTCGAGGCGGCGCGCGACAAGGGCATCTACGTGCGCGGCGCGATGTCGTGCACCGTGGGCTGCCCGTACGAGGGCGAGATCGCGCCGTCGCGGGTCGACATGCTGGCCGGGCTCATGAAGGGCATCGGCGTGCAGCATGTCGGCGTGGCCGACACCATCGGCGTCGGCACGCCGCTCAAGGTGCTGCGCGCGCTCGAGGCGACGCTGAAGCACTACGGCATCGACGAAGTCTCGGGGCACTATCACGACACCTACGGCCAGGCGCTGGGCAACACGCTCGCCAGCCTCGAGATGGGCGTGTGGCAGTACGACACGTCCTCGGCCGGGCTCGGCGGCTGCCCGTATGCCAAGGGTGCGACGGGCAACGTCGCGACCGAGGACGTGGTGTACATGCTGCACGGCATGGGCATCGAGACCGGCATCGACCTCGACCTGCTGATCGATGCGGGGGTGTACATCAGCGAGGCTCTCGGACGCGAACCCAATTCGCGCGCGTCGAAGGCCATACGAACGAAGCGCGCGGGGTGACTTGGAGATGTCCTGCAACCGTTCCCTTTCCGATGTGCGGCGCTGAACTCATGTCGTTGCCCGAGGGGGTCCAGCGCGTCGCCCGCATGCTGCAGGACAAGGGCCATCCGCACGCGCCGCAGATGCTGGACGACGCTGCCCGCACCGCGCAGCAGGCCGCAGATGCGCTCGGCATCGACGTGGGGCAGATCGCAAAGAGCATCGTGTTCCGCCGCAAGGCCGACGACATGGCCGTGCTGGTGGTGACTTCGGGCGACAAGCGGGTGGACGAGAAGAAGGTCGAGGCACTGGTCGGCAAGCTGGGCCGCGCGGATGCCGAGTTCGTGAAGGCGCGCACCGGTTTCTCGATCGGTGGCGTTTCGCCGTTCGCGCATGCCACGCCGCCGGTGACGCTGATCGACCGCGAACTGTTTCGCTTTGCCGACATCTGGGCCGCGGCGGGGCATCCGCATGCGGTGGTGCGGCTGCGTCCGCAGGATCTCGAAGGCTTGACCGGCGCGCCGGTGGCCGACGTGGTGTGATGTCCGGCGCCCTCGGCTCCCTGGCGCTCCTGGCGGCCGCTGCGCGAGCCGCCGGGAGCGACGTGCCGTCGCCCTGCGTGTCGGTCTGCCGCATGAATGACGGAACCGGCCTGTGCGAGGGCTGCCTTCGCACGCTCGGCGAAATCGCGCATTGGAGCCGCATGGACGACGCTGCCAGGCGCGTCGTCTGGACGTGCATCGAACAACGCATCGAGAAGGCAGCCGCATGAAGCACATCACGTTCTATCTGGACTTCATCTCGCCCTACGCCTATCTGGCTTTCGAGCAGCTGCCGAAGGCGCTCGAAGGGCTGAGCTACAGCGTCGCATACCGGCCGGTGCTGCTCGGTGCGCTGCTCAAGCACCATGGCCAGCTCGGGCCGGCCGAGGTGCCGTCCAAGCGGTCCTGGACCTATCGCCACGTGCTGTGGCTCGGCCATGCGAACGGCATCGACATCGACATGCCGGCTTCGCATCCCTACGACCCGCTGCCGCACTTGCGCCTCGCGCTGGCCACCACCCCAGATGGAGACATCAACCGCCACACGGCCGAGACCATCTTCCGCGGCGTGTGGCAGGGCGGCGCAGAAGCAGGCGATGCGGCGCGCCTTGCCGCGCTGGCGGCGCAGCTGCCTGCGGTGCGCGATGCCGGCGGTGACGAAGCGCGTTCGCAACTGCGCACCAACACCGGCGAGGCGCTGGCGCACGGCGTGTTCGGCGTGCCGGCCTTCGAGGTCGATGGCCGCGTTTTCTGGGGCTTCGACGGTTTGGCAATGCTGCGCGCCAGCCTGGCCGGCGACGCCTGGTTTGCCGGCCCGAACTGGGACCAAGCCGATCGGCGGCCGGCGCTCCTTCGCGGCAAGCCGTGATTTCCTGCCAACTGAAACGAAGGCCACGGGTTTCACCCTAAATCGTCAGCGCCGGTTCAGTTTCGCGAAAGGCTCGGGTCAGTCACCGCCTAAAGAATGCTGCACGGCCGCTGTCAGAGGGGGCCGCAATATTCCACAGGAGACCGACGCAATGGCAGCCACACTAGATTCGCGCGGAGTGCCGCACCCGGCACCTCGGCCCATGTCCAAGGAGGAAAAGAAGGTCATCTTCGCGTCCTCTCTCGGTACGGTGTTCGAGTGGTACGACTTCTATCTCTACGGTTCGCTCGCGGCGATCATCGCCAAGCAGTTCTTCAGCGGCCTGGATGCAGGCGCAGCCTTCATCTTCGCGCTGCTGGCTTTTGCGGCGGGCTTCCTGGTGCGGCCGTTCGGCGCGATCGTGTTCGGCCGTCTCGGCGACATGATCGGGCGCAAGTACACCTTCCTGGTGACCATCCTGATCATGGGCCTGTCGACCTTCATCGTCGGCCTGCTGCCCAGCTACGCGACCATCGGCGTCGCGGCGCCGGTGATCCTGATCGCGCTGCGCATGCTGCAGGGCCTGGCGCTCGGCGGTGAGTACGGCGGTGCAGCCACCTACGTGGCCGAGCACTCGCCGCATGGCAAGCGCGGTGCCTACACCTCGTGGATTCAGACGACGGCAACGCTCGGCCTGTTCCTGAGCCTGCTGGTCATCCTGGGCGTGCGAACCTGGCTCGGCGAAGAGGCCTTCGGCAACTGGGGCTGGCGCATTCCGTTCCTGGTGTCGATCGCGCTGCTCGCCATCTCGGTGTGGATTCGCCTGTCGCTGTCGGAGTCGCCGGCATTCCAGAAGATGAAGGCCGAGGGCAAGACCTCCAAGGCGCCGTTGACCGAATCGTTCGGCCAGTGGAAGAACCTGAAGATCGTGATCCTGGCGCTGGTTGGCCTGACCGCCGGCCAGGCCGTGGTCTGGTATTCGGGCCAGTTCTATGCGCTGTTCTTCCTGACGCAGCAGCTCAAGGTGGACAACATCACGGCCAACCTGATGATCGCCGCATCGCTCTTGATCGGCACGCCGTTCTTCGTGATCTTCGGCACCTGGTCGGACAAGGTCGGCCGCAAGCCGATCATCATGGCCGGATGCCTGTTGGCCGTGTTGACCTACTTCCCGGTCTTCAAGATGCTCGCCGAAGCCGCCAATCCCGACCTGGCCCGGGCCCAGGCCACTGCCGCCGTGACGGTGACTGCCGATCCGGCGACCTGCTCGTTCCAGGGCAATCCGGTAGCGCGCGAGATCGACTTCAGGAGCTCCTGCGACATCGCCAAACGCTACCTGGCGCAGAACTCGGTGAGCTACGAGAACATCGCAGGCCCGGCCGGCTCGGCAGCGGTCGTGAAGATCGGCGAAAAGACCATCACGTCGCCGGTCGGCACCGTGGTGGCCTCGAAGTTCGACGAAGCGTCCGCCAAGTCGATCGCAGGCTTCAAGAAGACCGTTGGCGACGACCTCAGAACCGCTGGCTATCCGGCCAAGGCGGACCCGGCCAAGATGAACAAGGTGCTGATCGTCGCGATTCTGACTTACCTGGTCATCCTGGTCACGATGGTCTACGGGCCGATCGCGGCGATGCTGGTCGAGATGTTCCCGACCCGCATCCGCTACACCTCGATGAGCCTGCCGTACCACATCGGCAACGGCTGGTTCGGCGGTCTGCTGCCGCCCA
Organism: Variovorax sp.; assembly: GCA_031412135.1. Classification (GTDB taxonomy): domain Bacteria; phylum Pseudomonadota; class Gammaproteobacteria; order Burkholderiales; family Burkholderiaceae_C; genus Variovorax. The sequence goes on along the minus strand of JANOCL010000022.1, from coordinate 221 downwards.
TCTCGTTCGCGATCGTGGCCAGTACCGGCAACATGTTCAACGGCCTGTGGTATCCGGTGGTGATCGCCGCCATGACGCTGGTGATCGGTACGCTGTTCATTCGCGAGACGAAGGACGTCGACATCTACGCCAACGATTGATCATGCTTCGAGGGCTTCGGCCCTCGGTTCAACAAAGAGGCTTCGCGCCACGGCGGCACGAGGCCTTTTTCTTGAACAACC
>JANOCL010000021.1:0-81868 GCA_031412135.1 Variovorax sp. | reverse complement strand
CCCGCACCACCGCCGGCACCCGCACCACCGCCGGCACCCGCACCGCCGCCGGCACCCGCACCGCCGCCAGCACCCGCACCGCCGCCAGCACCACCGTCACCGCCAGTGCCGCTGCCGCCAGCGTCCGCGCCGCTGCCTGCGCCTTTGGAAATCACAACTGCGCCCGTATTACCAGATAGAGCCGCGCCTGCCGCAGCGGAGCCGGTCGCCCCAGCCTGCAATTGACCTGATGCTCGAGTGTTCGAGCAGACGACTTCGCCAAAGGGGTTGTAGCGGTCGCAGGGAACCAGGGCCGCGAGCGCCGGAGGAGCGGTGGCGACGCGGCGAGCGGTGGTGAACGGCTGCTGGTCCGCCAGGGAAGGCGCTGCGGCAACGGCCGGCGCCACCGCGCGTGGCCTGGGTTGCGTGTCGACGGCAACCGGCGGCGGGACAGATGCCAGCGGCTGCGGCGTCCTGAAAATAGCCGGGGAAGGCGGGCGGTCGTCGAATTCGCGCTTGCCAAACGTATCGCTTCGATTGGTCGCAGTGGCGTCCATGCGGGCGCGGGGTTGGGGCATCGGTGCGCGCCCTGCCGCAACGCGTGTCGATGGCGCGTCAGCAGCCGCCGCAGTTGTCGACTTCGATTCCGCAACGGGTTCGCTTTCCGGGACTGCAGCCGGCATCGGCAGGACTGTCGCGTTCGACTGCGCCCGTTGCGATGCGGGGCCGGCCGACAGCCGCGCAATATCGGACGGGTTCGTGCCGCCGCCTCCTTGCATCCGCGTCGGGGCAGAGTTCACCGCCGCCGCACTCATGGGTGGGGACGGTGGCGGCAACGGTGCCGAATGCGCAAACGGGGGGCTTTGCGGCGCGACGTTGGTCGCAGGCCGGTTCACGTACCAGATGACGAAGGCGCCTTGCAACAGCACCAGAACGATCAAAAGCCAGACGATCGAGGCGTCCATCCCTGGGGGCAGGGGTATTCCGGCGATGCGCCTCGTTCCGGCTCGTGGTTCGGCGAGCGGGCGCGCAATCGGCATGTCCGGATTGGCGCGGACGGCCGGCGAGACCACCCACGGTGGGTCGGGCTGCGTGGTGTCGAACGAAGCGGCCGACGAGCGAATGCCGGAGAACCTGCCGGCGCAACTGCGACAGTACCGGGCACTGTCCCTGTTGGCCGTGTGGCATGCGCCGCAGAACTTCGTCATTCGGTTGTTGCGTTCGACATGGCGGGTGTCGCCGCTATACGAGCGGCGCCCGCGCGACGACGACCGCCAATGAGTTGATCACGAGCCAGAAGGCCGCCAGATCCCATGCAACATCGGCGCGCGCAGCCGTCGCATCGATTGAGAACGCGAAAGCCGGACTCAAGGTTGCTCTCCGCGGGGCCTTACCGGCCTGGGTGCACCGGCGGTCTGGTCACCGGCGCCCCGTTCTGTTCGGGCGCTGGCGAGGTTCCGGCCCAATCGCTGTTCCGCGACCGCGAGCCTCGCGAACTTCAGCAGTTCTTCGTCTGTGGGCCCGGGTCCGGCGCCATCGAGGTGCCGCCGGAAGGCGGAAACGATTCGATCCTGCACCGCCTTCCTGACCCGCACCGCCGCCACCCACGTGTGGCGGGCAGTCATTTCGCGCGGCCTGTCCGCAGGGCTTCTCTTGGCGAGGTGGCTGGCCCTCCAGGCGATCGACTTCCGTCTGCGTGCGACAGGCTTCGACATCTTTTTCTCCTGATGAATCACGGCAAGGGAATCAAATGTGAAAAATTCACATTTGTAGTGCTCTTGTCTTATAGTGGCGTGCGCCTGGTTGTAAGACGGCGACTGATGTCGCTGTCCAGTTCGTAACCGGCGGTTAGGAATGTCCACATCTGGCGAGGAAGCAACCGTGTCGTAGAGTTCGGGAACCCCATGGCTAAAACCCGCACCGGACCACCCGAAACTCAGCCTGACAGCGGCCGCCTTTCAACGTCGATCGACAAGGTGGCGCAAGACGCGGAGGGTCAGTTCGCATGGGTGCTCGCCGCGTGTGCGCGGGTGTTGCGGCCGCTGGTCAGGCTCGCGCTGGCTTTCGGGGTGAAGCATGGGCATCTTGAAGGGCTGCTACGCGACCTTCTGATCGAGGAAGCACGGCGAGCGTGGCTGCAAAAAGGCACCGAGCCCAACATCAGCCAACTTTCGGTGACGACAGGCCTGAATCGCCGCATCGTGACCGCCAAAGTGCGCGAAATTCAAGACCCGTTGCCGCACACGGAGATGTCGGCCGCAGCCAAGACCCTGACCTTGTGGATGCAGATGTGTATCCACGATCCCGTGCATGGGTCGCTGCCGATCGTCACCGGAGACGACGCGCCGTCCTTCGAGGCGGTAGCCCGGCGCGCAAGCCGTGGAGACGTGCACCACCGCACCGTCCTCGAGGAGCTGGTGCGCTTGAACATGGCGACCGTGAACGACGGATACGTCAGCCTCTCGGCCAGCGGTTTCGTACCGTCAAAGGATCTGAAAGGGATGCTCGCATTCCTTGGCGACAACGCACGCGATCACCTGCTCGCCGGCGTGGCAAACACCCTGGGCGCGCAGCCGCCGCTGCTGGAGCGATCGGTGTTCGCGGCGGGGATTGCGCTCGACGACTGCGAACGCATTCACCAGCTCGTGCGGGAGCGCTGGAGCGGGCTCCACAACGAGCTCACGCGGGAGATGACGCTCGCCTTCGAGGCGGCGGACAAGACCGCCAAGGGCCGCATCCGGGTCGGCATCTACACCTACTACGAAGACGGTACCGAACCATCGGGCAGGAAAGCATGACCACCAACTCGCTTCGCAATGGCTTTCTCGTGCTGGTGGCTGCGCTGCTGCTCTCCTGTGGTGGCGGCGGAGGTGGAGGTGGAGGCGGTGGCGGTGGCGGTGGCGTGGTCGGCTCGACCGCGTTCGACGGGCCGAGGGTGAACAACCCGGGCGGTGCGAGCGACAGTCTCCTCGGCGGCGATGGCGGCGGCGGTGGCCCCGGCGGCGGCGCATCCGGCGCCGACGGCGGCACGGCGACCGCATCGAACGGGGACGGTTCGGGCGTGGGTTCGGGCGGCACGGGCGTCAGTACCGCCGACGCGGCCGGCATCGGCTCGGTCGACGGCGCAGGCAGCATCTTCGTGAATGGGCTGCGCTACGACACCGGCGCCGTGGTCCTCGACATCGTGGATGCACCGACGCTTCAACTGGGAATGAGCTTGAAGGTCACGGGGCCGGTCAATGCCGAATTCACCAGCGGCGTGGCCCGCCGCATCGAGTCGGCTGTTGATCTGCGCGGGCCGGTTTCTTCGGTCGACCTCGGGCAGGGCAGTTTCGTCGCCCTGGGTACCACGGTGACCACCGACCAGGCGACGGTATGGGCGAACGTGAGCGGGCTCGGCGCCATCGCACCGGGCATGACGTTGCAGATCTGGGGCCTGCCTGCTGCTCCCGGCGTGCTGCTGGCCACCCGCATCGAACGGCGCGCTCCCGCCGATCCGATCCTGACCGGCACGCTGCAGAGCCTCGACACGGCACGGCGCACCTTCAACCTGGGTCCGTTCATCGTGGACTACGGCGCAGCTCTGCTGTCCGCCAACCTGGACGGACGTCCGCTCGCGAACGGCACGATCGTTCGCGTGCGTGCGGGCAGCGTTCCGGGCGGTGTCCTGCCTGCCACGCGCGTCGAGCGGTGGTATCCGGTGCCGGTGCCCACAGCGGGTTCCACGCCGGTGCAGTTGGCGGGCGTGGTCACCGACTTCGCGGGGCTCGGCTCGCTGCGTGTCCTCGGTACGCGGATCGATGCTGCTTCGGCGCAGATATCGGGCGGGCCCGACCGCGCCGTCGGCAACGGCGTGCGAGTGGAAGTCGGCGGCCTCGTCATGCCGGACGGCGTGGTCAAGGCGACAAAGGTCAGGATCAGGCATGTGCCGGGTACCGGCGGGCCGGCCTCGTTCGCGTTGATCGGCAATATCGGCAATTTCGTTTCCGCTTCGAGCTTCCGGGTCCGGGGCCAGCCGGTAAATGCGGGCGGTGCCGGTGTCGTGTTCGTCAATGGCAACGTGTCGAACCTGGGCAACGGCGCTCGGGTGAGCATCGAAGGTGCGCAGGTCGTCGATGGCGTCCTCATCGCCACCCGCGTCGGCTTCGAATGAGGAGCGTCCGCGGTCAGAGCCGGTCGGTCGACCAGCTGGCTTGTTAGGGTCTTGCCGGCCACGATGACGCGTCCACCCGAAGCAGAATCTGACGATGAAAAAAACTTCTGTCGCCACCGCCTGCGTCTTGCTTGTCGCTTCGTGTGCTGCCCTTGCCCAGGGCAGCCAGGACGCCGCAGCCGTCCCCACGCTGCGCGAGATCACCGTATCCACACCACGTGGCGCCGCGCGGCCCTTCGACGTGCCCGGCTCGGTCGACCGTGTGGAGGGCGCCGACATGCGCGACGGCCGGCTGCAGGTGCACCTGTCCGAAAGCCTCGGCGCAGTGCCCGGCTTGCAGGTACAGAACCGGCAGAATCTTGCGCAGGACCTGCAGTTGTCGGTGCGCGGCTTCGGTGCGCGCTCCACTTTCGGCGTGCGCGGCGTGCGGCTGTACGTCGACGGTATTCCGGCCACCCTGCCCGACGGGCAAGGCCAGACCTCCAACATCGACATCGCATCCGTCGATCGCATCGAGATCCTGCGCGGCCCTTTCTCGGCGCTCTATGGCAATTCGTCGGGCGGCGTGCTACAGGTGTTCACGGAAGAGGGCGAGGGGCCGCCGAAGCTGGGCTTCTCGCTCGCCGGCGGCAGCTTCGGCACGAGCCGCATCGGTGCCAGGGCCAGCGGGAGTTCCGGCGCGGTCGACTACCTGCTGAGCACGAGCCGGTTCAATACGGACGGCTGGCGCGACCACAGTGCCGCGCAGCGCGAAATCGCGAACGGCAAGCTGGGCTTTCAGCTGGACGACGGGCACAAGCTCACGCTGATCGCCAACAGCGTGCATCTGTATGCGCAGGACCCGCTCGGGCTCTCGGCCGAGCAGTACGCGCTGAATCCGCGCGGCGTCGATCCCGCGGCGACGCTGTTCAACACCCGCAAGCGGGTCGACCAGACGCAGGCCGGCCTGCTTTACGAGCGCCGCATCGACGCCGACAACACGCTGCGCATGATGGTCTACGGCGGCGAAAGGCAGACCACGCAGTTCCAGTCGATTCCGGTGGGCGCGCAGGCGAGCCCGCTGCAGGCCGGCGGCGTGATCGACCTGACACGCAACTACGGCGGCATCGACGTGCGCTGGAGCGCGAAGCTGCAATTGGCCGACCGGCCGTTCGAACTCGTCGCCGGCCTCGGCTACGACAGCCTGCGCGAGCGCCGCGCCGGCTTCGAGAACTTCGTCAACCGTCCGGCGGCGCCGCCGCTGTTGGGGGTGCAGGGCCGCCTGCGGCGCGACGAGCGCAACGAGGTGCGCAACCTCGACCCGTACGTGCAGGGCACCTGGCACGTTGCCGAGCGCTGGACCCTGGAGGCGGGCGTGCGCCGCAGCACCGTGCGCTTCGATTCGCAGGACCGCTACATCGTCGGCCGGAACCTCGATGACAGCGGCAGTGCGCGCTATCGCCAGACCCTGCCCGTGGCCTCGCTGCGCTACGAAGCCACGCGCGATCTCGCGCTTTATGCGTCGGCCGGCCGGGGCTTCGAGACCCCGACGCTCAACGAGCTGTCCTATCGCCCGGACGGTACCGGCGGACTCAACTTCGCGCTCCAGCCATCGGTCAACGACAGCGTCGAAGTCGGCGCCAAGGCGCGGCTCGCCGGCGGGCTGCTGACCGCCGCCGTGTTCCAGACCCGCACGCGCGACGAGATCGTGACCGACACCAACAGCGGCGGCCGCACCACTTTTCAGAATGCAGGCCGCACGCGGCGCGACGGCTTCGAGCTTTCATGGCAGCACGAAACCGCAAACCACTGGCGCACCCAGTTCGCATATACGTGGCTCGACGCGCGTTATCGCGATGCTTTCTGTTCGCCTTCGCCCTGCAGCACCGACAACACCGTGGCTGCGGACAACCGCATTCCGGGCATCGCGCCGCACGCGCTGTTTGCCGCCTTCGGATGGGTGCTGCCCGAAGGCTGGCGCGCCGGCGCCGAACTGCGCGCGCTTGGGCGCATCGAGGCCAACGACCGCAATACCGCCGGCGCGTCCGGCTACATGGTGGCGGCGTTGCATGCGGGCTACGTGAAACGCTGGCAGCGCTGGGAATTCAATGCCTTCGCGCGCATCGACAACCTGTTCGATCGGCGCTACGTCGGTTCGGTGATCGTCAACGAAGGCAACCGGCGCTACTACGAGCCGGCGCCCGGGCGCAACTGGACGCTCGGCATGGGCGCCGCCTACCAGTTCTAGAGCGGCGCGAGTCCGGCCGCAGCGCGCAGCGCAGCCGCATTGGCCGTGCTCTCCCAGGTGAACTCGGGCTCTTCCCGGCCGAAGTGACCATAGGCGGCGGTCTTTGCGTAGATCGGCCGCAGCAGGTCGAGCATCTGGATGATGCCCTTGGGCCGCAGGTCGAAATGTTCCTGGATCAACGCGGCGATCTTGTCGTCTGCGATCACGCCGGTGCCTTCGGTGTAGACCGTCACGTTCATCGGCTTGGCCACGCCGATCGCGTAAGCCACCTGAATCTGGCACTGGCGCGCCAGGCCGGCAGCCACGATGTTCTTGGCGACGAAGCGTGCCGCATAGGCGGCCGATCGGTCAACCTTGCTCGGGTCCTTGCCCGAGAACGCGCCGCCGCCGTGCGGGCATGCGCCGCCGTAGGTGTCGACGATGATCTTGCGGCCGGTGAGGCCGCAATCCCCCTGCGGCCCGCCGATGACGAAGCGGCCGGTCGGGTTGATCAGGTAGCGGGTTTCCTTCAGCCACTCTTTCGGCAGCACCGGCTTGATGATCTCCTCGATCACCGCTTCGACGAAGGAGGCCTTCATCCTGGTCGGCGTCTCGCTCTGGTCGGGATGGTGCTGGGTGGAGAGCACCACGGTGTCGATGCTGTGCGGCTTGCCGTCGACGTAGCGCATCGTCACCTGGCTTTTCGCGTCCGGGCGCAGGAAGGGCAGGCGGCCGTCCTTGCGCAGCTGCGCCTGGCGCTCGACGAGGCGGTGGGCGTAGTAGATCGGCGCGGGCATCAGCTCGGGTGTTTCGTCGCAGGCGTAGCCGAACATCAGGCCCTGGTCGCCGGCACCGGTGTTGAGGTGATCGTCGCTCGCATGATCGACGCCCTGCGCGATGTCGTTGGACTGCTTGTCGTAGCAGACCATCACCGCGCATCCCTTGTAGTCGATGCCGTACTCGGTGTTGTCGTAGCCGATGCGCTTGATGGTGTCGCGCGCGACCTGGATGTAGTCGACGTGCGCGTTGGTGGTGATCTCGCCGGCGAGCACCACGAGACCGGTGTTGGTCAGCGTCTCGGCGGCCACGCGGCTGCGCGGGTCCTGCGCGAAGATCGCATCGAGGATCGCGTCGGAGATCTGGTCGGCCACCTTGTCGGGATGGCCCTCGGAAACGGATTCGGAAGTGAAGAGAAAGTCGTTCGCCATGTCGATGAAACTCCGGTTGTGCATTGGCGCGTTGCCAATCCGAAGCGGACATGTGGCGAACGCTTTAGCAGTGATGTTTAACGTCGCCCTGCAAGTAGTTCCGTAACTCAGCGACAATTTGCATTCTATTCGAGCCGCGCCGTACTCTGCGCGCGCGTCCTGGTTCCACCCCCTCCTGTTCGATGACCTTTCTGTTCCGATTGCTCGCTCGTGTGCCCCTGCGCTGGATGCATGCGCTCGGTGCCTTGCTGGGCTGGCTGGTCTGGTGGTTCGCACCGACCTACCGCCGGAGATTCGCGGACAACGCCGAGGCCGCGGGCTTCACGCCGGCGCAGTACCGTCCGGCCATCGCGGCGGCCGGTGCGATGGCGGCCGAGCTGCCGTGGCTCTGGTCGCGCCCACGCAGCGAGAGCCTGTTGCCCCGCATCGTGCGCTGGGAAGGCGTGGCCGAGTTCGAAGCCGCGCTTGCCGCACGCAAGGGTGTCATCCTGATTTCGCCGCATGTCGGCAGTTGGGAGACGCTCGGCCAGGCGGTCGGCGAGCGCTTCGTCGCGCAGTACGGCCCCATCACTGCGCTCTTCAGGCCTGCACGCAAGAAATGGATGGCCGCGTTGATCGCCGGCTCCCGCGACCGGCCCGGCCTGCAGACGCTGCCGACCAGCGTGGCCGGAGTTCGCGGGCTGATGCGCACGCTGCGCGCGGGCGGCTACACCGGCATCCTGCCGGACCAGGTGCCGCCGCTGGGACAGGGCGTCTGGGCGCCATTCTTCGGCCGGCCGGCCTACACCATGACGCTGTTGCCGCGCCTCGCGCAACAGACGGGTGCGCGCGTTTTCCTCGGCCTCTGCGAAAGGCTGCCGCGCGGCGCGGGCTATGCGATCGGCTTCGAGCCCTTCGACGGCACCGCCATGACCGATCCGAAGGCCGGGCCCGAAGCGGCTGCGAGCGCTTTGAACCGGGGTATCGAGCGTCTGATCCGGCAATTGCCCGGCCAGTACGTCTGGGACTATCCGCGCCACAAGCAGCCGCGTGGCGACGCGGCGCGCGGGGTGGCGCCATGAGCCTGATATCGAAATTGGGCATTGGATTCATGCGCGCGCTGGCGCATGTGCCCCTGCCGGTGGTGCGCAAATTCGGCGCGCTGCTCGGGCGCGTGCTGCATACCCTGGCTGCGCCGCGCCGGCGGGTGGTCGACACCAATCTTGCGCTGTGCTTCCCCGACAAGTCGCCGGCGGAGCGCCGCCGCATCGCACAGGAAACCTTCGTCTTCGTGGCGCAGGCGTGGCTCGATCGCGCATGGCTCTGGCATGCGCCGGAAGCGGTGGTCGCAAGCCGGCTGACGGTCAAGGGGTCGGCAACGGAGGTCGACGAGATCGCGAACGGCACGCAGCCGATGATCCTTTTCGCGCCGCACTTCTACGGTCTCGATGCGGCGGCCACCGCGCTGACCATGCATACCGCAAGGCCGTCGACCACCATCTACACCACGCAGCGCGACCCACTGGTCGACGCGTGGATTCACGAGGGAAGAAAGCGCTTCGGCAACGTGATCGCGCTGAACCGGGTCGACGGCATCAAGCCGATCGTCGCCGGGCTGCGCAGGGGCGGCCTGCTGTACCTGCTGCCGGACATGGATTTCGGCCGCGACCAGACGGTGTTCGTACCCTTCTACGGGGTGCAGGCATCGACGGTGCCGTCGCTGTCGCGCTTTGCACGGCTGGGCCGGGCGAAGGTCGTTCCGGTGCTGTCGAAAATCACCAAGGCCGGCTACGAGATCGAAGTGCTGCCGGCATGGCAGGACTTTCCGAGCGCAGACATCGTGGCAGACACCGCGTTGATGAACCAGCGCCTGCAGGGTTACATCGACACCATGCCTTCGCAGTACTACTGGGTGCACCGCCGCTTCAAGACGCGGCCCGACGGCGACGCTGCGGTTTACTGAGCGCGCTGCAGGAACGCCTCGATCTCGCGGGCGACGAATTGCGGCTGCTCGTGCACCAGCCAGTGCGTGGCGCCCGGCACCTTCTTGACCTCGAGCTGCGGCACGTAGTCTTCGAGGCCTTCGAGCAGCCCCGGAAGGAGCGCCGCATCGTCGAGCGCCCACAGCACGAAGGTCGGCGCGTTCACGGTCAGCCGCTCGCGCGGCAGCGTCGGAATCTGGGGTGCGGGCTGGCCGGGAAGGGCCGGCTTCATCGGCGTCACGCGGTAGAGATTGCAGGCGCCGGTGAGGCCCGCGTTCCAGACCTCGCGGTACTTGTCCTTGACCTCTTCTGTGAGCCAGCCGAAACCGTCGGGGCCGGCCTTCATCAGCGTGAAGAAGGGCCACATGCGCTTGAAGTCGTCCGCCGCGAGCAGGGCCTCGACGCCGGGCTTGGCGAGGAAGTTCATGTAGGCGCTCGCGGCCTGCTGCGCGGGATTGTTCAGGAGCTCCCGGGTGAAGGTTCCCGGATGCGGCGAATTGATGATCACCAGCTTGCCGAGCTTGTCGGCGTGCTGGTTGGCATAGCCCCAGCCGAAGGCGCCGCCCCAGTCGTGCGCCACCAGCGCATCGATCCTGCCGTCGGCGCTCTCGCTGGCGGCGAGTTCGGCGATGTCCTGCACCAGCAGGTGCGGCCGGTAGGCCGAGACCTCGGCCGGCGAACTGGACTTCTCGAAGCCGCGCAGGTTGGGTGCGACGCAGCGAAAGCCGCCATGCTCGGGCTGGCTGAAGTATTCGAGCAGTTCATCCCAGATGAACGCGGCCTCGGGGAAGCCGTGCAGGAACACCATAAGCGGGCGCCCGGCTGTGCCGGTGGCACGACAACTGAGCGTGGTGCCGTTGGGAAGCGTGCGGGAAAAGGTCTCGATCACGGGCTGTCTCCTTCGGTCGGTTCTCGGGTCGCGTCGGCGGGCGGCTCGTCCTGTGGATGCGCCCAGCGCCACAGCAGTTCGGCCGCCTCGTCCACTCCCTGGAGCTTCAATGCAGAAAACAGTTTGACCTCGCCGCCGCCCGCCTGCAGTCGCGCAATCGACAGGGCCTTGGCGCCGTCGGAGCGGGTGAGCTTGTCGGACTTGGTCAGCAGCACCAGGAACTTCAGTCCCTGCTCGACCCGCGGGCGGATCACTTCCAGCAGGATGTCGTCGAGTTCGGTGAGGCCGTGGCGCGGGTCGCACATCAGCACCACGCCACGCAGGTTCTCGCGGGTCATCAGGTAGTTGCCCATGACGCGCTGCCAGCGCAGCTTGGCTTCCCGGGGCACGGCCGCATAGCCGTAGCCGGGAAGGTCGGCGAGGACCGCATCGTCGACCTTCTGCTTTCCGACGCCGAACAGGTTGATGTGCTGGGTGCGGCCTGGCGTCTTGGACGCGAAGGCAAGGCGCGTCTGCTGCGTCAGCGTGTTGATAGCGGTCGACTTGCCGGCGTTGGAGCGGCCGACGAAGGCGATCTCCGGCAGATCGAACGCAGGCAGGTGTTCGAGCTGCGGCGCGCTGGTGAGAAAGTGGGCGGTATGGAGCCAGCCACGCGCCACGCGGGTGCGTTCGGCGGCGGCAGCGTCGACGACGGGGCCCTTGCGGACGAAGGGAGTGGCCGGCTTGCGCGGCGGGGTGGTCATCGGGAGTGGGCTTTCGGAACGGGGCGCCATTGTAGAATCGCGGGGTTTTGCGCCATAAATCCGAGCCCCCGATATGAAGTTGTTCGCCCATTTTCTGCTTGCAGCCCTGCTGGGCGCCACTGCCGGTCCCGGTTTCGCGGCAGACGACCCCGCCGCTGCAGCGCCGGCTGCGACAGTGCAGCCCGCCAAGCCGGCCAAGCCCGACCTGGCCAAAGGCGAAGCCGCCTACACCGCCAAGGCCTGCGCGTCGTGCCACAACGCCGACGGCAATTCGGCCATCGCCGCAAACCCCAAGCTCGCTCAGCAGCATCCCGAGTACATCCTCAAGCAATTGCAGGAATACAAGAGCGGCAAACGTAAAAATGCGGTCATGAACGGCATGGCTGCCACGTTGAACGACCAGGAGATGCGCGACATCGCCTGGTTCGTCGGTTCCAAGAAGCAGAAGCCCGGCTTCGCCAAGGAAAAGGATCTGGTCGCGCTCGGCGAAAAGATCTATCGCGGCGGCATCGGCGACCGCCAGATCCCGGCCTGCGCCGGCTGCCACAGCCCGAACGGCGCCGGCGTTCCGTCGCAGTACCCGCGCCTGGGCGGGCAGCACGCCGAATACACCGCCACGCAGTTGGTCCAGTTCCGGGACGGCGTGCGCTTGAACTCCGCGCAGATGAACGGTGTCGCGGCCAAGCTCAACGACCGCGAGATCAAGGCTGTATCCGACTACATCGCCGGTCTGCGTTGATTTCCAGCGGTTCAGCGTGAACTAACCGCCGATAACAATCCCAAACAGGGCGGGCCGATCCAGCGAGGATGGCCCGCCCTGTTTGCTTCCCGACGCATCGCTCCACATGTCAGCTGTTTCCACCCACGGTCTTCGAGTCCGTCGCGGGCCCCAACCGGTCCGGGCGGCGGTGGAGCTTTTTTCGTCGATGCGCTTCGCGATCGCGCTGCTCACGGTCATCTGTATCGCATCGATCATCGGCACCGTGCTCAAGCAGCACGAGCCGGTCAACAACTACATCAATCAGTTCGGGCCTTTCTGGGCCGCGCTGTTCCGTGCGGCAAAGCTCGATTCGGTCTACAGCGCTTGGTGGTTCCTGCTGATCCTGGCGTTCCTGGTGATTAGCACTTCCCTGTGCATCGCGCGCACCACGCCGCGCATCTTCACGGACTTGAAGAACTTCAAGGAAAGCATGCGGGTGCAGAGCCTGCGCGCCTTCGGCCAGCGCGCCGAGCAGACGCTGGACGAGACGCCCGACCTCGCTGCCAATCGCATTGGCCAGCTGCTGGCAGGCGGCGGCTGGAAGGTCAAGCTGCAGCACCGCGATGGTGACGGCTGGATGGTTGCCGGGCGCGCGGGCGGCGCTCACAAGCTGGGCTACATCGCCGCGCACAGTGCGATCGTGCTGGTGTGCATCGGCGGCCTTCTGGACGGCGACCTGATCGTGCGCGCGCAGACCTGGTTCAACGGGAAGAGCGTCTTCACCGGCGGCGGCATGATCGCCGACGTCGCGCCCCAGCACCGCCTGTCGCCGAACAACCCGACCTTCCGCGGCAACATCCTCGTGCCCGAAGGCGGGCGCTCGAGCGTCGCGATCCTCAACCAGTCCGATGGCGTGCTGCTGCAGGACCTTCCGTTCTCGATCGAACTCAAGAAATTCATCGTCGACTACTACTCGACCGGCATGCCGAAGCTGTTTGCCAGCGAGGTCGTGCTGCACGATCGCGAGACCGGCGCGCAGGTGCCGGCCCGCATCGAGGTGAACCATCCGGCCAGCTACAAGGGCGTCGATATCTACCAGTCGAGCTTCGATGACGGCGGCTCCAGCGTCAAGCTGAAGGCGGTACCGATGGCGTCCGCGGCCAGGCCGTTCGAGATCGAAGGCACGATCGGCGGCAGCTCCGAAATCACCAATGGCTCCGATCGGTTGACTCTGGAGTACACCGCGCTGCGGGTCATCAACGTCGAGAACTTCGCCGATGGCGTCAACGGCGCGATGACCAGCGGTGCCGACGTGCGCAAGGTCGATCTGCGCAGCGGACTCGAGTCGCGCCTCGGTGCCGCCAACAAGACCAACAAGCCCAAGGTGCTGCGCAACATCGGCCCGAGCATCGGCTACAAACTGCGCGATGCGGCAGGGCAGGCGCGCGAGTACCAGAACTACATGATTCCGGTCGATACCGGCGACGGCCAACCTGTGTTTCTGCTCGGCATGCGCGAGCGGCCGGAAGAGCCGTTCCGCTACCTGCGTGTTCCGGCCGACGAGCAGGGATCGATGGATGGTTTCGTACGCATGCGCGAGACGCTTGCCGATGCGAATGCACGTTCACGCGCCATCGAGCGCTACGTTGCCCGTGCAACGGATGCCCAGCGTCCGGATCTGGCCGAGCAACTGCGCATTTCTGCGACGCGCGCACTTGCGCTGTTCGCCGGCACCGAGCGCGCCAAGGCCGACGCGGTGAGCGCCGGCGGCTGGCAGGCGATCGCCGAGTTCATGGAGGCCAACGTGCCCGAGGCCGAGCGCGAGCGCGCAGGCGCCGTGCTGGTGCGCATCCTCAACGACGTGCTTTTCGAGGTACTCAACCTGAGCCGCGAGAAGGCCGGCCTGGGCGCATTGCAGGCCGACCAGAAATCGCAGGGCTTCCTCACCCAGGCGGTGCTCGCCATCAGCGACGCGCACTTCTACCCGGCACCGGTTGCGATGCTGATGACGGACTTCAAGCAGGTGCAGGCCAGCGTGTTCCAGGTCGCGCGGGCGCCGGGCAAGAGCATCGTCTACCTGGGTTGCCTGTTGCTGATCGTGGGCATTTTTGCCATGCTGTACGTGCGCGAGCGCAGGCTCTGGGTCTGGCTGGCGAAGCGTCCGGGCGAGACCGGCACCGAGGCCACCATGGCTTTCTCCGTCAATCGCAAGACTATCGACAGCGATCGCGAATTCGAGCATCTGAAAGACAGGTTGCTCGCCATCAGGAAGGACACGGCCTCATGAACACCACCACCCTCACGCTCAACGACAGCTGGCTATCGCGCCGCAACGCCTCGGACTGGCTTTTTGCCGCGCTGGTGGTGGCAGGCGGGTTGTTCGCGTTCTCCCGCTATGCGGGTGCCATGGACTACTACGAGAAGATCATTCTGTTGGGTACGCTGCCGGCCGCCATCTGGCTCGGCTGGTTCTGGCGGCCGCTGCGCTTGCTGGCGGCGGTGGTGGCGGGCGCCGCGCTGCTCGGCATCGTTTCCTACCAGGGCGACCTGGCACGTGCCGACACGGTGTTCTGGCTAAAGTACTTTCTCTCCAGCCAGTCGGCCATTCTCTGGATGAGCGTGCTCTTCTTCATGAGCACGCTGTTCTACTGGATCGGCTTCTTTGGCGGCAAGCAGGCCGACGCCATGGACCTGATCGCTTCGCGCCTTGCATGGGCCGCCGTCGCCATGGCCCTCATCGGAACGATGGTGCGCTGGTACGAAAGCCACCAGCTCGGCCCCGACATCGGCCACATCCCGGTCAGCAACCTCTACGAGGTGTTCGTCCTGTTCTGCTGGATGACGGCGGCGTTCTATCTCTATTTCGAGTCGCGTTACGGCACGCGTGCGCTTGGCGCCTTCGTGATGCTGGTGGTCAGTGCGGCGGTCGGTTTTCTGCTCTGGTACACGCTGGTGCGCGAAGCCCACGAGATCCAGCCGCTGGTGCCGGCACTTCAGAGCTGGTGGATGAAGGTGCATGTGCCGGCCAACTTCATCGGCTACGGAACTTTCGCGCTGGCGGCGATGGTCGCCTTCGCCTATCTCGTCAAGGAGCAGGCGCATGAGACCCGCTGGTACAAGCTCACGCCGGTATGGCTGCTCGGTATCGCGCTGTGCTTCGTGCCTGTCGCCTTCAGGCAGCGCGCGCAGGAAGCGGGCGGCAGCTACTGGTTCGTCTACGCCGCCATTTCGGCATTGATCGCCGCGGGCATCCTGCTCGGGCGCAAGCGCATCGCGGCACGGCTGCCGGCCAACGAAGTGCTCGACGACGTGATGTACAAATCCATCACCGTCGGCTTCGCCTTCTTCACGATCGCCACCGTGCTCGGCGCCTTGTGGGCCGCCGATGCGTGGGGGGGCTACTGGAGCTGGGACCCGAAGGAAACATGGGCGCTCATCGTCTGGCTCAACTATGCGGCCTGGCTGCACATGCGGCTGGTGAAGGGCCTGCGGGGCACCATCGCCGCCTGGTGGGCGCTGGGCGGGCTGGCGGTGACGACCTTCGCGTTCCTCGGCGTGAACATGTTCCTGAGCGGTCTGCACAGCTACGGCACGCTGTAGAGCAGGCCGGCTTTCACGGCCATTTGAAACCGTGCGAGCGCGCGGCGCGTAACCGAATCAGTATTGGCAACGAACTCATCCGAGCAGAGCAATTTCTGGCGAAAGGCAATCCATGTTGATTCATTCCCGCAAAGACGGCTTCATTCATCCGAACTCGAGCGAGATCACGCCGCGCAGCGTCTATGAAGGTCGCCGGGACATGCTCAAGTGGCTGGCCGGTGGTGCCGCCGGCGCCGCCATGGCCTCGTGGGCCGCGCGCGATGCCATGGCGCAGACGCCCGCACCTGGCAAGCTGGCTGCGTTGAAGGGTGTGAAGTCGGCAGTGCCAGGCGCGCAAACCATGGAAAAGCTCACCGAGTACAAGGACGCCGCGAGCTACAACAACTACTACGAGTTCGGCACCGACAAGGCCGATCCGGCCAAGAACGCCGGAACCTTGAAGACGCGGCCCTGGACCGTCGAAGTCGAAGGACTGGTCAACAAGCCCGGCAAGTACGGCATCGAGGATCTGCTCAAGCTCAGCGCGCAGGAAGAGCGCATCTACCGCCTGCGCTGTGTCGAGGGCTGGTCGATGGTCATTCCCTGGGTCGGCTACTCGCTGGCCGAACTCATCAAGAAAGTAGAGCCGCAGGGCAATGCAAAGTACGTCGAGTTCATCACGCTGGCCGACCCGAAGACCATGCCCTTCGTCGGCTCGCGCGTTCTCGATTGGCCCTATGCAGAAGGTCTGCGCATGGACGAGGCGATGCATCCGCTGACACTGCTGACCTTCGGCATGTATGGCGAGGTGCTGCCCAACCAGAACGGCGCGCCGGTGCGGATCGTGGTGCCCTGGAAGTATGGCTTCAAGAGCGGCAAGTCGATCGTCAAGATCCGCTTCGTCGAAAAGGAACCCGGTACGGCTTGGAACAAGGCGGCGGCGCAGGAGTACGGCTTCTATTCGAACGTCAACCCGACGGTCGATCATCCGCGCTGGAGCCAGGCGACCGAGCGGCGCATCGGCGATGGCGGCGGCTTGTTCGCCAAGCGCACCAAGACGCAGATGTTCAATGGCTACGAGGCCCAGGTCGGCCAGCTCTACGCCGGCATGGACCTGAAGAAACTGTTCTGAACCTGCCGTGAACAAGCTGCTGATGCATCCTGCGGCCAAGCCGCTGGTGTTCGTGCTGTGCCTGCTGCCGTTTGCGTGGCTGTTCTACGGCGCATTCACCGACGGTCTGGGCGCCAACCCGGCGGAGTACCTGATCCGCTCGGCTGGCGACTGGACGCTGCGCTTCATCTGCATCGTGCTCGCGGTGACGCCGCTGCGGGTGATCACCAAGACCAATGCACTGGCGCGCTTTCGCAGGATGCTCGGCCTGTTCGCGTATTTCTACGTGGTGATCCACCTCTTGAGCTACAGCTGGTTCGACATGGGTTTCGACATTCCGGAAATCGTCAATGACATCGTGAAACGCCCGTTCATCCTGGTGGGCTTCACCGGTTTCCTGCTGCTCACACCGCTTGCCGCAACATCGTTCAATCGTGCCATCAAGGCCATGGGCGCGAAGCGCTGGCAGATGCTGCACAAGCTGGTCTATGTGATCGCCGGGCTGGGGCTGCTGCACTTCTTCTGGATGCGGGCAGGCAAGAACGACTTCGCGGAAGTGTTCGTGTATGCCGCGATCATCGCGGTGTTGCTCGGCTGGCGAGTGTGGAATGCTGCGAGCAAGAAGAAGGTTCAGAGCGGAGCGTCCGCCGTGCGCGCGCCGCTCGCCAAGTGACGGCGCTGCCCCAGCGCGCTCAGCCGCCGAACCGCTCGCTTCGCAGCTGGTCCTCGATCGTTTCGCGACGGCGGATCAACTCGCCGACCCCTTCGCTGACCAGTACTTCGGCAGCGCGGCCGCGCGTGTTGTAGTTGCTCGCCATGGCCATCGAATAGGCGCCCGCCGAGAGTACGGCGAGCAGATCGCCGCCGCGCACGTCGAGCGCGCGGTCGTGGCCGAGCCAGTCGCCGCTTTCGCAAACCGGCCCCACGACGTCGTAAGTCACAGGGTCGCCGCCAGGCGCCGCCACCGGCACGATCTGATGGAAGGCCTGGTACATGGCCGGCCTCGGAAGATCGTTCATCGCCGCATCGACGATGCAGAAGTTCTTGTCTTCGCCCTCCTTGGTGTAGAGCACCTCGGTCACGCAGACGCCGGCATTGCCGACCAGCGAGCGGCCGGGCTCGACGATCAGCCGGCGCCGCCCGAATCCGCGTGCATCCAGGCGTGCAAGCAACTGGCGCCACAGCGCATCGGCCGCGGGCGGCGTGTCGCCGTTGTAGTCGATGCCCAGGCCGCCGCCGAAGTCGAGATGGTGCAGCGCGATGCCGGCCTTCTCGATCGCTTCGACCAGGTCGAGCACGCGCTCCAATGCCTCCAGGTACGGCGAGGCGTCGGTGATCTGCGAGCCGATGTGGCAATCGATGCCGCGCACCCGCAGGCCCTTCAACGACGCCGCATGCCGGTAAACATCCACCGCGCGATCGTGCGCAATGCCGAACTTGTTGCCCTTGAGGCCGGTGGAAATATAGGGGTGCGTCTTCGGATCGACGTTCGGGTTGATGCGAACGCTGATCGACGCGGGTCGGCCTTCCTCGAGTGCGACTGCATTGAGCACATCGATCTCGGCTTCGCTCTCCACGTTGAAGCAGCCGATGCCAGCTGCCAGTGCTTGCCGCATTTCGCCCCGCGTCTTGCCGACGCCGGAAAAGATCACCTTTGCAGGGTCGGCGCCCGCGGCAAGCACGCGCGCGAGTTCCCCGCCGGACACGATGTCGAACCCGCAACCCGCTGCTGCAAAAACCCGCAGCACGCCCAGAGACGAATTCGCCTTGATGGCGTAGCACACCAGGGCATCGCGGCCTTCGAAGCCGCGTTGGTAGGCGCCCAGCGCGTCCAGCATCCATTGCTTCGAATAGACGAAAAGCGGCGTGCCGTGTTCCTGGGCCAGTGCCGAGAGCGACAGCCCTTCGACATGCAGCACGCCGTCTTTGCGTGCAACATGGGGATGCCCGGGCAGGCGTTGCTGGGGCGTCACCGGGTGCTTTCTGTGGTCGCCGGCGCGCTGCTCGCGGCAGGTGCTGGCGGCTGCGCTGCCGCAGCGTTGGGCGAGCCCGGCACCAGGAGGTCCGGCAGTGTTGCCCGGCCTTTCGCGGCGGCATCGGTAGGCAGGTAGAGCGCGCCTTTCTGACCACAAGCGGTCAGGCCGACCCCGAAGATCGCGAGGCCAATCGCGCTCACTAGAATTTGGCGAACATTCAACATGGCGAAATTGTAATGACCGACCCCGAGTACCTGGACCGCGCCGAAGCGGCGTTGGCGGCGATCGAACGCAGCTGCGACCGCATCAACGACGCGACCGATGTGGACATCGACAACCAGCGCGTCGGCGGCATGATCACCATCACCTTCGGCAATGGCAGCCAGCTGATCGTGAACCTGCAGAAGCCGCTGCACGAAATCTGGTTGGCCGCCCGCTCCGGCGGCTACCACTACCGGCACGACGGCCGCTGCTGGATCGACACCAAGACCGGTGAAGAGCTGTTCGGCAACCTGTCGCGCGAAGCCGGCGCGCAGGCGGGCCAGCCCCTGCTGTTCGCACCAGCCGACTAATTGCGGAAAAGGTCGAGGATGCGGTTGCGTTCTTCCGGCGGCGGATTCGGACTGACCGGCACCCCCACCATCGCCTCCGCCGGCGGCGTCGGACCGGCCTCGACCCCGAGACTCGCCACGCCGCGGCCTGGTGCGTAGTCGTCGTAGTACCACTCGCCACCCACGTTGACCACGCCTGCCGGTGCGGACAGTTCAGCCACCGGCACGCCCTTGATCGCGCTTTCCATGAAGTTGATCCAGATCGGCAGGCTCAGACTGCCGCCGGTTTCTCGGTCGCCCAGTTTGCGTGGCGTGTCGTAGCCCATCCACGCGACCGCCGTCATCGTCGGCTGGAAACCCGCGAACCAGGTGTCGATGGAGTCGTTGGTGGTGCCGGTCTTGCCATACAAGTCGTCGCGCTTGAGCGCCTGATAGGCCTTGGTTCCGGTGCCGCCCTTGATGACGCTCTGCAAGAGCGTGTCCATGATGAAGGCGTTGCGTTGCGGAATCGCGCGCATGGTCTCGTTCAGCAGCGGAGGCTGTGTCTCCACCAGCACCTTGTCCTTGTGATCCGTGATGCGGGTCACCAGGTAAGGATTGACGCGGTAGCCACCGTTCGCGAACACCGAATAGGCGGTGGCCATCTGCATCGGCGTGACCGAGCCGGCGCCCAATGCCATCGGCAAGTAGGCCGGATGCTTTTCGCGTTCGAAGCCGAAATTGCCGATCCAGTCCTGCGCATAGCGCGTGCCGATCGACTGCAGCACGCGGATGGTGACCATGTTCTTCGACTTCTGCAGCGCCCGGCGCAACGACATCGGACCTTCGAAAGTGCCGTCGTAGTTCTTGGGCTCCCAGGGTTGTCCGCCAGTGATAGCGCCGTCGAAAAACAGCGGAGCATCGTTGACGACGGTGCCGGGCGTGAACCCCTTCTCGAGCGCAGCCGAGTAGATGAAGGGCTTGAAGCTGGAGCCCGGCTGGCGCCAGGCCTGCGTGACGTGATTGAACTTGTTTTTGTCGAAGTCGAAGCCGCCAACCATCGCCTTCACAGCGCCATCGCGCGGGTCGAGCGCCACGAACGCGCCCTCGACTTCCGGCAGCTGCGTGATTTCCCAGCTGTTCTTAGGCGTCTTCACCACCCGGATCACGGCGCCGCGGCGAAGCTTGATGTTGGGCGGCGCCTTGTCCGAGAGCCCGGACTGCCCTGGCCGCAGCCCCTCCCCGGTGATTTGCAGCACATCCCCGTTGCTTCGGACTGCGCTGATCTCCTTGGGGCCGGCCTTGAGCACCACTGCCGACATCACGTCGCCGTTGTCCGGATGCTCGGCCAGCGCGTCGTCGACCGCCTCGTCGAGTTCCTTTGGATCGTTCGGGAGATCGATGAATTTTTCGGGGCCGCGATAGAACTGGCGACGCTCGTAATCCATGATGCCCTTGCGCAAAGCCCGATAGGCCGCCGCCTGGTCGGCCGCGACCAGCGTGGTGTAGACCTTGAGGCCGCGGGTATAGGTGCTGTCGCCGTACTGCGCATACATCAGCTGGCGCACCGTTTCGGCGACATATTCGGCGTGCAGCCGGTTCGGGTCCGCGCCATCGCGAAGATTCAGTTCTTCCTTCTTGGCTTCTGCCGCCTGTTCGGCCGTGATGAAGCCGGCTTCGTGCATGCGGTCGATCACGTAGAGCTGCCGACCCCGGGCGCGCGAAGGGTTGTTGACGGGGTTGTTGGCGCCCGGCGCTTTCGGAAGGCCCGCCAGCATTGCAGCCTGAGCAATCGAGACTTCTTTCAGCGGCTTGCCGAAATACGCTTCGGAAGCTGCCGCGAATCCGTAGGCACGATTGCCAAGGTAGATCTGGTTCAGGTAGATCTCGAAAATCTGGTCTTTGGTGAGCAGATGCTCCAGCTTGAAGGTGAGCAGAACCTCGTAGATCTTGCGAGTGAGGGTTTTTTCGGAGCTCAGGTAGACGTTGCGCGCGACCTGCATGGTGATGGTGGAAGCGCCCTGGCTCTTCACGCGGTTCATGTTCGCAAGCCCCGCGCGCAGCATGCCTTTGTAGTCGACCCCGCCGTGGTTGTAGAAGCGTGCATCTTCTGCGGCCAGGACTGCATCCTTCACGACCTTGGGTATGGTCGCGATCGGCGTGAGATTGCGCCGCTCTTCACCGAACTCGCCGATCAGGATGCCTTCGGACGAGAACACGCGCAGCGGCAGCTTCGGCCGGTAATCCGCAAGATCCGAGATGTCCGGCAGGTTCGGGTAGGCCACTGCCAGTGCCACCGCGAGCACGCACACCAGTGCCAACGCACCGGCAGCGGCAATACCCGTTCCCCACAGTAGTATCCGCAGCAGCCAGGACAGCCACGCCGGGCGCACCGGAGAGTGCGATTTTCTTTCGGGGCCTCTGGGGCTGGGTGTTTCGGGCATGAGGGGTGGTGAAGTCAACCCGTGATTATAAAAAGGCGAGCCCGTTTGCGGCGCTCGTTCAGTGCCTAAAACCCAAGTACTCGCATTTGTGACCTAAGTTGCATAACGCTACGGTTACGTCCACTTTTGACAACGCTTGTTGTTCAGCGGGGGCACGTCGCTTGGATGGGCGGGTGCCTGCTGCTAGCATGCAACCACTCGCATATATTTCCAATCGTTACAAACGGATGGGATCGAACTTGACTGATTTAGGATCGTTGTTTCGCCGCCAGCCCGCACCACTGCTTGGTTTGGATGTCAGTTCGTCCAGCGTCAAGCTGGTCGAGCTCGGCCGTGACGCCAGCGGAAAGCTGATATTGGAACGCTGCGCGATCGAGCCTCTCGAGCGCGGGTGGATCACCGACGGCAACGTCGAGAAATTCGACGAAGTAGCCGAAGCGGTTCGGCGCGTCGTTCGCAAAAGCGGAACGCGCACCAAAAACGTGGCGTTGGCGTTGCCGCCATCGGCCGTCATCACCAAGAAGATCGTGCTTCCGGGCGGCATGAGCGAGCAGGAGCTCGAGATTCAGGTCGAGTCCGAGGCAAACCAATACATTCCTTTCTCGCTCGATGAAGTGAGCCTGGACTTCTGTGTCATCGGACAAAGCGCCAACTCGACAGGTGACGTCGAAGTGCTGATTGCAGCGTCCCGCAAGGAAAAGGTTCAGGACCGCCAGGGACTTGCCGAAGCGGCAGGCCTGAAGGCCATGATTCTCGACGTCGAATCCTATGCATCGCGGCTCGCGACCGCGCGGCTCATCGAGCAGCTTCCCGGCCAGGGCCGTGACGCGGTGGTCGCGCTGTTCGAAGTGGGCGCCTTCACCACCAGCATGCAGGTTCTGCGCAACCAGGAAGTGCTCTACGACCGCGACCAGGCATTCGGCGGTGCGCAGCTCACGCAGCTGATCGTCCGCCAGTACGGTTTTTCGGCCGAAGAAGCCGAAGCCAAAAAGCGCAGCGGCGATTTGCCCGATGACTACGGGTCGGGCGTGCTCAAGCCCTTCGTGGCGAGCATCGCGCAAGAGATCGCCAGGGCATTGCAGTTCTTCTTCACCAGCACGCCGCACAACCGCGTCGACTATGTGCTGCTCGCAGGCGGCTCTGCGGCACTGCCGGGGTTGACCAGTGCGGTGACGCGCCAGACGTCGTTCGCCTGTTCGCTCGTCAATCCGTTCGACGGCATGGAAATCGGCAGCGGCATTCGAGAAAAGAAGGTGCGTCGCGAGGCGCCGTCCTATCTGACATCGTGCGGCTTGGCGATGCGGAGGTTTCTGCAGTGATCCTGATCAATCTGCTCCCGCACAGGGAGGCGTCGCGCAAGCGCCGGCGCGAAAACTTCTATGCCACCCTGGGCGCTGCGGCGCTGCTCGGCTGCCTGATCGCCGGCGCTGCGTATCTTTGGTATCAGGCCCAGATATCCACCCAGCAGGGAAAGAACATGTTCCTGCAGGCGGAGATCACGAAGCTCGAAGCCGAGATCAAGGAAATCTCTACATTGCAGGCCGAGATCGCGGCATTGCGCGCGCGCCAGCAAGCGGTCGAAGACCTGCAGGGCGACCGGAACATGCCGGTTCATCTGCTGAATGAACTGGTCCGGCAACTGCCCGACGGCGTGTACCTGACGAGCATGAAGCAGGACAACCAGACCGTTACCCTGCTCGGAATGGCCCAGTCGAACGAGCGTGTGTCCGAGCTGCTTCGCAATCTTGGCAACAACAGTCCCTGGCTGGTCAAGCCCGAGCTGGTCGAGATCACATCGGGCACCGTCAGCCTGAGCCCGCGCGATCAGCGGCGGGTTGCCAACTTCACGATGCGTATCGGCCTCAAGCGGCCCACGGACGCGCAAAAATCCGCCCCCGGCGCGGCCAAAGCGGCATCTGCTGCGGTGAAGGGATAAGGCGTCATCATGCCCACTCAACACGCTTCCAGCCAAATCGACATCGCCGGCTCGCTGCAGCGATTCGGCGACCAGTTCCGCGGATTGAATCCGAACGATCCTTCGGTCTGGCCACCCGTGCCGCGCTACGCCCTGTGCTTCGTTGTCACAGCGATGGTGCTTGCCGCGCTGTGGTTCGCATGGCTCACCAATTCATACGACGAGCTCGAGGCCGAGCGCGGCAAGGAAGTCGCGCTCAAGGCGGACTACCAGAAGAAGGTCGCGCAAGCCGCGAATCTCGACTTGCTCAAGAAGCAGCGCGAGCAGGTGCAGCAGTACGTGACATTGCTCGAGAAGCAGTTGCCGAGCAAGGCGGAGATGGATGCGCTGCTCTCCGACATCAACCAGGCCGGCCTGGGTCGGAGCCTGCAGTTCGAGTTGTTCCGTCCGGGGCAGGTTTCCGTCAAGGACTACTACGCAGAACTGCCGATTGCGGTGCGTGTGACGGGGCGCTATCACGACATGGGCGCGTTCGCTGCCGACGTGGCGAACCTTTCGCGCATCGTGACGTTGAACAACTTGTCCGTGACGCCGCAAAAAGATGGCGGTCTGACCATGGACGCCACGGCCCGCACCTTCCGTTATCTCGATGAGGAAGAGCAGGCAATGCAGAAGCGCGCTGCAGCCGCGGAGGCAAAGAAGAAATGAAAACAACGCTCGGCTTTTTCTGGCTAGGCGCTGCAGTGGTCGGCCTGAGCGGGTGTATCGGAACGGAGCAGGAAGACCTGCAACGCTGGATGGCGGATCAGAAGGCACAGGTGCGGCCCACCGTTGCACCGATTGCCGAGCCGAAGAAGTTCACGCCGCAGGCATACACCGAGGCCAGTGCGTTCGAGCCTTTCAACATGCAGAAGTTGACGCAGGCGTTGCGCCGCGACTCGAACCAGCCAAGTACGTCGGGACTTATCGCGCCTGAGTTGACGCGTCGCAAAGAGGCCCTCGAAGCATTCCCGCTCGACGCCATGGCGATGGTCGGCAGCATGAACCGCAACGGTCAGCCAGTCGGGCTGGTGACCGTGGACAAGTTGCTCTACCAAGTGCGGGTCGGCAACCATCTGGGACTCAATTACGGGCGCATCACCCGTATCACCGAAACCGAACTCGGCTTGCGTGAAATCGTGCAAGACGCCGCCGGTGAATGGATCGAACGCGTGGCGACGCTGCAGTTGCAAGAGAGGTCGAAATGAAACCAACAAAATCAATGTTCGCTCAGTGGCTCCGCGCCGCCGGCGTTACCCTGGCTGCGCTCGGTGCGGTCGCAGTCGTGCATGCGCAGAATGCGATTGAATCGGTCACGAGTTCGATGCAGTCCGGAGCCGAAGTGATTCGGGTCGACCTGACGCAAGCGCTCACCGCCGTACCTGCGGGCTTCGCCATTCAGGCCCCGGCGCGTATTGCGCTCGACTTTCCGGGTGTGACGAATGCCATCGGCCGCTCGGCCATCGAGATCAACCAGGGCAACCTGCGTTCCGTCAACGTCGTGCAGGCTGGTGAGCGCACCCGCCTGGTGCTGAACCTGAAGCAGGCGACCGCATACAAGGCCGAGATCCAGGGCAAGTCGCTGCTGGTGTCGCTCGAGCCGGTCCCGGGCGCTGCGTTGGTGAGTTCAACGCCTTCCTCGTTTGCCGAAAACCGCAATCGCGACACCTTGCCGCTGCGCGACGTCGATTTCCGGCTCGGCACCGACAACACCGGCCGCGTCATCGTCGACCTGGCCAACAACCAGGTCGGCGTCGACATTCGCCAGCAAGGCAAGAATCTGGTGGTGGAGTTCACCAAGTCGACGCTGCCGGAAGGCCTGCGTCGGCGCCTGGACGTGTCGGATTTCGGCACGCCCGTTCAGTTGGTGACCACCCAGCAATCCGGCGACCGCGTGCGGATGACGATCGAACCCCGTGGCGATTGGGAGCACAGCGCCTACCAGAGCGAAAACCAGTTCGTGGTCGAGGTGCGCCCCCGCAAGGTCGACCCGACCAAGCTGACGCAAGGCGTCGGCTACAACGGCGAAAAGCTGTCGCTGAACTTCCAGAACATCGAGATTCGTTCGCTGCTTCAGGTGATCGCCGATTTTACGAACTTCAACATCGTGACCTCCGACTCGGTGACCGGCGCGCTGACCCTGCGACTGAAAGACGTGCCCTGGGACCAGGCGCTCGACATCATCATGCAGGCCAAGAACCTGGGCATGCGCAAGAACGGCAGCGTTCTGTGGATCGCGCCCAAGGACGAAATCAATGCCAAGGAAAAGCTCGAATTCGAAGCGCAGGCCGCCATCCAGAATCTGGAGCCGCTGCGCACCCAATCTTTCCAGCTGAACTACACCAAGGCCATCACGATCGCCCAGGGCCTGACCGGCACCGGCGCATCGAGCGGCGGCGGTTCGGGAACGACGACCCGCATCCTCAGCCCGCGCGGCAGCGTGATTGCGGAATCGCGTACCAACCAGCTCTTCGTCTCCGACATTCCTTCGCGCATTTCCCAGGTGGCCGAACTGATCCAGAAACTCGACATCCCGGTTCGCCAGGTGCTGATCGAAGCACGCATCGTCGAAGCTTCGGACACTTTCGGCAAATCATTGGGTGTGCGGCTCGGAGGCGGACTCGCCGGCGGCACGGTCGGCTCGAACAACGGGCGCCCGATTTTCGGCAACGTCGGTGCGATGCCGATCCTCACGCCGGGTACGGCGACCACTGCGGGCAGCGCGCTCACGACCTTCACCAACTCCAACTTCGTCAACCTTCCTTCGACGGGTGTGTCGGGCAACGGCAACCCGCCTGGCACGTTCGCGGTGTCGCTCTTCAATTCCAGCTTTTCGC
The DNA here is from genome assembly GCA_031412135.1 of Variovorax sp. Taxonomy (GTDB): domain Bacteria; phylum Pseudomonadota; class Gammaproteobacteria; order Burkholderiales; family Burkholderiaceae_C; genus Variovorax. The sequence continues at coordinate 55,598 of JANOCL010000021.1, read as the reverse complement.
GCATGCTGAACCTCGAGATCTCCGCGCTCGAGGCGGATGGCAAGGGCAAGGTGGTATCGAGCCCGCGCGTCGTAACGGCCGACCAGACCAAGGCCCTGATCGAGCAGGGCACCGAACTGCCTTACCAGGTCGCCACGTCCAGCGGCGCGACATCGATCGCCTTCCGAAAGGCCAACCTCAAGCTCGAGGTGACGCCGCAGATCACGCCCGAAGGCAACATCATCCTGACGCTCGACGTCAACAAGGACACGGTCGGCCAGGCGACGACGGCCGGTTTTGCAATCAACACCAAGCACGTGCAGACCGAGGTGCTGGTCGAGAACGGCGGCACGGTGGTCATCGGTGGTATCTTCGAACTCACCGAAACCAACGATGAATCGCGCGTGCCGGTGCTCGGTGAAGTGCCCTATGTCGGGGCGCTGTTCCGTACGCGCAATCGCGTTGCCAACAAGACCGAAATGCTCGTCTTTATCACCCCGAAGATGATTACCGACCGCAACGCTGCGCGCTGACGCGCGGGCGTTCCCAGAACCGCGTGGCGGTCGCACTCGTCGGATTGCCCGGCGCCGGTAAATCCGCGGTGGGCCGGCGCCTTGCGCAGCGCCTGCAGGTACCTTTCTTCGACAGCGACGAAGTCGTCGAGCGGCGGATCGGTTGCTCGATACGCGACTATTTCGAACGTGAAGGCGAAGAAAGCTTCCGCGACATCGAAGAAGCCGTGATCGCCGATCTGGCTGCCACGGTCGACGGCGTGGTGGCGACCGGCGGGGGCGCCGTGCTGCGGCAGGCCAACCGGCTCCAGCTGCGCACGCGCTTCCACGTGATCTATCTGCGTTCTTCGCCCGAAGACCTGTTCAGGCGGCTGCGCCACGACATCAAGCGCCCCTTGCTTCAAGTGGCAGATCCTCTGGGTCGGCTGCAGGAACTGCACAGCGTTCGCGATCCGCTCTATCGCGAAACGGCACACATCGTGGTCGAAACCGGCCGGCCCTCTGTCGCGACGCTCGCAAACATCATCGTGATGCAGCTCGAACTGGCCGGAATCAAGCCTTACACACCGCCACTGGACCCTGCAGGCTGAGCGAACGCGCAGCGGCGTGCACCTAAACTCGGAGGGATGCGATTGTCCGCCCCCCCTGAATGCGTCGAGATCGAGCTCGGCGAACGAAGCTACCCGATCCTGATCGGCAGCGGCCTGTTCGGCGAGCCGAAGCACTTTCAGGCCGTACCGGCTGCGGCCACGGCCTTGATCGTCACCAACACCACCGTGGGGCCGCTCTTCGCCTCGGCGCTGCGCGAAACGCTTTTGAGCCGGTTTGGCGCCGTGCATGTGCTGGAACTGCCGGACGGCGAGGTGCACAAGGACGGGCAGACGCTGAACCTCATCTTCGACGCGCTGCTCGGTCATGGCTGCGACCGCAAGACGGTCCTGTTCGCACTCGGCGGCGGCGTCGTGGGCGACATGACCGGCTTTGCCGCAGCGACCTACATGCGCGGCGTGCCCTTCGTGCAGGTGCCGACCACCTTGCTCGCCCAGGTCGATTCGTCGGTGGGCGGAAAGACCGCAATCAACCACCCGCTCGGCAAGAACATGGTGGGCGCGTTCTATCAGCCGCAGCTGGTGCTCTGCGACCTTGCGACGCTCACCACGCTCCCGCCGCGGGAGCTGAGCGCCGGGCTTGCCGAAGTCATCAAGTACGGCCCGATCTACGACATGGAGTTTTTCGACTGGATCGAGTCCGGCATCGATGCGCTTCTCGCCGGGGAGCCCGCCGCGCTGGCCCATGCGGTGAAGCGCAGCTGCGAGATCAAGGCCGCCGTGGTCGGGCAGGACGAGCGCGAGACGGGGCTGCGGGCGATCCTCAACTTCGGCCACACCTTCGGCCATGCGATCGAGTCGGGGCTCGGCTACGGCAAATGGCTGCACGGAGAAGCCGTCGGCTGCGGCATGGTGATGGCGGCCCATCTGTCGCAGCGCCTCGGCGGCGTCGATGCAGCCTTTGTGCAGCGACTCACGGCTTTGATCAGACGGGCCGGTTTGCCGGTGGTCGCGCCAGATCTCGGCGCCGAGCGCTACCTGACGCTGATGCGCATCGACAAGAAGTCCGAAGCCGGCGAGATCCGCTTCGTCGTCATCGACAAGCCCGGCTCCGCAGTGATGCGCAGCGCACCCGACACGGTGGTGCGCGAGGTGCTGGCGCAATGCTGCTCCGCCTGAACATCAACCGGAACGCGCGCCGATGAGCCTTGCGCGCTACGCCAGCGACCCGGCCCATTCGCGCGGCCGACGCCATCCGGAGCCGCCCGCGCCCACGCGCGATGCGTTCCAGCGCGACCGCGACCGCATCGTGCATTCGACGGCTTTCCGGCGGCTGGTCTACAAGACGCAGGTGTTCCTGAACCACGAAGGCGACCTGTTCCGAACGCGGCTGACCCATTCGCTGGAGGTGGCCCAGCTCGGCCGCTCGATCGCGCGGGCGCTGCGGCTCAACGAGGATCTGGTCGAAGCCATTGCGCTGGCGCACGACCTCGGCCACACGCCCTTCGGTCATGCCGGGCAGGATGCGCTCGACGCCTGCATGGCGGCGCACGGCGGCTTCGAGCACAACCTGCAGAGCCTGCGCGTGGTCGACGAGCTCGAGCACCGCTACCCGCAATACGACGGCCTCAACCTGAGCTTCGAAACCCGCGAGGGCATCCTCAAGCACTGCTCGCGCGCCAATGCCGAGCGCATCGAGGCCGCCGAGCCGGGCGGCGTGGCGCGGCGTTTCTGCGACCGCACGCAGCCTGGCCTAGAAGCGCAGCTTTGCAACCTCGCCGACGAGATCGCCTACAACGCGCACGACATCGACGACGGCGTGCGGTCCGGCCTCATCACGATCGAGCGGTTGAGCGAAGTGGCGCTGTTCGACCGCTTCCGGAGCGAAACGCTGGCCGAGTATCCACAACTCACCGGCCGGCGCGTGCTCTACGAATCGATTCGCCGCATGCTGAGCGCCCAGGTCTACGACGTGATCGACGCAACCCGTGCCGCAGTCGAAGCTGCAGCGCCGGTGGATGCCGCTGCCGCGCGCGGCGGGGCGCCGCTGGTGCTGTTCGGCGACACGATGCGCGCACAGTCGACCGAGCTCAAGCAGTTCCTCTTTCGCAACCTCTACCGGCATCCTCGCGTCATGCAGACTGCCGATCAGGCGCAACAGGTGGTGAGGGAGCTGTTCGCCGCCTACATCGCGCATCCCGAAGAGATGCCGGCTTCCTATGCCGAGCGCACCGGCAGGTATCGGGCCGTGGCGGACTACATCGCCGGGATGACGGACCGCTTTGCGATGCGTGAGCGCGAACGCCTCACCGGCCGGCGGTGGATCGAATGAACGACGCCGGTGCATCCACCCGCGTTCGCGTTCCGGCGGCTGCACTGGCGGTCGTGGCCGGCGGCGTGGCCGCCGCCCTCCACCTCGGCAAACTGCCGCCGGCGGTGCCGGCATTGCAGGCGTCGCTCGGCATCGGTCTGGTGGAGGCGGGATTCCTGCTGTCGCTGGTGCAGGTCGCCGGCATGACGCTCGGACTCGCGGTCGGCCTTGCGGCCGACACCATCGGACTGCGGCGCAGCATGCTCTGTGGGCTGATCGTGGTCACCTGCGCCAGCTTGCTCGGCGGCTGGGCCGGCACGTCATCGATCGGCGGCGGGGCGCAGGCCTTGCACTGGCTCCTGGCTCTGCGTGCGATCGAAGGCGTCGGTTTTCTTTTGGCGGTCATGCCCGGGCCGGGGCTGATCCGTGCCCTGTCACCGGCGAGCACGGAGAAGGCGGCGCTGGGACTGTGGGGCGCCTACATGCCGCTTGGCGTGGCGCTGGCGCTGTTGTGCGGCCCTGGCCTGATCGCCTGGGCGGGATGGCCGGCCTGGTGGTGGCTGCTGTCGGCACTATCCGCCGCCGCGGCATTGTGGGTGGCGCTCGTCGTTCCTGCCGACCGCAGCCGCGCTGGCCGCGCGACGGCCGATTGGTCCGAGCGGTGGCCGACGCGTCTGCGCGACACCCTCGGTGCCGCCGGGCCCTGGACACTCGGACTGGCGTTCGCCGTCTACTCGGCGCAGTGGATGGGCGTGATCGGCTTTCTGCCCGCGATCTACGCCGAAGCCGGCGTTCCCGGCGCCTGGAGCGCGCCGCTGACCGCGCTGGCGGCGGCGATGAACATCGCCGGCAACGTCGCGGGCGGCCGACTGCTTCAGCAAGGCATTGCGCCGGACCGCATGCTGCGCTGGGGCTTCGTCGCCATGGCGCTCGGCGGCATCGCGGCCTTCGCGCAGATCGGACAAGGGGGCGATGCCGCCGGGCTGCCGCCGTTGCTGCGCTATGTCGCGGTCTGCCTGTTCTCGCTCGGCGGCGGCGTCGTGCCGGCCACGCTGTTCATGCTCGCCGTTCGGCTCGCGCCGGGGCCATCGACGGTGTCGACCACCGTGGGGCTGATGCAGCAGGCCTCGTCGCTCGGTCAGTTCGTCGCGCCGCCGGTGGTCGCCTGGATCGCCCATCGCGCTGGCGGATGGCAATGGACCTGGACCATGACACTGGCTTGCTCGCTCGCAGGCATCGCGCTCGCGAGCCGTGTCGCGAATGCAAGTCCCCGCGCAGGCACCGCATGACGGCCGATGCCACAATTTCTGCCGAGCAGGCGAGGGCCGACACGCAGCATTGGCTGGAGCGCGCGGTGATCGGGCTGAATCTGTGCCCCTTCGCGAAAGCCGTGCAGGCAAAGGGCCAGATCCACTACGCCGCGTTCCTGCACAGCGAAGAAGCCCAGCTGATGGATGCGCTGCTCTTCGAAGCGCGCGAACTCGCCGCCCGCGACCCGCTGGAGCGGGACACCACTCTATTGATGGCGCCGAACACCTTGACCGACTTTCTGGACTTCAACGATTTCACGGCGCGCGCCGAGCGCCGGCTTACGCGCGACGGCTTCGACGGCGTGCTGCAACTCGCGAGCTTCCATCCGCGCTATCAGTTTGCCGGCTCCGAGGCGGATGACATCGCGAACGCTACCAACCGCGCGCCCTATCCGACGCTGCACCTGCTGCGCGAGGACAGCGTGAGCCGGGCCGTCGATGCGTTTCCCGATGCCGAGGCGATCTTCGGGCGCAACATCGACACCCTTGAATCGCTCGGCGCCGAAGGCTGGGCGGCTCTCGATGTCGGGGCTGGCGGAGCGCTGCGATGAGCAAGGCCGGCGCGAAAGCCTCGAAGGCCGAGTTCGACGTGCAGAACGAACTGCGGCCCGGCCAATCGGTCGAGCTGCTCAAGGAGCTGCACATCCTCACCCGCGAAGGCCGGCTCAACCAGGACTCGCGCCGCAAGCTCAAGCAGGTCTACCACCTGTTCCAGTTCATCGAAAAGCTGCTGCGCGAGTTGCCGGATGACGGGGCGCAGGCGACGCTGGCCGACCATGGCGCGGGCAAGTCGTATCTGGGTTTCATCATCTACGACCTGTTCTTCCGTGAGCGCGGCGGCGGGCATGTGTATGGCGTCGAAACGCGGGCCGACCTGGTCGAAAAATCGCGCCTGCTGGCCGAGCGGCTGGGTTTCAACCGCATGTCCTTCCTCAATCTGACGGTGGCCGAGTCGGCCGATGCGCCCGGGTTGCCGTCGCAGATCGACGTCGTCACGGCGCTGCACGCCTGCGATACCGCTACCGACGATGCGATCGGCTTCGGCCTTGCCAAGAAGGCTCGCTTCATGGTGCTGGTCCCGTGCTGCCAGGCAGAGGTTGCCGCCTGCCTGCGCCAGACCAAGGCGCTGGCGCTTTCGCGCACGCCGCTGGCCGAACTCTGGCGCCATCCGCTGCACACGCGCGAAATCGGCAGCCAGCTCACCAACGTGCTGCGCTGCCTGTACCTCGAGGCGCATGGCTACCAGGTGACGGTCACGGAACTGGTGGGATGGGAGCACAGCATGAAAAACGAACTCATCCTTGCGCGCCGTACCGGGCAACGGAACGCCGGCGCCGCGGCGCGGCTGGGCGAACTGATGGAGCAGTTCGGGCTGACGCAGCTGCTCGCGTCGCGCTTTCGCCTGCCCTGAGCGCCCGACCGGTTGTCGTCATGGCCCGACTGCCTCGCCTCACCCTGGCCGACCAGCCGCATCATGTGATCCAGCGCGGCAACGACCGGCAGGCGATCGTCAGGGACTGCGCCGACCGCGAGATGCTGCTCGGCGTGCTGGGTGAGAACGCCGCCCGCTTCGGCATCGCATTGCACGCGTATGTGCTGATGGACAACCACTTCCACCTGCTTGCCACGCCCTCGGCCGCCGATGGCCTGCCGCAATGGATGCAGGCGGTCGGCAGGCGCTATGTCCGGTACTTCAACGACCGCCATGGGCGTACGGGCACGCTATGGGAAGGGCGCTACAAGTCCACCCTGATCCAGACCGACAGGTACCTGATGACCTGCATGGCCTACATCGACCTGAACCCGGTGCGGGCTGGCATGGTCGCTGCGGCGCGGGACTACCCCTGGTCGAGCCATGCACACTACGCCGGGCTGCGTCACGACAAGCTGCTGACGCCACATGCGCTCTACTGGGCGCTCGGCAATACCCCGTTCGCACGGGAAGCGGCTTACGCCGAACTGGTGCAGCAAGGGCTGCCGGTTGCAGATCAGGTCGCATTGACCGAAGCCACGCTGCACGGCTGGGCGGTGGGCGACCGGGACTTCCTGGATTCGTTACAAAAAGCGACCATGCGGCGGGTTTTGAAGGCGAAAGCCGGCCGCCCCAATTCTGCTTCGAAAACAGGCTGAAGCGGCTGCGCGCTTGCAGGTACTAGGAAGTCTGCTATTGCTTTTGATGTGTCCCTTATTTTTTGGTCTAGGCAGTATGCGTCTTGAAATTGGAATCTGACCCCCAATAAAGTGTTTGGCATTGTTTGTGCAACGCAATATGCTCGTTTCCCCTGCGAAAAATGAAGGAGCGCGCCATGACGACGGCTGCCGAGATCGAACATCTCCAACAACATGGTCTTTATTCCGGTAAGGACGAACACGACGCCTGCGGTGTCGGCTTCGTAGCCCACATCAAGGGCGAGAAGAGCCATGCCATCGTGCTTCAGGGGCTCAAGATTCTCGAGAACCTGGACCACCGCGGCGCAGTTGGCGCCGACAAGCTGATGGGCGATGGCGCCGGCATCCTGATCCAGCTGCCCGATCTGCTGTACCGCGAAGAAATGGCGAAGCAGGGCGTCGCGCTGCCGCCGCCCGGCGAATACGGCGTGGGCATGATCTTCCTGCCGAAGGAACATGCCTCCCGCGAGGCCTGCGAGCAGGAGATGGAGCGTGCCGTCAAGGCCGAAGGCCAGGTGCTGCTGGGCTGGCGGGACGTGCCGGTCAATCGCGAGATGCCGATGTCGCCGAACGTGCGCAACAAGGAACCGCTGCTGCGGCAGGTCTTCATCGGCCGCGGCAACGACGTGATCGTCCAGGACGCGCTCGAACGCAAGCTCTACGTGATCCGCAAGACGGCCAGCGCCAATATCCAGCGCCTGAAGCTCAAGCACAGCAAGGAGTACTACGTTCCGAGCATGTCGAGCCGCACGGTGGTCTACAAGGGGCTGCTGCTGGCCGACCAGGTCGGCACCTACTACCTGGACCTGCAGGACAAGCGCTGCGTCTCCGCGCTCGGCCTTGTGCACCAGCGCTTTTCAACCAACACCTTTCCCGAGTGGCCATTGGCCCACCCCTACCGCTACGTCGCGCACAACGGCGAGATCAACACGGTCAAGGGCAACTACAACTGGATGAAGGCGCGCGAAGGCGTGTTGTCTTCGCCGGTGCTCGGTGCCGACCTGCAGAAGCTGTATCCGATCAGCTTCGCCGACCAGTCCGACACGGCCACTTTCGACAACTGCCTCGAACTGCTCACGATGGCGGGCTACCCGATCAGTCAGGCCGTGATGATGATGATCCCCGAGCCCTGGGAGCAGCACGCGACCATGGACCCGCGTCGCCGCGCCTTCTACGAGTACCACGCCGCGATGCTCGAGCCGTGGGACGGCCCGGCGTCGATCGTGTTCACCGACGGCCGCCAGATCGGCGCCACGCTGGACCGCAACGGCTTGCGTCCTGCGCGTTATTGCGTGACCGACGACGACCTGGTCATCATGGCCTCCGAATCCGGTGTGCTGCCCGTGCCCGAGCAGAAGATCGTGCGCAAATGGCGGTTGCAGCCCGGCAAGATGTTCCTGATCGATCTGGAACAGGGCCGCATGATCGACGACGAGGAGCTCAAGGCGAACCTGGCCAACAGCAAGCCCTACAAGCAGTGGATCGAGAACCTGCGCATCAAGCTCGACAGCGTCGAGGCCGAGACGGTGCAGCCGCCTGTGAGCCAGGTCGCATTGCTCGACCGCCAGCAGGCATTCGGCTACACCCAGGAAGACATCAAGTTCCTCATGAGCCCGATGGCCCAGGCCGGCGAGGAAGGCATCGGCTCGATGGGCAACGACAGCCCGCTGGCCGTGCTCTCCAACAAGAACAAGCCGCTCTACAACTACTTCAAGCAGCTGTTCGCGCAGGTCACGAACCCGCCGATCGATCCGATCCGCGAGGCGATCGTGATGTCGCTGGTGTCGTTCATCGGCCCGAAGCCGAACCTGCTCGACATCAACCAGGTCAATCCGCCGATGCGGCTCGAAGTGAGCCAGCCGATCCTCGACTTCGCCGACATGGCGAAGCTGCGCGACATCGGCAAGTACACGCAGGGCAAGTTCAAGAGCCACACGCTCGACATCACCTATCCGCTCGCCTGGGGCGAGGAGGGCGTCGAGGCCAAGCTAGCATCGCTGTGCGCCGAGGCAGTCGATGCGATCAAGGGCGGCCACAACATCCTGATCGTGAGCGACCGCGGCGTCGGACCGACCCAGGTCGCGATTCCAGCGGTGCTGGCGCTGTCGGCCATCCACCAGTACCTGGTGCGCGAAGGCCTGCGGACCACGGCCGGCCTGGTGGTCGAGACCGGTTCGGCGCGCGAGGTCCATCACTTCGGCGTGCTGGCCGGCTACGGCGCCGAGGCGGTGCACCCTTACCTTGCGATGGAAACGCTGGCCGCCATGCACGAAGACCTGCCCGGCGACCTGAGCGCCGAGAAGGCCATCTACAACTACGTCAAGGCGGTCGGCAAGGGTCTGTCGAAGATCATGTCGAAGATGGGCGTCAGCACCTACATGAGCTACTGCGGCGCGCAGTTGTTCGAGGCCATCGGCCTGAACAGCGACACCATCGCCAAGTACTTCACCGGCACCGCCAGCCGCATCGAGGGCATCGGTGTGTTCGCCATCGCGCAGGAAGCCATCCGCATGCACAAGGCGGCCTTCAGCGACGACCCGGTGCTTGCCAACATGCTCGACGCCGGCGGCGAATACGCCTGGCGCACCCGCGGCGAAGAGCACATGTGGACGCCCGACGCCATTGCCAAGCTGCAGCACAGCACGCGCGCGAACAACTTCAGCACGTACAAGGAGTACGCGCAGCTCATCAACGACCAGAACCGCCGCCATCTCACGCTGCGCGGTTTGTTCGAGTTCAAGATCGACCCGGCCAAGGCGATCGCGGTGGACGAGGTCGAGCCGGCGGTCGAAATCGTCAAGCGCTTCGCGACGGGCGCCATGTCGCTCGGTTCGATCAGCACCGAGGCGCACGCCACGCTGGCAGTTGCCATGAACCGCATCGGCGGCAAGAGCAACACCGGCGAGGGCGGTGAAGACCCGGCGCGCTACCGCAACGAACTCAAGGGCATACCGATCAAGCTGGGCGACACGCTCAAGAGCGTGATCGGCGAGGCCAATGTCGAAATCGACCTGCCGCTTGCGGACGGCGACTCGTTGCGCTCGAAGATCAAGCAGGTCGCATCGGGCCGCTTCGGCGTCACCGCCGAGTACCTGTCGTCGGCCGACCAGTTGCAGATCAAGATGGCGCAAGGCGCCAAGCCGGGCGAAGGCGGCCAGCTGCCCGGCGGCAAGGTCTCCAACTACATCGGCGCGCTGCGCTACTCGGTGCCTGGCGTCGGCCTCATCTCGCCGCCGCCGCACCACGACATCTACTCGATCGAAGACCTGGCGCAGCTGATCCACGACCTGAAGAACGTCGCGCCGCATGCGAGCGTGAGCGTCAAGCTGGTGAGCGAAGTCGGCGTCGGCACCATCGCGGCCGGCGTGGCCAAGTGCAAAAGCGACCATGTCGTGATCGCTGGCCATGACGGCGGCACCGGCGCGTCGCCCTGGTCATCGATCAAGCATGCCGGCAGTCCGTGGGAGATCGGCCTGGCCGAAACCCAGCAGACGCTGGTGCTCAACCGGCTGCGCGGGCGCATCCGCGTGCAGGCCGACGGCCAGATGAAGACCGGCCGCGACGTCGCGATCGGCGCCTTGCTGGGCGCCGACGAGTTCGGCTTCGCCACCGCGCCGCTGGTGGTCGAGGGCTGCATCATGATGCGCAAGTGCCACCTCAACACCTGCCCGGTCGGCGTGGCCACGCAGGACCCGGTGCTGCGCAAGAAGTTCTCGGGCAAGCCGGAGCATGTGGTCAATTTCTTCTTCTTCGTGGCAGAAGAAGCGCGCCAGATCATGGCGCAGCTGGGCATCCGCAAGTTCGACGACCTGATCGGCCGCGCCGACCTGCTCGACACGCGCAAGGGCATTGAGCACTGGAAGGCGCGCGGGCTCGATTTCAGCCGGCTGTTCGCGCAGCCCCACGTGCCGGCCGACGTGCCGCGCTATCACGTCGAGAACCAGGAGCACGGGCTTGAAAAGAGCCTCGACAACAAGCTCATCGAAAAATCCCGCCCCGCCATCGACAAGGGCGAAAAGGTCCAGTTCATCGAGGTCGCGCGCAACGTGAACCGCTCGGTCGGTGCAATGCTGTCGGGTGCGTTGACGCGGGTGCACCCGCAAGGCCTGCCGGACGATTCGATCCGCATCCAGCTCGAGGGCACGGGCGGCCAGTCGTTCGGCGCCTTCCTGGCGCGCGGCATCACGCTCTACCTGATCGGCGATGCCAACGATTACACCGGCAAGGGCCTGTCGGGCGGCCGCGTGGTGGTGCGGCCCAGCCTCGACTTTCGCGGCGAAGCGGTGCGCAACACCATCGTGGGCAACACGGCGCTGTACGGCGCGACAACCGGCGAGGCCTATCTGTGCGGCGTGGCCGGCGAGCGCTTTGCGGTCCGCCTGTCGGGTGCCACCGCGGTGGTCGAAGGCACCGGCGACCATGGCTGCGAATACATGACCGGCGGCACGGTGGCGGTACTCGGCAAGACCGGGCGCAACTTCGCCGCCGGCATGAGCGGCGGCGTGGCCTTCGTCTACGACGAGGACGGCCAGTTCGCAACGCGCTGCAACCTGTCGATGGTTTCGCTCGACAACGTGCTGACCTCCGCCGAGCAGACTGCCAGCGTCCATCGCAAGATCTGGCATGCCGGCGAGACCGACGAAGCGCAGCTGCGCAAGCTGCTCGAAGAGCACCACCGCTGGACCGGCAGCAAGCGCGCACGCGAGCTGCTGGACACCTGGGCCGTTGCGCGCACGAAGTTCGTCAAGGTCTTCCCGAACGAATACAAGCGTGCGCTGGCTGAAATCCACGACCGCAAGGTCGAACTGGCAAGCAGCGGGAACAACGCGCATGTCGGCCTGGAGCCGCACGCAATGGCCAAGCCGGTTGCCGCCGCCTGAGCCGCACGAGAAACAGGAACAGGACAGCACGATGGGAAAAATCACCGGCTTCATGGAGCATGAGCGCATCGAGGAGGGCTACAAGCCCGTGGGCGAGCGCCTCAAGAACTACAAGGAATTCGTCGTCGCACTCGATGCGGATCAGGCCAAGGTGCAGGGCGCCCGCTGCATGGACTGCGGCACGCCCTTCTGCAACAGCGGCTGCCCGGTCAACAACATCATTCCGGACTTCAACGATCTGGTCTATCGCAACGACTGGCAAAGCGCCTTCACGGTGCTCGATTCGACCAACAACTTTCCCGAGTTCACCGGCCGCATCTGCCCCGCGCCGTGCGAGGCGGCCTGCGTGCTCAACGTGAACGACGACCCCGTGGGCATCAAGTCGATCGAGCACGCCATCATCGATCGCGCATGGCAAGAGGGCTGGGTCGCACCGCGTGCGGCCAGGCACAAGACCGGCAAGAAGGTTGCCGTGGTCGGCTCCGGACCGGCGGGCATGGCGGCTGCGCAACAGCTCGCACGCGTCGGGCACGAGGTGACGCTGTTCGAGAAGAACGATCGCATCGGCGGCCTGCTGCGCTACGGCATCCCCGACTTCAAGATGGAAAAGATCCATATCGACCGGCGCGTCGAGCAGATGCGGGCCGAGGGTGTGATGTTCCGCACTGGTGTGATGGTCGGTGCCGTGGAGGAGCCTCTGGGCAGGGACTCCAAGGTCACCAACTGGGCCAGGGAAACCGTGACGCCCGAACAGCTCGACCGCGAATTCGATGCCGTGCTGCTGACCGGCGGCGCCGAACAGTCGCGCGACCTGCCGGTGCCGGGGCGCGACCTCGACGGCATCTATTTCGCGATGGAGTTCCTGCCCCAGCAGAACAAGGTGAATGCCGGCGACAAGGTCGAACGCCAGCTGCGCGCCGACGGCAAGCATGTGATCGTGATCGGCGGCGGCGACACCGGCTCCGACTGCGTCGGCACGAGCAACCGCCACGGCGCAGTCAGCGTGACCCAGTTCGAGCTGATGCCGCAGCCGCCCGAGGAAGAAAACCGCCCGCTGACCTGGCCCTACTGGCCCTACAAGCTGCGCAGCAGCTCCAGCCACGAGGAAGGCTGCGAGCGCGAGTTCGCCATCTCGACCAAGGAATTCATGGGCGAGAAGGGCAAGCTGACCGGCCTGAAGACCGTCCGCGTGGAGTGGAAGGACGGCAGGATGGTCGAGATTCCGGGCTCGGAAGAAGTGCTCGAGGCCGACCTGGTGCTGCTGGCGCTGGGCTTCGTGAGCCCGGTCGGCAACGTGCTGGATGCGTTCGGGATCGAGAAGGACGCGCGCGGCAATGCGAAGGCCAGCGTCGACTTCATCGGCGGCTATGCGACCAGCGTGCCCAAGGTGTTTGCCGCCGGCGACATCCGCCGCGGCCAGTCGCTGGTGGTGTGGGCGATCCGCGAAGGGCGCCAGGCGGCGCGGGCGGTCGACGAGTTCCTCATGGGCTTCAGCGATTTGCCGCGGTAGCTCTGTCGGCGCTCGGGGCGGGTTCGGGGTTTCCCTTATCATGCCGACAAACCGCGAGCCGGGATGCCTGAGGGCGCCCCGGCTTTTTTCTTGATATGGACGCTTCCCCAACCCCTCTCGTTGAATTCCGCGATCTCCGCTTCGGCTACGGCGCGCGCGCGATCCTGGACGGCGCTTCGTTCTCCGTGCCGCGCGGCAAGGTGACGGCGCTGATGGGCGCCTCGGGTGGCGGCAAGACGACCGTGCTGCGCCTGATCGGCGGCCAGTTGCGCGCGCCGCACGGCGAAGTGCTGGTGGACGGGCAGGACGTCGGCAAGCTGGGGGCGGCGGCGCTCTATGCCGCGCGGCGCCGCATGGGCATGCTGTTCCAGTTCGGCGCGCTGTTCACCGACATGAGCGTGTTCGACAACGTCGCCTTTCCCCTGCGAGAGCACACGCAACTTCCCGAAGCGCTGGTACGCGACATCGTGCTCATGAAGCTCGACGCCGTCGGCCTGCGCGGTGCCAGGCAGCTGATGCCGAGCGAGGTATCGGGCGGCATGGCGCGGCGGGTCGCGTTGGCACGCGCGATCGCACTCGACCCCGCGCTGGTGATGTACGACGAGCCCTTCGCAGGACTCGATCCGATTTCGCTCGGCACGGCGGCGCGGCTGATCAGGCAGCTCAACGACACGCTGGGCCTGACCAGCATCGTGGTGTCGCACGACCTCGAGGAGACGTTTCGCATCGCCGATCACGTCGTCATCCTGGCCAACGGCGGCGTTGCCGCGCAGGGTGCGCCCGAGGAGGTGCGCCGCAGCACCGACCCGCTGGTGCATCAGTTCGTCAATGCCTTGCCCGACGGGCCGGTGCACTTTCACTATCCGGCGGGCGGCGTCGAGGACGATTTCGGCAACGTCCACGGGGTACGGCAATGAGTTGGTACCGGCCCTCGGACATCGGCTTCGCGGTGCGCGGCAAGCTGGCCGACCTGGGCGTCGGCGCCCGCTTGTTCCTGCGCCTCGCGGGCCCGGGCGCCCGCAGCCTGGGCCGCTTTGGACTGGTGCGCGACCAGATCCACTTTCTCGGCAACTACTCGCTCGCGATCATTGCCGTGTCCGGCCTGTTCGTCGGCTTCGTGCTCGGCCTCCAGGGCTACTACACGCTGCAGCGCTACGGCTCGGCGGATGCGCTCGGCCTGCTGGTGGCGCTCGGCCTGGTGCGCGAACTCGGCCCGGTCGTTGCGGCTCTGCTGTTTGCCGGCCGCGCGGGCACCTCTCTCACCGCAGAGATCGGTCTCATGAAGGCGGGCGAGCAACTGAGTGCCATGGAGATGATGGCGGTCGATCCGGTGCAGCGAATACTGGCGCCGCGTTTCTGGGCCGGCGTGATCACGATGCCGCTGCTGGCGGCAGTGTTCAGCGCGGTGGGCGTGATCGGCGGCTACGTCGTTGGGGTGGTGATGCTCGGCATCGATCCCGGCGCCTTCTGGGGCCAGATGCAGGGCGGCGTCGATGTCTGGCGCGATGTCGGCAACGGCGTGGTCAAGAGCATCGTTTTCGGCATCACCGTCAGCTTCATCGCGCTGCTCCAGGGCTACCTGGCGCAGCCGACGCCCGAGGGCGTTTCCCGCGCCACCACCCGCACCGTGGTCGTCGCATCGCTCGCGGTCCTAGGACTCGACTTCCTGCTGACGGCAATGATGTTCAGCATCTAGTAAAACGAACGCGAAAGCACTTTTCATGCAACGCTCCAACACTGACATCTGGGTCGGCCTGTTCGTCCTCATCGGCGCGGCGGCGCTGCTGTTTCTCGCGCTTCAGTCGGCCAACCTGCTGAACCTGAATTTCCAGAAGACGTATCCGGTGGCTGCACGCTTCGACAACATCGGCGGGCTCAAACCGCAAACCGCCGTTCGCAGTGCCGGTGTAGTCGTCGGCCGCGTCGAATCGATCACGTTCGACGACAAGAACTTCCAGGCCACCGTCAATCTGGCCCTGCAAAGCCGATACAGTTTCCCCCGGGACAGCGCCCTCAAGATCCTGACCAGTGGCCTGCTCGGCGAGCAGTACATCGGGATCGAAGCGGGGGCCGATGAAAAGAGCCTCCAGGCCGGCGACACCATCACGGCGACGCAATCCGCGGTGGTGCTGGAAAACCTCATCAGTCAGTTTCTCTTCAGCAAAGCTGCGGAAGGCAGCACCCCTCCGGCTGCGAACAACAACAAATGAAACCACGATTCACCTTCGATCCGGCGTCTGCAATCCGCGGCGTCATCCCCGTACTTCGTCGGCTGGGTGCCGTCGCCGTGCTTGTCGCCGCGACCGGTTGCGCCACCGGCCCGGGCGCCAACCCGGCCGACCCCTTCGAGCCCTTCAATCGCGGCGTCTCGAGCTTCAACGACCGGGTCGACGACGCAGTGTTTCGTCCTGCAGCGACGGCTTACCGGCAGATATTGCCTTCCCCCGTGCGTACCGGGGTGAACAATTTCTTCGGCAATCTTTCCGACGTCTGGAGCTTCGCCAACAGCGTGCTCCAGCTGAAGCTGCAGCACAGCGCCGAAACTTTCATGCGCGTGAACGTCAATACCGTGTTCGGGCTCGGCGGCCTGCTCGACATCGCGTCCGAGGCCGGCATCGACCGGCACAGCGAAGACTTCGGCCAGACGCTGGGACGGTGGGGTGTGCCCAGCGGGCCGTACCTGGTCCTGCCGCTGCTCGGCCCGTCGACCTTGCGCGACACCGCAGCGCTGCCGATCGACAGCCAGGGCGACCTGCTGGGGCAGATCGGCGACATTCCGGTGCGCAATTCGCTCTATGTGCTGCGGGTGATCGATATCCGCGCCAACTTGCTGCGTGCGGGCCAGTTGCTTGGCGATGCAGCGCTCGACAAATACTCTTTCACTCGCGATGCATTCCTGCAACGCCGACGCAACGATGTGTTCGACGGCAACCTCCCGGACGACGGCAATTGACCGTTGGGGAACCTGCGGGCGGTGCATGTCTCCAACGCCTCGGGGTCGTCGAACCTCCATATCAAGAACTTAGGAATACTCAGATGAACCACATCCTGCAACGTCGGTCGCTGGTACGCCTCGCGCTCGCGAGCGTATTGGTGCTCGGCGCCGCAACCGCCATGCAGCCGGCGCGCGCCGCAGACGAGGCGCCGGACGCGCTGGTGAAGCGCCTGTCCACCGACGTGCTCGCTACCATCCGGGCCGACAAGTCGATCAAGGCGGGCGAGGTTGCCAAGATCATGGTGCTGGTCGACACCAAGATCATGCCGAACGTGAACTTCAAGCGCATGACGGCCTCCGCGGTGGGTCCGGCCTGGCGTCAGGCCAGTCCTGAACAGCAGAAGCGCCTGGAAGACGAGTTCAAGAATCTTCTGGTGCGCACCTATGCCGGCGCGCTCGACCAGGTGAGCGACCAGACCGTGACGGTGCGTCCGTTCCGGGGCTCTGTGGACGACAAGGAGGTGCTGGTGCGCACCGAGGTCAGGGGCAGCGGCGATCCGGTGCAGCTCGACTACCGTCTCGAAAAAACCCCCGGGGAAGCTGGCGGCTGGAAGATCTACAACCTGAACGTGCTCGGCGTCTGGCTGGTCGATACCTACCGCAGCCAGTTTTCGCAAGAGATCAACAGCAGGGGCATCGACGGCCTGATCGCTGCGCTGGCGGAGCGCAACAAGCGCAACGGCAAGAGCTAGACGAGGCGTCATCAGATGCTGGTTCTGCCACCCAGGCTGACGCACGACGAAGCACCCGCCTGTGTGCACATGCTTCGGCAAGGGCTTGCCGGCCAGGCCGAATCGGCCACCGTGGTCGACGCCAGCGCCTTGACCCAGTTCGATTCTTCGGCGCTCGCGGTATTGCTCGAATGCCGGCGCGAGTCGAGCGCTCTCGGGCGCGGGTTCGCGGTGAAAGGCCTTCCGGCGCGCCTGCGTGAGCTGGCCTCGCTGTACGGTGTGGCAGGCCTTTTGCCCGCGGCACCCTAGCAAAAGTCGGCTGCCCCTTAAAATCGTGGGCTCCCATGCCTGCGATCTCTTTTCAATCGGTCTCCAAGACCTATCCCGCCTCCCGTCAACAACAAGCCCAGAAAATACCGGGACTGCGAGCGGTCGATGCGGTGAATTTCCAGATCGAAGAGGGTGAATTCTTCGGCCTGCTCGGGCCGAACGGCGCGGGCAAGACCACGCTGATCAGCATGCTGGCGGGCCTGTCGCGGCCGAGTTCGGGCGCCATCAGCGTCCATGGATTCGACGTGCAGCGCGACTATGCGCAGGCCCGCCGCCATCTCGGCGTGGTGCCGCAGGAACTCGTCTTCGACCCGTTCTTCAATGTCCGTGAGGCATTGCGCATCCAGTCGGGCTATTTCGGCATCAAGAACAACGATGCCTGGATCGACGAACTGCTGCACAGTCTGGGCCTCTCCGACAAGGCGGGCGCCAACATGCGCCAGCTCTCCGGTGGCATGAAGCGCCGGGTGCTGGTCGCGCAGGCGCTGGTGCACAAGCCGCAGGTGATCGTTCTCGACGAGCCGACTGCCGGCGTCGACGTCGAGCTGCGCCAGACCTTGTGGCAGTTCATCGCCAAGCTCAACAAGCAGGGCAGCACCGTGCTCCTGACCACCCACTACCTCGAGGAAGCCGAGGCGCTTTGCCATCGCATTGCGATGCTCAAGCAGGGCCGTGTGATCGCACTGGACCGCACGAGCGAGCTGCTGCGCTCTGCCGCCAGCAACGTGCTGCGCTTCAAGACCGATGGCCTGCTGCCCTTGGCGATTGCGCAGAACGCCCGCATCACCGGCCGCATCGTTCAGCTGCCGGCGCACAACGCACACGAGGTCGAGCAGTTGCTCGCCGCGATCCGGGAGGCCGGGTTGGCCGTGGAAGACGTCGAGATGCGCAAGGCCGATCTCGAGGACGTGTTCATCGATCTGATGGCCGGCGAGCAGACGCCGCTGGAGGTGGCGAGATGATGATCCACGCGCTGGGATGGCGGGCTCTGCTCTACAAGGAAACACTGCGCTTCTGGAAGGTCGGCTTCCAGACGGTCGGCGCGCCGGTTCTCACGGCGCTGCTCTACCTGATGGTGTTCGGCCATGTGCTGGAAGACCACGTCAAGGTCTACGGCAGCGTCAGCTACACCGCGTTCCTGGTGCCCGGCCTGGTGATGATGAGCGTGCTGCAGAACGCGTTCGCCAACAGCTCGTCGTCGATCATTCAGAGCAAGATCATGGGCAGCCTGGTGTTCGTGCTGCTGACGCCGCTGTCGCACTGGGGCTGGTTCTTCGCCTATGTCGGCTCGTCGATCGTGCGCGGGCTGGCGGTCGGCCTGGGCGTGTTCGTGGTGACGGCGTTCTTCGCGATGCCGGGCTTCGTCGCGCCGTTGTGGATCCTGGTGTTCGCTTTTCTCGGTGCCGCCATCCTGGGCACGCTGGGACTTATTGCCGGCCTCTGGGCCGAGAAGTTCGACCAGATGTCGGTGTTCCAGAACTTCCTGATCATGCCGATGACGTTCCTGTCGGGCGTGTTCTATTCGATCGGCTCGCTGCCGCCGTTTTGGCAGACCGTGAGCCACCTCAATCCATTTTTCTACATGATCGACGGCTTCCGCTACGGCTTCTTCGGCATCAGCGATGTCTCGCCCTGGCTGAGCTTCGCCATCGTCGGCAGTGCGTGGCTGGTGGTGAGCGCGATCGCGGTGCACCTGCTGCGCATCGGCTACAAGATCCGGGGCTGAACATGACTGCTGAAGAACTTCAAACGATCATCCAGGCGGGCCTTGCTTGCGAACACATCGCACTCGAGGGCGACGGCCGGCACTGGTACGCGACCATCGTTTCGTCCGAGTTCGAAGGCAAGCGCCCGATCCAGCGCCACCAGCGGGTCTACGCCACCCTCGGTGTGAAAATGCAGACCGACGAAGTGCATGCGCTTTCGATGAAAACCTACACGCCCGCCGAATGGGCAGGTCAAAACCCCTAGCCCCAGCTGGATTTCTCATGGACAAACTTCTGATTCGCGGCGGGCGCACGCTTCGCGGCGAGGTTCTCATTTCCGGCGCCAAGAACGCTGCGCTGCCCGAGCTTTGCGCCGCACTGCTGAGCGACCGCCCCGTCACGCTGCACAACGTGCCGCGCCTGAACGACGTGACGACGATGCTGAAGCTGATCCGCAACATGGGCGTGGCGGCCGAGCGCGACGACAACGGCACGGTGCGCATCGACGCCGGCCCGCTGCACACGGCCGAGGCTCCGTATGAACTCGTGAAGACCATGCGCGCATCGGTGCTTGCGCTGGGGCCGCTGCTGGCGCGCTTCGGCCGGGCCAAGGTGTCGCTGCCGGGCGGTTGCGCCATCGGCTCGCGCCCTGTCGACCAGCACATCAAGGGGCTGCAGTCGATGGGTGCCGAGATCGTGGTCGAGCACGGCTACATGATCGCCAGCCTGGCGGGTGGCGCCAGTCGCCTGCGGGGTGCCCGCATCACGACCGACATGGTGACCGTTACCGGCACCGAGAATTTCCTGATGGCCGCGGCCCTTGCAGACGGCGAGACGGTGCTGGAAAACGCGGCCCAGGAACCCGAAATCTCGGACCTGGCCGAAATGCTGATCGAGATGGGCGCAAGGATCGAGGGCCACGGCACCAGCCGCATCCGCATCCAGGGCGTCGACAAGCTGGGCGGCTGCACGCACCGGGTGGTGGCCGACCGGATCGAGGCGGGCACCTTCCTGTGTGCGGTCGCGGCAACCGGCGGCGACGTGGTGCTGAAGCACGGCCGCGCCGACCACCTCGAGGCGGTGATCGAGAAACTGCAGGAGGCCGGTGCCCGCGTGACTGCGGTTGACGACGGCATCCGGGTGCAGAGCCACGGCCGGCTCAGGGCGCAAGGCTTCCGCACCACCGAATACCCCGGCTTTCCGACCGACATGCAGGCCCAGTTCATGGCGCTCAACGCCATCTCCGAAGGCACCTCGACCGTGACCGAGACGATTTTCGAGAACCGCTTCATGCACGTGGACGAGATGCTGCGCCTTGGCGCCAAGATCCAGACCGACGGCAAGGTGGCGGTGATCGAGGGCGTCGCGCAGCTTTCGGGCGCTACGGTAATGGCGACCGACCTGCGTGCCTCCGCCAGCCTCGTCATCGCCGGCCTGGTGGCCGACGGCGAGACCCTGGTCGACCGCATTTACCACCTCGACCGCGGCTACGACCGGATGGAAGCCAAGCTGCGCGGCCTCGGCGCCGACATCGAGCGCGTCGGCGGGCCGGCCGAGGCGCAGCCGTGACGATCACGCTCGCCCTGTCCAAGGGCCGCATCTTCGAGGAGTCGCTGCCGCTGCTGGCGGCGGCCGGCATCGAAGTGACCGAGGACCCGGAGAAATCGCGCAAGCTGATCCTGGCGACCACCCGGCCCGACGTGCGCGTGGTGCTGGTGCGCGCTTCCGACGTGCCCACCTACGTGCAGTACGGGGGCGCCGACCTGGGCGTGACCGGGCTCGACGTGCTCCTCGAACACGGCAACCAGGGCCTTTACCAGCCGCTCGACCTGCGCATCTCGAACTGCCGCCTGAGCGTGGCCGTGCGTGCCGACTACGACTACGACTCGGCCGTCAGGCAGGGCTCGCGCATTACCGTGGCCACCAAGTACGTCGGCCTGGCGCGCGAATTCTTTGCCGGCAAGGGCGTGCACGTTGACCTGATCAAGCTCTACGGCAGCATGGAACTGGCCCCGCTCACCGGGTTGGCCGATGCCATCGTCGACCTGGTCTCGACCGGGAACACGCTCAAGGCCAATCACCTGGTCGAGGTCGAACGCATCATGGACATCAGCGCGCGCCTGGTGGTCAACCAGGCCGCACTCAAGCTCAAGCAGGCGCCGCTGCGCCGCATCATCGATGCTTTCGCATCGGCCATTCCCTCCAAGTGACTTTGCAGCGCGATGAAAACGTCAGCCCGACCCGTCCGCCTGTCGACCGCCTCAACAAGTTTCGAGGCTGAGTTCAAGGCGCGCCTGCATTGGTCCGCCGAAGCCGATGCCGCCATCGAGCAAGTGGTGGCCGACATTCTTTCGGACGTGCAGCGGCGAGGCGATCCGGCGGTGCTCGAATACACCCGCCGCTTCGACCGGCTCGACGCGACGGGCATGCAGGCGCTGGAGCTCCGGCCGGCCGAGTTGCGCGCCGCTTTTGAAAGCCTGCCGGCAGCGCAGCGCGAGGCGCTCGAGTCGGCCGCAGGGCGCATACGCAGCTATCACGAGGCACAAAAAAAGGCGAGCGGCGAAAGCTGGAGCTATCGCGATGCCGACGGCACGCTCCTCGGCCAGAAGGTCACGCCGCTCGACCGCGTCGGCATCTATGTGCCCGGCGGCAAGGCGGCCTATCCGTCGAGCGTGCTGATGAATGCGCTGCCGGCGCAGGTTGCCGGCGTGGCCGAGATCGTCATGGTCGTGCCCACGCCCGGTGGCGAGAAGAACCCGCTGGTGCTCGCCGCGGCTCACCTGGCCGGCGTGACCCGCGTGTTCACCATCGGCGGGGCGCAGGCGGTGGCGGCGCTGGCCTACGGCACCGCAACCGTTCCTGCGGTCGACAAGATCACCGGACCCGGCAATGCCTATGTCGCCGCGGCCAAGCGCCGCGTGTTCGGCACCGTCGGCATCGACATGATCGCGGGGCCGAGTGAAATCCTGGTGCTGGCCGACGGCAGCACGCCGCCCGACTGGGTCGCGATGGACATGTTCAGCCAAGCCGAGCACGACGAGCTGGCGCAGAGCATCCTGCTGTGTCCGGACGCGGCTTACATCGATCGCGTGCAGCAGGAAATCGACCGTTTGCTGCCCTCGATGCCGCGGGCCGGCATCATCGCTGCGTCGCTCAACGGCCGGGGTGCGCTGATCCATACCCGCAGCATGGAAGAGGCCTGCGAGATCAGCAACCGCATCGCGCCCGAACACCTCGAAGTCAGCAGCAGCGAGCCGCACCGCTGGGAGCCGCTGCTGAAGCATGCCGGCGCGATTTTTCTCGGTGCCTACACGAGCGAGAGCCTGGGCGACTATTGCGCCGGCCCCAACCACGTCTTGCCCACGAGCGGGACGGCGCGCTTCAGTTCGCCGCTGGGCGTCTACGATTTCCAGAAGCGCTCCAGCCTGATCGAGGTGAGCGAAGAGGGCGCGCAGGCGCTGGGCCGGATCGCGGTCACGCTGGCCGAAGGCGAGGGGCTGGCCGCGCATGCCGAAGCGGCACGGATGCGCCTGCGCTGAGGAGCGAAGCGATGCGAATCCGAATCCTCGGGCGGACCCTCGCTGTCGCGCTGCTGGCCTTCTCCGGCATCTGCCAGGCCATGAGCATCCGCGAACTGCGCACCCTGGAATCCAACGAAAAGGACGGCAAGCTCTACGCCAGCTATTACCTGGTCGGCGTGCTCGAAGGCCTGCGCGAAGCCGGCGAGCTTGCCCTGCGCTCTGGCCAGAAGCCGCCGTTCTGCATCAACGGCCGCCGGCTCGAGCCGACGATGGCACGCTCGCTCTACCAGACCGAACTGGCGCGCAATGCCGACAGCTACGAAGCCGACATGCCGGTGCAGCTCGTGCTCTCCGCGGCGCTTCGCAACAGCTACCGTTGCGACCAGTGAACCCAATGACATTTTCCGACACCACCACGCAAACCACCCAGCGCGCGCTGGCCCGCATTCGCGCCGACGTGCAGTCGATGCATGCCTACGCCGTTCAGGACGCACGCGGCCTGGTCAAGCTCGACGCCATGGAAAACCCGTTCGGCCTGCCGCCGGCACTGCAGGCCGCGCTCGGCCAGCGGCTCGGGGCACTCGCGTTGAACCGCTATCCCGGCGACCGCGGTGCCGACCTGCAGGCGGCACTGGCGGCCTACGCGGGGCTGCCACCCGGCTTCGCGCTGATGCTGGGCAACGGTTCGGACGAATTGATTTCGCTGCTCGCCATCGCCTGCGACCTGCCCGGCGCCGCCGTTTTGGCGCCGGTGCCCGGATTCGTCATGTATGCGATGAGCGCCCAGCTGCAGGGCCTGCGCTTCGTCGGCGTGCCGCTGACTGCGGACTTCGAGCTCGACGAAGCCGCAATGCTCGACGCCATTGCGCGCGAGAAGCCGGCCATCGTGTACCTTGCCTGCCCCAACAACCCCACGGCCAACCTGTGGGACGAGGGATCGATCGAGAAGATCGTCGAAGCCCAGGGCGAACAGGGCGGCCTGGCCGTGATCGACGAGGCCTATCAGCCCTTTGCCGGCCGCAGCTATATCGACCGCGTGGCGCAGCACGGCCACGTGCTCCTGATGCGCACGCTAAGCAAGTTCGGCCTGGCCGGTGTGCGGCTGGGCTACCTGATGGGGCCTGCCGCCCTGGTCGCCGAGATCGACAAGGTGCGCCCGCCGTACAACATCAGCGTTCTCAATTGCGAATGCGCGCTGTTCGCCCTGGAGCATGCCGAATTCTTCGCGCAGCAGGCGGCGGAGATCCGCAGCCAGCGCGCCCGCCTGTTCGAGGGCCTCGCACGGCTGCCCGCGCTGCAGAGCTGGCCGAGCGATGCCAACATGATTCTGGTGCGCGTGCCGGATGCGGCCCGGACCTTCGACGCAATGAGGGCACGCGGCGTGCTGGTCAAGAACGTTTCTAAAATGCACCCGTTGCTCGCAAACTGCCTGCGCCTGACCGTCGGGACCGCCGACGAGAACGTGCAGATGCTTGCGGCACTCGAAGCCTCACTATGAACTCTCCCTCCGCACCCGAAGCAGTCGTCGCCGCCGGCGCGCGCACGGCTTCCGTCACGCGCAACACGGCGGAAACCCGGATCACCGTCGCGGTCGACCTTGACGGCACCGGCCGTTCGAAGCTCTCGACCGGCATCGGCTTCTTCGATCACATGCTCGACCAGATCGCACGCCACGGCCTGATCGATCTCGAAGTCGACTGCCAGGGCGACCTGCACATCGATGGCCATCACACGGTCGAGGACGTCGGCATCACGCTCGGCCAGGCGGTCGCCAAGGCCGTCGGCGACAAGAAGGGCATCCGCCGCTACGGCCATGCCTACGTGCCGCTCGACGAGGCGCTGAGCCGCGTGGTGATCGACTTCTCGGGGCGGCCCGGCCTGGTCATGCACGTCCCCTTCACCAGCGGCATGATCGGCACCTTCGACAGTCAGCTCACCTACGAGTTCTTCCAGGGTTTCGTCAATCACGCCTTCGTCACCCTGCACATCGACAACCTCAAGGGCGTCAATGCGCACCATCAGTGCGAAACCGTCTTCAAGGCGTTCGCGCGGGCGCTGCGCGCGGCGCTCGAACTCGATGCGCGTTCGGCCGGCGTGATTCCTTCCACCAAGGGATCGCTCTGAGCCGCCGGGCCGCCCCAAGGCGAATGCCGCAGCGCTTCTGCGCGGAGGCTCGTCAATGACCACCAATACGGTTGCCGTCGTCGACTACGGCATGGGCAACCTGCGCTCGGTGTCGCAGGCAGTCCAGCACGCCGCGGATCAGGTGGGCGTCGAGGTGTTCGTGACCTCCGACCCCGAAGTCGTGCGCCATGCAACCCGCGTGGTGCTGCCCGGTCAGGGCGCGATGCCCGATTGCATGCGGCAGCTGCGCGATTCCGGGCTACAGGAATCCGTGCTCGAAGCCGCCGCCGGCAAGCCGCTGTTCGGCGTCTGCGTCGGCATGCAGATGCTGCTGTCGCGCAGCGACGAAGGGCCGACCGACGGGCTGGGGTTGATCCCCGGCGAAGTCGTCAAGTTCGACCTCGCCGGGCGCATGCAGCCGGACGGCAGCCGCTACAAGGTGCCGCAGATGGGCTGGAACCAGGTGCGCCAGGTGCAGGGCCATCCCATCTGGGCCGGCGTGCCCGACGAAGCGTATTTCTATTTCGTGCACAGCTTCTATGCAAAGCCGGCCAACGCCCGGCACAGTGTCGGCGAGACCGATTACGGCGCCGCGTTCAGCGCGGTCATTGCACGCGATAATATTTTCGCAACCCAGTTCCACCCCGAAAAGAGTGCGGACCACGGGTTGCAGCTCTACCGAAACTTCCTCCACTGGAACCCCTAGTTCACCTCCGGGTTGCCTTGCCATGCTGCTGATTCCCGCGATCGATCTCAAAGACGGCCATTGCGTGCGCCTGAAACAGGGCGACATGGACCAGTCCACCACCTTCAGCGAAGACCCTGCCGCCATGGCGCGCCGATGGCTCGATGCCGGTGCGCGGCGCCTGCACCTGGTCGACCTGAACGGCGCCTTCGCCGGCAAGCCGCAGAACCATGCGGCGATCAAGGCGATCCTGAAGGAAGTCGGCGACGAAATTCCGGTCCAGCTGGGCGGCGGCATCCGCGACCTCGACACCATCGAGCGCTACATCGACGACGGCCTGCGCTACGTGATCATCGGCACCGCCGCGGTCAAGAATCCCGGTTTCCTCAAGGACGCCTGCAGCGCGTTCGGCGGCCACATCATCGTCGGCCTCGACGCCAAGGACGGCAAGGTCGCGACCGACGGCTGGAGCAAGCTGACCGGCCACGAGGTGGCCGACCTCGGCAAGAAGTTCGAGGACTACGGCTGCGAGTCGATCATCTACACCGACATCGGCCGCGACGGCATGCTGTCGGGCATCAACATCGAGGCCACCGTGCGGCTGGCGCGGGCGCTCGCCATTCCGGTCATCGCATCGGGCGGGCTGTCGAACATGATCGACATCGACAAGCTCTGCGCGGTCGAGTCCGACGGCATCGAAGGCGTGATCTGCGGCCGCGCCATCTACTCGGGCGACCTCGATTTCGCGGCAGCGCAGGCGCGCGCCGACGAACTGGCCGACGCGGCCTGATCGACGGCGGCCTGCTGCGGGACATGCGCGCCCGAAACCTAGAATCCGCGCCATGTCTTCCCAAGCCCTCGTCTTTCGCGGACAGCCCGCCATGCGCCTCGCTCTGCCGGAAGGCAGCGCCTGCATCGTTTCCCTGCACGGCGCGCAATTGCTGTCGTGGACCACGGCCGATGGCGTCGAACGCATCTACCTGAGCCCCGAGGCGCGCCTGGACGGTCGCAGCGCAATCCGCGGCGGCGTGCCGATCTGCTGGCCGCAATTCAACCAGCGCGGGTCGCTGCCGAAACACGGCTTCGTTCGCAACATCTCATGGCAGCCGCAAGTACCCGATTCGGCCGTCCCGGGCGACACGATCGCACTCACGCTGCGCGACAGCGACGCCACCCGCCTCATCTGGCCGCACGCGTTCCGTGCCAGCGTCGCGGTGACGCTGGCACCGCGCTCGCTGCGCGTTGCCCTGTCGGTCGACAACACCGGTGGGGCGCCGTGGTCTTTTGCGGCAGCGCTTCATACCTATTTGCGGATCGACGACATCGCCGGCGCGCGATTGCTCGGCCTGCAGGGCGCCAACCGCTGGGACGCCGTTTGCGACGACCGGCATGTCGAGATGGCGCCCGCGCTCGAATTCGGCGCTGAATTCGACAGCGTCTATGTCGCGCCCGCTGCGCCGCTGCAGCTGGTGCAAGCCGCCGGCAGCCTGCAGATCGCACAGAGCGCGAGCTGCACCGAGACCGTGGTGTGGAATCCCGGTCCGGTGTTGAGTGCCAAACTCGACGATCTGCCGGACGAAGGCTGGCGCCACATGCTCTGCGTCGAAGCGGCGCGCATCGACGAACCCGTGCTGCTCGCGCCGGGCGCCACCTGGCAAGGCTGGCAACAGCTCACCGTGCTCTGACCTTCTTTCCCGGACTGCCATGCTTGCCAAACGAATCATTCCCTGCCTCGACGTGACCGGCGGCCGGGTCGTGAAGGGCGTCAACTTTCTCGAACTGCGCGACGCCGGCGACCCGGTCGAGATTGCCGCGCGCTACAACGCGCAAGGCGCCGACGAGCTGACTTTTCTCGACATCACCGCCACCAGCGACGGACGCGATCTGATCCTGCCGATCATCGAAGCCGTTGCATCGCAGGTGTTCATCCCGCTCACCGTGGGCGGCGGTGTGCGCACGGTTGAGGATGTCCGGCGGCTGCTCAATGCGGGCGCCGACAAGACCAGCTTCAATTCGGCCGCCATCGCGAATCCGCAGGTGATCGAGGAAGCATCGCGCAAGTACGGCGCCCAGTGCATCGTGGTCGCGATCGATGCCAAGCGGCGCACCGGCGAAGACGCGGCCGCACGCGGGCCGGGCTGGGACGTCTACAGCCATGGCGGGCGCAAGAACACCGGCCTCGATGCGGTGCAGTGGGCCGCCGAGATGGCGCGCCGCGGCGCCGGCGAGATCCTCCTGACCAGCATGGACCGTGACGGCACCAGGAGCGGCTTCGACCTGGCGCTGACGCGGGCGGTAAGCGATGCGGTCGACGTGCCGGTCATCGCATCGGGCGGCGTCGGCAGCCTCGACGACCTGGCGGATGGCGTCCAGAAGGGTGGCGCCGATGCAGTGCTCGCGGCCAGCATCTTTCACTACGGCGAGCACACGGTCGGCGAAGCCAAGGCCCGCATGGCGGCGCGCGGAATTCCGGTGCGTCTGTGAATACCGGCATCCCGACCGCCGACAATGCCGCCATGAATTGGCTCGACGACGTGAAGTGGGACGCAGCCGGCCTTGTGCCGGTGATCGCGCAGGAGCACGGCAGCAACGATGTGCTGATGTTCGCCTGGATGAACCGTGAGGCGCTCGCCAAGACCGCCGAGCTGGGCCGTGCCGTGTACTTCAGCCGCTCGCGCGGCAAGCTGTGGTTCAAGGGCGAGGAGTCCGGCCACGTGCAGACGGTGCACGAGATCCGGCTCGACTGCGACAACGACGTGGTCCTGCTCAAGGTCACCCAGCTCGGCCATGCCCCTGGAATCGCCTGCCACACGGGACGGCACAGCTGCTTCTTCAGCAAATACGAGAACGGGCAGTGGACAGTCACCGAGCCGGTCTTGAAAGATCCGGCGTCGATCTACAAATCATGAACAGCATGCGCAACGACGACACGCCGGCTCCCAATGCGGAAGATGTGCTGGCCCGGCTGGCGGCGACCATCGAGAGCCGCCTGCCGGCCCGCGGCGGCGATGCCGAGAAAAGCTATGTGGCCCGCCTGCTGCAACGCGGACCCGACGCGTTCCTGAAGAAGATCGGCGAAGAGGCCACCGAGGTGGTCATGGCCGCGAAAGACGCCGATCACGGCGGCGACCGCGCGAAAATAGTGAACGAAGTGGCCGACCTGTGGTTCCACAGCATGGTGGCGCTGGCGCACTACGGTTTTTCGCCACGCGACGTCGTGGCGGAACTCGAGCGACGCGAAGGCACCAGCGGCATCGAGGAAAAGGCCCTGCGCAAGGCGCAGGATCGCGAAGCTTCCAAGGACTGAGAGGACATCTTGCCCCACAACGACATCGTGACCGTGGAACCCAACAGCTCGCTCAAGACCTGGGGCTGGGCCAGCTACATCCTGCATCTGGTGGTCGCGGTCGGCGCCGTGCTGCCGGGCGCCCAGGCCTCCATTGCGTTGCTGCTGATCGCGTTGGTGATCGACCTGGTCAAGCGCGACGACGCTGCCGGCAGCTGGCAGGCGTCCCATTTCAGTTGGCGCATCCGGTCCGTACTGTGGGCCGGCGTGCTGTACCTGCTGACCTCGTGGCTGTGGCTGCTGCTGCTGGTGCCGGGCTGGATTGCCTGGGCGCTGATTTCTCTCTGGTTTCTCTACCGCATCGTCAAGGGGATGGTGCGGATGAACGCGGGTCGACCGATGGAACCTGCCAATGGCGTCTGAAATGCTGCACGACCCCAACTGCATCTTCTGCAAGATCGTCGAGGGCAAGATCCCGTCGCGCAAGGTCTACGAGGACGACGAGCTGTTCGGTTTCCACGACATCGCGCCCTGGGCGCCGGTGCATTTCATGCTCGTGCCCAAACGCCACATCCCGTCGATGGCGCAGGTCACGGCCGGCGACGCGGCGTTGCTGGGCCGCATCATGACGCTGGCGCCGAAGCTGGCTGCCGAGCAGGGCTGCCGGCCTTATCCCGAGGGCGGCTTCCGGATCGTGGTCAACACCGGCGCCGAAGGCGGGCAGGAGGTGCAGCATCTCCATGTCCACGTCATGGGCGGACCAAGGCCCTGGCTCAAGGGTTGATATTGCGTACCGCGGGTGGCGAACGCCGCGCCGACTAAAATCATTCACATTCTTCAGGAGTACTCCCCATGGGTTCATTTTCCATTTGGCACTGGCTGATCGTGCTGCTCGTCGTCGTGATGATCTTCGGCACCAAGAAGCTGCGCAACATGGGCGGCGATCTCGGCGGTGCGGTCAAGGGCTTCAAGGACGGCATGAAAGACGGCTCGACTTCCGAGACGCCGGCTGCGACGCCCAACGCGCAGGTGACCGGCAATACCGCGGTCGACAAGTCGACCATCGACGTCGAAGCGCGGCAGAAGTCCTGATCGAAGTTCGTCCGTGATCGACCTCGGCATCTCGAAAATTGCGCTGATCGGCGCGGTCGCGCTGATCGTCATCGGGCCCGACAAGTTGCCCCGCGTGGCGCGCACCGTCGGCACTCTGCTCGGCAAGGCGCAGCGCTACGTGAACGACGTCAAGGCCGAGGTCAGCCGTTCGATGGACCTGGACGAGCTGCGCAAGATGAAGGACACGGTGCAGGACGCTGCCCGCGATGTCGAGAACAGCATCCAGACCGGTGCGAGCGACTTCGAGAAGCAGTTCTCGGAGAGCGGCCAGACCCTTTCGGAACTGGCGGAACCCACACCGTCATTCCCCGAGTACAAGCATCCCCGCAAGAAATGGCGCCTGAAGCAGGGCGCCACGCCGCAGTGGTACAAGGCACGCAACG
Organism: Variovorax sp.; assembly: GCA_031412135.1. Classification (GTDB taxonomy): domain Bacteria; phylum Pseudomonadota; class Gammaproteobacteria; order Burkholderiales; family Burkholderiaceae_C; genus Variovorax. The sequence continues at coordinate 25,565 of JANOCL010000021.1, read as the reverse complement.
GCGTGCGTACCCGCGCGCTCTCGGGCGCAGCGCGCGTGGCGCGTTACCGCCCTCACAAAATCAACTAGCCGCAACGCCGGTCCGGCCGCGCCGAGCGCGCCCCGAACGCCCGTCCGCAGCGCCACCACATGGCCGATTCCCCCGAAAAGAACAAAGAAGACGAGCTGGCCGGCACCGAGCAGCCTTTCGTTGCGCACCTGGTCGAGTTGCGCGACAGGCTCCTGTATTGCGTCTACGGGCTCGCGGTGGCCGGCATCCTGCTCGCGATCTGGCCCGGCCCGAGCGGCCTGATCGACCTGATCGCGGTGCCGATCCGGGCCCACATGCCGCCTGACGCGAAGCTGATTGCGGTCGGTGTGTTCTCGCCTTTCTTCGTGCCGCTCAAGGTGCTGATGATGGCGGCGGTGCTGCTCGCCTTGCCCTGGCTCATGTACCAGTGCTGGATGTTCGTCGCACCCGGCCTCTACAGCCACGAAAAGAAGTTCGCCGTGCCGCTGATCACTTTCGGCAGTTTCCTGGCGTATGCGGGCATCGCATTTGTGCAGTTTTTCGTGCTCGACAAGATGTTCGGCTTCATTCAGCGGTTCACGCCGGAGAGCGTGGCGGCAACGCCCGACATTTCTTCGTACGTGGAGTCCATCCTCTCGCTCTACATCGCATTCGGCGTCGCCTTCCAGGTGCCTATCGTCGTGATGCTGCTGGTGCGCTTCGAAATGGTCACGATCGAGCAGTTGCGCGCTTTCCGCGGCTACTTCATCGTGCTGGCCTTCGTGGTGGCCGCGGTACTCACGCCGCCGGATGTGGTGTCGCAACTGGCGCTGGCGATCCCGATGTGCCTGCTGTATGAGGTCGGCATCGTCGCGGCGCGCTACTTCGTCAAGCACAGCAAGGCGCCGGAAGAAAGCGCCGACTCGGCGCAGTCCTGAACCACCGCCGTTCGGTGGCGCCTATTCGGTTTCGGGTGGTGCGCGGCGGATCGGCGTCTTGGGTCGCAGACCCGGCGTGACGTCGAGTTCCATCTTGTCGTTTCCGCGCTGCAGCGCGAACCGTGCCGCATTGCCTGGCCGAAGCCCCGCCACCGCACTCAGCAGTTCCTGCACGTTCCCGATCGGCTTCTCGGCGACGCCGGTGATGACGTCCCCCGGGCGCACGCCGGCCTGTGCCGCCGGGCCGTTCTGCAGCACGCCGGTGATGATGACGCCCTTGTTGGCCTTGATGCCGAAGGTTTCTGCCAGCTCGGGCGAGAGATCGTTCGGTTCCACGCCGATCCATCCGCGTGTCACCTTTCCCTCTTTCACGATGTCTTCAAGCACCTGCTTGGCGGTCGACACCGGTATGGCGAAGCCGATGCCCATGCTGCCGCCCGAGCGCGAATAAATGGCGGTGTTGATGCCTTCGAGGTTGCCGTTCACGTCGATCAGTGCGCCGCCCGAATTGCCCGGGTTGATGGCAGCGTCGGTCTGGATGAAGTTTTCGAAAGTGTTGATGCCGAGCTGGTTGCGCCCGAGCGCCGACACGATGCCGCTGGTGACGGTCTGGCCGACGCCAAACGGATTGCCGATGGCGAGCACCTGATCGCCCACCTCCAGCGCGTCTGAATTGCCCAGCACGATCACCGGAAGCTTGTCGAGTTCGATCTTCAGCACGGCCAGGTCGGTGTCGGGGTCGGTGCCGATCACCTTGCCGCGTGCGCGCCGGCTGTCGTTGAGCGTGACGTCGATTTCGTCTGCGCCCTCGACCACGTGGTTGTTGGTCAGGATGTAGCCGTCGGTGCTCACGATCACGCCGCTGCCCAGCCCAACCTGGGGCTGGTCGCCGCCCTGGTCGCCGAAGAAGAAGCGGAACCACGGATCGTCGCTGCGCGGGTTGCGCCGCGCGGACTTGCTGGTGTTGATGCTCACCACGGCTGGCGAGGCCTTCTTTGCGGCAGCGCTCAGGCTTCCCGCTGCGATGGCTGCCGGGCTGGCGCTCGGCGCCTGGATCACCGAAACCACGCCGCCGAGCGAAGTCACGCGCCGGCCGATCCAGTCGGGTTTGAGCGTGGCAACGACGAAATAGGCCGCAAGCAGGACGGTCACGGCTTGGGCGAACAGCAGCCAGGTGCGTTTCATGGATGGCGTTGGGGTCGGACTAAAGCCCCGATTGTCGCGCAGCGTGGGGCTGAGACAATCGCTTCCATGAGCACGACCCGCCATGAACTGCTGCATGCATTCGACCTGTTGTTGGCGCCTGGCCGCTTCAAGGACTACGGCCCGAACGGCCTGCAGGTAGAAGGCCGCACGACGGTGCGCAAGATCGTCTCGGGCGTGACGGCGAGTCGGGCGCTGATCGAAGCGGCAATCCATGCCGAAGCCGACGCCATCTTCGTGCACCACGGTCTCTTCTGGCGCGGGCAGGACGCCTGCGTGACCGGCTGGATGAAGCAGCGGCTCAGCTTGCTGCTCGGTGACGACGTGAACCTGTTCGCCTACCACCTGCCGCTCGATGCCCACCCCGAACTCGGCAATAACGCGCAGCTCGGCCTGCAACTGGGGCTGGTGGCGCAGGCCGGCTCTGCGGGCCGCTTCGGGGAGCAGGAAATCGGCTTTATCGGCGGGCGCGACAACGGGGAGGATTTCGCGAGCGGCAAGGCATTGGCCGCCCACGTGGAGAAGGCGCTCGGAAAGCCGGTCACGCTGGTCGACACCGCGCAGCGCCCGATACGGCAGGTGGCCTGGTGCACGGGCGGCGCCCAGAGCTACTTCGAGGCGGCCATTGCCGCAGGCGCGGACGCCTTCATCACGGGCGAGATTTCGGAGCCCCAGGCGCACTACGCACGCGAAATGGGTGTTGCGTTCCTCGCCTGCGGTCACCATGCGACCGAGCGCTACGGCGCGCCGGCGGCGGCTGCGCATGTGGCCGCACAGCTCGGCCTCGCGCACCAGTTCATCGACATCGACAACCCGGCGTGAAAAGCGACATTGCCCCACTGGTCATCACGCTCGGCGACCCGGCGGGCATCGGACCGGAAATCATCGTCAAGGCTTTTCGCGACGCACCGGCCATCCTGCGCGGCTGCTTCGTGGCGGGCGACGTGGGCACCTTGCGGCGTGCGGCACAGGCACTCGCGGCGCCGGGCAGCCTGGCGCTTCCGGTCGCCTTGTTGAACGCGCCTTGCGAGGCGATGGATGCGCCGCCGCGCTGCGTACCCGTTCTGCAGGCGGTCGCTCCGTCCGAGTGCAGCATCGTGCTCGGCAAGGTCAGCATCGCTGCAGGCCGCATTGCCGGCGATTGCGCGGTGTGGGCGGCGCGCGCCGCGCTGCGCGGCGAAGTCGCCGCCATCGTCACCGCGCCGCTGCACAAGGAGGCGCTTGCCGCCGCCGGCTTTGCGTTTCCCGGCCATACGGAGTTGCTCCAGGCGGAAGCCGCGACCCATCTCCGCAAGTCCGTGGCCGAACTGCCGGTTCGCATGATGCTCGCCAACGACGAGTTGCGAACCGTGCTGGTGAGCATCCATATGTCACTGCGCTCGGCGATCGAGGCGGTGACATTCGATGGCGTACTCCAGACCCTGCGCATTGCCCACTTCGCGCTGTCAGGGTTGCTGGGCCGCGCACCGAAGATCGGGGTTGCCGGGCTCAACCCGCATGCCGGAGAGGGCGGACTGTTCGGTTCTGAAGAGCGGGACATCATCTTGCCGGCCATCGAAGCCGCCCGCGTCGAAGGGATCGATGCGAGCGGGCCTCATGCGCCCGACACCGTCTTCATGAGGGCGCGTGCGACAGGTCAGCGCGCAGGCGAATTCGATGCGGTGATCGCGATGTACCACGACCAGGGACTCATACCCGTCAAGTACCTGGGCGTCGACAAGGGCGTGAACGTGACGCTCGGACTGCCGCTGGTGCGCACCAGCCCCGACCACGGCACCGCATTCGACATCGCGGGCACCGGCAGGGCCGACGCGTCAAGCCTGATCGAAGCGATCCGGATGGCGCGCGCCCTGGCGTTCAGACCCGCCTGAGGCTGTCGCGGATCTCGCGCAGCAGGGCGGTGTCTTCGGGCGGCGTCACTTCAGCCGGCATTGCTTCCTGCTTCTTGCGCAGCTTGTTGATCTGTTTGACCATCATGAAGATGATGAAAGCCAGAATCACGAAGTTCACCGCGATGGTGATGAAGTTGCCGTAGGCCAGCACCGGCACCCCGGCCTTCTTCAGGTCGGCCAGATTGTTGGCCACGCCGGCCGGTACGGTGCCCAGCACCAGGTAGAGGTTGGAGAAGTCGAGCTTGCCGAACACCAGGCCGGCAAGCGGCATGATGACGTCGCCGACCAGCGAGTCGACGATCTTGCCGAAAGCCGCACCGATGATCACGCCGACAGCAAGGTCGATAACGTTGCCCTTGACCGCAAATTCCTTGAACTCGCTGAGTATGCTCATGATTCGAAGGGCTGCTGGAGCCGGTGGTGGTGGAGCCGCCGAGTATGCCTTCGCGAGCACGGGCGCCACCATCGCAGTGCCGACCGTGCTGCATGCGCAAACGAGGCCCGCGCGCCCGGCCACGTGTTGAAGAGGCCGACTTCGCCCCGCTACAATCGCGGGCTGACCCCAGGCTCCAGCGAAGTAAATTGAGGACCCCCATGAGTGACATTTCCGTCGGCCGCAAACGGATCGACAGCAGCAAGCGGACGTGGTTGATTGCATCCGGCTGTGCCGGCGCCGTAGGCGGCGTGGCAACCGTCATCCCTTTCGTGAGCACTTTCCAGCCGTCCGAAAAAGCCAAGGCGGCCGGTGCGCCGATCGAGGTCGACATCGGTGCGATGCAGCCCGGCGAGAAATTGACGGTCGAATGGCGTGGCAAGCCCGTGTGGATACTGAAGCGCTCGCCCGAACAGGTTGCCGCACTGCCCAAGCTCGACGGCCAGCTCGCAGATCCGCAATCCCAACGCAACCCGGACGAGTTCACTCCGGAATACGCGCGCAACGAGGGCCGTTCGATCAAGCCCGACCTGCTGGTCGTCGTCGGCATCTGCTCGCACCTCGGCTGCTCGCCCATCGACAAGCTCCAGTCAGGTCCGCAGCCTTCGCTGCCCGACAACTGGGAAGGCGGCTTTCTTTGCCCTTGCCACGGCTCGACTTTCGACCTGGCCGGCCGCGTCTTCAAGAACAAGCCCGCACCCGACAACCTTCCCGTGCCGCCGCACATGTACCTTTCCGACACGCGCCTCCTGATTGGCGACGACAAGAAGGCCTGAGGAAAAAGCAGATGGCTGAATTCAACGAGATCTCGCCCAACGCGCCGGCCGGCGAGAAGCTGCTCAACTGGGTCGACAACCGCTTCCCGCTGACCAAGCTCTGGAACGAGCAGTGGGGCAAGTACTACGCGCCGAAGAACTTCAACTTCTGGTACATCTTCGGCTCGCTCGCCATGCTAGTCCTCGTGATCCAGATCGTGACGGGCATCTTCCTGACGATGCACTACAAGCCCGATGCGGCGCAGGCGTTCGCTTCGGTCGAATACATCATGCGCGACGTGCCGTGGGGTTGGCTCATCCGCTACATGCACTCCACGGGCGCATCGGCTTTCTTCATCGTGGTGTACCTGCACATGTTCCGCGGGCTCATCTACGGCAGCTACCGCAAGCCGCGCGAGCTCATCTGGATCTTCGGCTGCGCAATCTTCCTGTGCCTGATGGCCGAAGCCTTCATGGGCTACCTGCTGCCCTGGGGCCAGATGAGCTATTGGGGTGCTCAGGTGATCGTCAACCTCTTCGCCGCGATCCCGTTCATCGGGCCCGACCTGGCGCTGCTGATCCGCGGCGACTACGTGGTGAGCGACGCCACCCTCAATCGCTTCTTCAGCTTCCACGTGATCGCCGTGCCGCTGGTGTTGCTGGGCCTGGTGGTGGCGCACCTGATCGCCTTGCATGAAGTGGGCTCGAACAATCCCGACGGCATCGAGATCAAGGCCAATCGCGGCCCCGACGGCCACCCGGTCGACGGCATTCCGTCGCATCCGTATTACACGGTGCACGACATCTTCGGCGTGGTGGTGTTCCTCACGATCTTCTCGGCCGTGATCTTCTTCGCGCCCGAGATGGGCGGCTATTTCCTGGAATACAACAACTTCATCCCGGCCGATTCGCTCAAGACCCCTAACCACATCGCGCCGGTGTGGTACTTCACGCCTTACTACTCGATGCTGCGCGCAATCACCAGCGAGATGATGTACGCGCTGATCGCTTGTGTCGTGGCCGCCGCCGTCTTCGGCGTGTGGAAGGCCCGCATCCCGGCGCTGTTCAAGGGCGCTGTCGTCGTCGCAGCGGTCGCCGTCGCGGTGCTGATGCTGATGATCGATGCCAAGTTCTGGGGCGTGGTCGTGATGGGCGGCGCGGTCATCATCCTGTTCTTCCTGCCCTGGCTGGATCACAGCCCCGTCAGGTCGATACGTTATCGGCCCAGCTGGCACAAGTACATGTATGGCGTTTTCGTCATCAACTTCCTGATCCTCGGCTACCTTGGCGTGCAGCCGCCTTCTGCCATCGGCGAGCGTGTGTCGCAGGTCGGCAGCCTGTTCTATTTCGGTTTCTTCCTGCTGATGCCGTGGTGGAGCCGCCTCGGCGAGTTCAAGCCGGTGCCCGAGCGCGTGACGTTCGCGGCGCATTGAACGGAAGAACACAAGAATGAAGAAACTCATCCTCACGTTGATTGCAGCGCTCGGCTTTGCTGCCGGCGCCCATGCTGCCGAAGGCGGCATCGTCTGGGACAAGGCCCCGAACAAGACGAACGATCTTGCGGCGCTGCAAAACGGCGCCAAGCTGTTCGTCAACTACTGCCTGAACTGCCACTCCGCTGCCTTCATGCGCTACAACAGGCTGCAGGACATCGGCATTTCCGAGCAGCAAATCAAGGACAAGCTGCTGTTCACGACCGACAGGGTCGGCGACACGATGAAGGCGAATCTCGATCCGCGCCAAGCCAAGGAATGGTTCGGTGGCGTGCCGCCCGATCTCACGCTGGTGGCACGTTCGCGCTCCGCGCACGGCGCCACCGGCGCCGACTATCTCTACACCTACCTGCGCACCTACTACCGCGACGACACCAAGGCCACCGGCTGGAACAACCTCGCCTACCCCAACGTAGGCATGCCGCATGTGCTGTGGGAGTTGCAGGGCGAGCGCCGCCCCGTCATGGGCACGGCCGAATCTCATGGTGAAAAGATGCAGGTGGTCAGGGGTTGGGAGCAGGTCACGCCCGGCACGATGACGCCGCTGCAGTACGACCAGGCAATGGGCGATCTCGTCAGCTATCTGCAATGGATGGCCGAGCCCGCCCAGAACACGCGCGTGCGCGTAGGCGTCTGGGTGCTGCTGTTCATGCTCATCGGACTGGTCTTCGTATGGCGCCTGAATGCCTCTTACTGGAAAGACGTGAAGTAAATGTGAGAACGCGGCCCGGCATTGCCGGACGCGCGTGCTTGTGGAGTGGGTTGCCGTTGTGCATGCCCACTCTTTTTAATTTTTAGGAGTCTTTCGCCATGATGGTGCTGTATTCAGGAACGACCTGCCCCTTTTCCCATCGTTGCCGCTTCGTGTTGTTCGAGAAAGGCATGGATTTCGAGATCCGCGATGTCGATCTCTACAACAAGCCCGAAGACATCAGCGTGATGAACCCTTATGGCCAGGTACCGATCCTGGTCGAGCGTGACCTCATCCTGTATGAGTCGAACATCATCAACGAGTACATCGACGAACGCTTCCCGCATCCTCAGCTGATGCCCGGAGACCCGGTCGACCGTGCCCGCGTGCGCCTGTTCCTGCTCAATTTCGAAAAAGAGCTGTTCGTGCACGTCGCCGCGCTCGAAAACCGGACCACCAAGGGCAACGAGAAGGCGCTCGAAAAAGCCCGCTCGCACATCCGCGACCGGCTCACGCAGCTCGCGCCCGTGTTCCTCAAGAACAAGTACATGCTGGGCGACAATTTCTCGATGCTGGACGTTGCCATCGCGCCGCTGCTCTGGCGCCTCGACTACTACGGCATCGACCTGAGCAAGAACGCCGCGCCGCTGTTGAAGTACGCCGAGCGCATCTTCTCGCGTCCGGCCTACATAGAGGCGCTGACGCCGTCCGAGAAAGTCATGCGCAAGTGAGCATTCGGCGCCGTTTTTCATGATCAATGCGCTCGACTCTTCTTCCACCCGGCCGTACCTGATCAGGGCGCTGTACGAGTGGTGCACCGACAACGGCTTCACGCCGTATGTGGCGGTGCAGGTCGACGACACCGTGCAGGTACCGCGCGAATACGTGAAAAACGGCGAGATCGTGCTCAACATCAGCTTCGACGCGACCAGCTCGCTCAAGCTCGGCAACGACTTCATCGAGTTCAAGGCGCGCTTCGCCGGCTCCGCACGCGAGATCAGCGTGCCGGTGGGCCGTGTGATCGCCATCTATGCGCGCGAGAACGGGCAGGGCATGGCGTTCCCTGCACCGCCCGCGGTGGCTCTCCCGGCAGGCGACGGCAGTGCCGCGGCGCCGGCAGCCGCGTCCCCCGCTGCGTCGCGCCCGACGCTGCGCGATGCCTCCCGCGGTACGGAAGGCGATGGCGGCAAGGTCGTCCAGCTGGTTCCGGGTGAAAGCCTCGACGACAGTGCGCCGGAAGACACGGGCGCAGCAGCGTCCGATGAAGACGGCGACCCGCCACGGCCGCCGAACAGCGGCGGCTCGCGGCCCTCGCTCAAGCGCATCAAGTAGCGAGGAAACGCGGCCCGTTCGCGCCGCTAAAATCAACAGCACCTTTCAGTGCCGCTTTAGCTCAGTTGGTAGAGCAACCGCCTTGTAAGCGGTAGGTCGTCAGTTCGATTCCGACAAGCGGCACCACCCAACGTCTCCATACCCGTCGTCCCGGCGGATTCCCTTGGGCCCGCGCGCCGGCGGCGCCCGCAATTCCTTCACGGCTGAACGAGAAATCCTGCCGTCGTCCCGGGAACTCGGTCAATGCGCGACATCGCGCACGCACAATGCCGCAAGAGCGAACCCCTTTGCAACACCGCGCCTTTGAAGGTCCTGGCGCAAGGGTTCGACATGCCTTGAAAAACAATGTCAGTCGCGCCCACGTTGCGCGCATCGGGATGACCATGCAGTCCGCGCAAAAGCGAAGTAACGAAGCAGCAAGCCTGAGTGCGCTGCTAAACCTGGAAATTCTCGACACGGAACCCGAGGCAGAGTTCGATGCCCTCGCCCGGGCCGCGTCCATCATTTGCGGCACCCCCGCCGCGCTGGTCTCGTTGCTCGATACGGAGCGGCAATGGTTCAAGGCCAACGTCGGTTTGCCAGGGCTTACGCAGAGCCCTCGCGACATTGCGTTCTGCGCGCATGCAGTGCTGGATGATCGTGTGTTCGAGGTGGCCGACGCCGCGCGGGACTCGCGTTTCGCGGACAACCCGCTCGTCACCGGCCGCCCGGACGTACGCTTCTACGCAGGCGCGCCCTTGTGCATGCCCGATGGCCTCCGGATCGGTACGCTGTGCGTCATGGATGGCCGGCCGCGGCAACTTACCGAGGTGCAGCGCACGGGTCTCCAGCAGTTGTCCATCGCGGTAGTCAAAGCGCTCATGGGGCGACTGGCTGTGCGCCGCATGCAGGTGCCGGCGCCGCGAATTGCAGTTCGGCTCGCCCACGCGTCGCCGCAGGATTGCGTCGAGAGCGCAATCGGGAACGTGGACAACGCGATGCTGCAACTGCTGGACGATGAGCCCGAAATCACCTTCTCGAATCCCACCGATCTGATGCCACTGGAGGCCGCAGAGGCCGATCGCATCCATCGGCTGGAACAGTCTGCCTGCAGAGCGCGGCCTCAGCTGAGTGCCATTCGCCTGTGTCTCAAATCGACCGAGGCATTGCTCAGCATCACGCAGAGGTTGCTCAAGCCTGAAACCGCCCAGACGCCATACGAGCGCGAAAAGCTGTGGAAGCAGCTCGCGACAGATACCAAGGTCGCCGGCCGCTCGGCGTACCGGGCCGCGCTCGTCCTTTCAGACGCGCCGGCCAAGGAAGACGCGGCCTGAGCGGTGCGCAGTCGGGAATGCGCGGCGCGACTGGATTGCGCGTCAGCGCTACCTGGCGCACTCCACGATCGTGAACTCGACCCGGCGATCGAGCGCGTCCTCGACGTCGTCGGTGCCGCTGCCGACGATGTTCTGCCTGGAACCCATGCCTTGCGGACGCGTGCGATTGGCGACTTCGATCGACTCTGCACTCAGCCGTTGCTTGATGTAGAGCGCACGCTTGAGCGACAGGCTGTCGTTCACTGCCTCCGGGCCGGTCTTGCTGGTGTGGCCCACGATGTCCATGCAGACCTTTGCGATGCCGCCTTGCCTCGAGATCTGGCGCAGCCACATGCCGTAGGCGCTGGTCACCTTGGGGTCGGCCCAGAAGTCAGTGCTGCCCGGGTTGAACAGGAACTTCACGCCCAGGTTGTTGTTGGCGATGCCGTAGGCCGCCAACCGTCCGAAGGCTTCTTCGGCCTCGGCGGTCTGACCGAGTTTCACGGTGCTGAGATAGATGCCGTTGAGCACCCGGATCTGGTCCCCTGCCGGCATTGCCAGCGCACTGCGGTACTGGCCCAGCGCTTCCTTGTAGCGCTGCGCGTTGTAGAGGATCGTCGCGTCGTTGATGACCGCGGCCGTGGCGATGCGCTCGAGATACGCGGCATCCGCCTTCTGTCCCGGCGCCGTCCGGCTGGTGCGCACATAGCCGTCAACGACCTTGTCCTTCACCATCACCGGGCTGTCTCGGTAGTAGGCCAGCGGGCGCATGTCGACGCCGTCCGCACGCGCGAGCGCCGACGACTGGGCCACCACCACGCCGCCCTTGGCGTCCACGAGCGCGAGGTTCAGGCGGTAAGCGCCCTGCGAGCGCACCAGCGTGCCCGTGAGCAGGTACTGCGCCTTCGACAGGTTGGCCGCCTGGAAGGGAATCACCTCGATGTGGTCGAAGTTGCGCGCGATGTGTTCGGCAACCGTCCGATCGAGAAGCTGCGTCGCGGCCGTCTGTTCGCCGGTGCCGGCGTCGAGCGTGGGGTCGAGTACCACCGCGCGCTTGTTGAGCTTTGCATCGACCTTGGCCAGGAAGCCGGACATCGTTTGTGTCTGCTGCACCAGCGCGTCGGTCGCCACGACGATGGCCTGGTTGAACGGCAGGGCGTCGTTGCTCACAGCGACCACCGGCTGCGTGCCGCAGCCGGCCAGAACGACCGCGGCGGCGGCGCCCATCAAAAGGCCAAGCAGCGAAGAAAAGTTGGGGGTGCGACGGTTCATCGGCATTCTCTTTTCAGGTATGCGAATTCTTCGGGATTCAGGGGTTCGAGCGATGACTTCAAAATGAGGTCGGCGCATCTCGGTGGCCGGCTTTTCTCTTGGGGAGCAGGCGCTGGCTCAGCTTTTGCGGGTGCCGGGCGGTTGGTTTCCGCAGCCGGCGTACTGGCAGGTGCCGGCGGCTTCGCGCGCTTCACCGGTGGCGCTGTCTGGGGCGCCGGGCGGGGCGGGATTTCAGGCGATGCCGAAGGCGCCGGGATCGGTGCCGGTGCAGGCGTGGGAATGGGTGCAGGGCTTGGAATCGGGGTGGGCGTGGGCGGGGGCGTGGGCGGGGGCGTGGGCATTTTGGCGACAGGCGCCGGCGCCGACATCGGCACCGTTTTCGGCGCCAGCGCCGGCGTGCGGCGCGCTGTCAGCCACCACGCCGCACCGGCTGCCCCGGCAAGCAACGCAAGCGCCATCAGTCCATGGAGTGCCTTGTTCCAGCGCCGCGTTGGCGAAGTGGATGCGACTGGCACGGCAGCCGGAACGGTCGGCGCAATTGCTTCCACCAAAGGATCGTCGAGGGCAGGAGCTTCTGCGGGTTGCGCGTCCGGCAGCGGGGTGTTCGGCGCCAGGCCGGCATTGAGCAGCGCGCGGAACTGCGCCACGTCCTGCGGCCTGGCTTCGGGCTTCACTGCCAGCGCGGCATCGATCGCGCGAAGAAAGCCATCGCTGTAATCCCCCGCGTGGGTGCTTGCGAGCGGGCGCACCGAGTCCTTGACCACGCGCACCACCGACGCCGCCGGCGACCGCCCGGTGATGGCGTAGTGCACGACACCGGCCAGTGCGTACAGGTCGGTCCAGGGGCCCTGCATCATGGTGCCGCCGTACTGCTCGATGGGCGCGAAGCCGGGCTTGAGCATGGTCGTCAGCGCCTGTGTCCGGTCGCTGATCACATGGCGCGCCGCACCGAAGTCGAGCAGCAACGGACCCGCGGCGGTGAGCAGGATGTTGTCGGGCGAGACGTCGCGGTGAAAGCAGTTTTCGCGGTGCAGCGCCGAGAGCGCGTCGAGCAGCGGATGCAGCCATTCGCGCAACTGCTCTTCGGGCACGGGGCAGCCCATCTTCGCCAGTGCCGCCTTGAGCGTCGGCCCCTCGTAGTAGGGCATCGCCATGTATGCCGTGCGGTTGGCCTCCCAGAAGCGGAACACCTTCACGAGCGCAGGATGATCGAAGCGCGCGAGAAGCCGGGCTTCGTTGACGAAGCTCTTCAGCCCCGCATCGAAGGTGTCGCGATCACCCTTGGACCGCGTACGCACCTCCAGCGAAGCTTCGGCGCGCACCGCCAGCGACGAAGGCATGTACTCCTTGATCGCCACATGCCGCTCGAGCGCTGCGTCCCAGGCCAGGTAGACGATGCCGAAGCCGCCTTCGCCGATCTGCCGCACGATCTCGAAGTCCTCGATGAGCGTGCCCTCGGGCAACGCATGCTCCGCAAACGTGGACCGGGCATTGCGCTCGCGTTCGCTGGCAACCCGCGTGAACGCGATGGTGCGCTCCTGGTCGAACGCCAGGGCCATGGCGCCGCCCGCAGATGCCGTTGCCAGCGGCGTGACGCACCGCATGCAGAACTTGGCGAGCGTGCGGTTGCTTGTGCTGCAGTTCGGACAAATCGTCGCCATCAAATGGCGCCTTGCCTCGGTTCACCGCCGGGGCGCTGCGGCTCGCCGATCGGAGAGAGGTTCGTCATGCGGGGAAGTTTCGCAGCACGCAGCGAAAACACCGCGTGCATATCTCACGCCCATATACAAAAGTGCTATTGGTCCTACAAGCAATTCAACGCCATTGCAACAACACGGACCAGGGCTGCCGGCTCATGTGCCGATCGATGCATGCCGGTGGCCCGGCCGCGCAGCTTTCGTGGAGGTAGCTGCCATCCAGCAGGCGCGTGCCGGCAGCAAAGACGAGACGGCGCCGGCTGACCGACTGGAGCACGTTGCCGCCGATGGTTTCGAAGCCGGCAGCGTCCACCGCGGCAACCACGTCGCAGTGCATCGGCAGCGCAGCACCGCCGGTGCCGCGGGTCGAAAGCACATCGCCCATCTTGCCGAAGGTGTCAAGCGCGGCGCGGGCACCGCGTGCGTGGCAGACGAGATCGCCGACCCGTGGCGGCGTCCGCGCGAGGTCGCAGGCCCGCATCGCATAGCGGGTTGCCAGACCGGCCGCTTCGTCGCTGCCGGCCTGGAACGCGGCGCCCGCGTAGTCTGCATGCGCGTCGGAAAACGCGAACTCTCCCTCGCCGAGCCCGGCCTCGCGTGCAAGCCAGCTCACGAAGGCTGCGGACCACGGCGTGTCGATCACTGCGATGCGCGCCAACGCGGTCTGCACCGCGCGCAGTTCGTGCGAAGCAAGACCCTGGCCCAGTCCCACGCCGAGGCCCTGCAGGTGCGCCGCGGTGGCCTCGTTCAACGCTTGCGTGAGAAGCATGCGGTCCGCCGGCCGGAGCGCGCCGAAGCGCACGAGGTTCGGCAGGCGCCCGTCCGCCGGATCGACCGCCTTCCAGTAGCCGAGCACACGTTCCCATGGCGCCGACGCGCGCAGGCGGGCGCCGGTGTCTTCGGCCTCCGAATAGCCGGCTTCGATGAGCCGGCCTTCGGCATCCAGCGTCTGCGCGCCGAAGGCCGCATGCTCCTGCCGTGCTGCGGCGGCCAGGGCCAACGCACGCGGCGGCGCGGCGGCTTGTGTCGCCGTGTCGAGGCAGGCGGAGGCGTTGCAAACCTGGACAGCGCAGAGTGCAAAAACGGCGACCAGAGCGCGCCGCCACAGCACGAAAGAAAAGGCTTCGAGCGAGGGCATGAGGGCGCGAGCATAGCCCTGCGTGAACACGCCCGTGAGGCGGTGCGAGCGGGTTACCACGGGTTACTCCGCAACCGCGCGGAACCTATCCTTCGACAGCCCCCGGTGTGCCGGGTCTGGCTTGAAGTGGTGCAATTCTTGCGTAGCCGTCCGGTACGCCGAAACATCTTTTTCTCGAACCGCTCTGGAGAACCCTACCCATGCAAGGAAACTTGTTCCGCCGTCCGACTGCGCCCTGGCTGCTGTCCGCCACGATCGTCGCCGGCGCCGCAATCTCCGGCAGCGCCTTCGCGCGCGACCTGGTGGTGGCATTGAAGACCGAGCCGACCTCGATGGACCCGCAGTACCACGCGCTGACGCCGAACATCCAGCTGTCGCAGACCTTGTTCGATCCGCTGGTCTGTGTCGATGCCGATCTGGCCTCCACGCCGTGCCTCGCAGAATCGTGGACCGCCGACGGCAAGGTCTGGACCTTCAAGCTGCGGCCGAACGTGAAGTTCTCCGATGGCTCCGCGATGACCTCGGCCGATGTGGTGTTCACGATGGACCGGGTCGCCAAGGTGCCCAACAGTCCGTCGTCCTTCAAGGTCTACCTGCAGAAGGTCGAGAAGATCGAAGCGCCCGACCCGCTGACTGTTCGCATCACGACGTCCGAGCCGTACCCCCTGCTGGCCATCAACATGGTGGGGCTGCCGATCATGTCGGCCAAGGCGGCTGCGGGCGCGGCGGTTGAAGGCAAGACGACCACCGAACTGAATTCCGGCAACGGCTTGGTGGGAACCGGCCCCTACAAGTTCGTGTCGTGGAAGCGCGGCTCCGAGATCATCTTTGAGCGCAACCCGCACTACTGGGGCCCGGCGCCGGCGTGGGACAAGGTCATCTACCGGCCGATCAGCAATCCTGCGGCCCGCGTCGCCGCGCTGCTGGCCGGCGACGTCGATCTGGTGGAAGACCCGCCAACCGACGACCTGGAGCGGCTCAAGAAAGAGCCGAAGCTGACGGTCGAGACCAAGGCGTCGAACCGCGTCATCTACGTGGCGCTCGATCAGAACGGCGAGCAGACGCCTGGCATCGAGGGCACCAACGGCAAGAACCCCCTGCTCGACAAGCGGGTGCGCGAGGCCTTGTCGCTGGCGGTGGACCGGTCGGCGCTGGTCGCACGCACCATGGGCGGCGTCGGCACGCCGGCCGCGCAATTGCTGCCGTTCCCGATGTTCGGCGCGAGCAAGAACCTGGTCACCGCGCCGAAGGCCGATGTGGAAAAGGCGAAGACGCTGCTGAAGGCCGCCGGCTATCCGAACGGCTTCACGATGGTGCTGGGCACGCCCAATGGCCGCTACATCAACGACAGCAAGGTGGCGCAGACGCTGGCCGCGATGTGGACGCGCATCGGCGTGAAGACGTCCATCGATGCCAACGCGCCGGCGGTGTTCTTCAAGAACCGCGACAGCTATGCCTACAGCGCCTACCTGGCCGGCTGGGGCACCGCGACGGGCGAGTTGTCGAACACGCTCAATTCGCTCCTGGTGACGCCCAACAAGGACAAGGGCGTCGGCACCACCAACCGCAGCCGCTACTCCAACCCGGAGATGGACAAGTACGTCGCCGAGTCGGCCAACCTGATGGACGACGCCAAGCGCGCCGCCGCGCTGGCCAAGGCCAGCGAGATCGCGATGGCCGACTTCGCGATGCTGCCGATCCACTTCGAGCATTCGGTCTGGGCCATGAAGAAGGACGTCAGCTTCAAGGGCCGCGCCGACCAGCAGACGATGGTGCAGTACGCAATGCCGGCCAAGTAAGGGCGGCGGCGCCTCTCGATGCTGGCTTTCATCATTCGTCGGCTGCTGCAGGCGCTGCTGGTCATGGCCGTCATGTCCGGCCTGGTCTTCGTCGGGCTCTACGTGGTCGGCGACCCGGTGTCGATGATGGCGAGCGCCGAGGCGACCGAACTGGAGCGCGAGCAAATCCGCAGCTCATTCGGCCTGGACAAGCCGCTATGGGAGCAGTACGGCATCTTCATGTCGCATGCGCTGCGGCTCGATTTCGGCAAGAGCTTTCTCACGGGTCAATCGGCCATGGGCCTGATCCTCGAACGCATGCCCGCGACGCTGGAACTGGCTTGCGTATCGATGCTGTTGTCGGTGCTGATCGGCGTGCCGCTCGGCATCTGGGCCGGCCTCAAGCCACAGGCGCTGAGCACGCGCGGCATCATGACCGGCTCGGTGCTGGGCTTCTCGCTGCCGAACTTCTGGGTCGGGCTGATGCTGATCATGGTGTTCGCGGTGTACCTCGGCTGGCTTCCGGCCAGCGGGCGCGGCGCGACGGTGATGGTCGGGCCGGTCGACCTGAGCGTGCTCACTCTGGACGGCTGGGCGCGCCTGCTGCTGCCGGCCGCGACCATCGCGATGGCGAAGGCGGCGCTGATCATCCGCGTCACTCGCGCAGCCACGCGCGAGGCGCTGCCGATGGACTACATCAAGTTCGCGCGTGCCAAGGGGTTGGCCTGGAGCCGCATCCTGCGGGTGCACCTGTTGAAGAACATCATGATCCCGATCGTCACCGTCTGCGGGCTCGAGTTCGGCCAGGTCGTCGCCTTCGCGGTGGTCACCGAAACCATCTTCGCCTGGCCCGGCATGGGCAAGCTGCTGCTCGACTCGATCATCACGCTCGACCGCCCGGTGGTCGTCGCCTACCTGATCCTGATCGTCTTCTTTCTCGTGATGCTGAACCTGGCGGTCGACATCCTCTATTCGGTACTCGATCCGCGCGTGCGGCTGCAGGGAGCGAAGGCATGAGCGCAATGACGGAGTCGATCGTGATTGCAGAGGGCCCCGTGGTGCTGCCGCCGCCGGAGACGCCGTGGCAGCGGTTCCGGCGCGAGTTCATGGCAAGCAAGCTGGCGGTGTTCGGCTTGGTCCTGCTGCTGCTGGCCGTGGGCGTGGCGGTGCTGGCGCCGTGGATATCGCCGCAGAACCCATACGACATCGGCACGCTGGACATCTTCGACTCCAAGCTCCCGCCCGGCAGCAAGGATGCAGCGGGCACCATGACCTATTGGCTCGGCACCGACGGGCAGGCGCGCGATCTGCTTTCGTCCATCTTCTACGGGCTGCGCACCAGCCTGATGGTGGGTGGCATTTCGGTGGCGGCGGCGCTGGCGATCGGCAGTGCGGTCGGCCTGGCAGCGGCTTATTTCGGCGGCTGGATCGATGCGCTCCTGATGCGCATCGTCGATATCCAGTTGTCGTTCCCGGCGATCCTGGTCGCGCTCATTCTGCTGGCGATTCTCGGCAAGGGTGTCGACAAGGTCATCGTCGCGCTGATCATCGTCCAGTGGGCCTACTTCGCTCGGGCGGCGCGCGGGGCCGCGCTGGTCGAGCGTGCCAAGGAATACATCGAGGCGGCGCAGTGCATGTCGCTCGGCTGGCCGCGCGTGCTCTTTCGGCACATGCTGCCCAACTGCATGCCGCCGCTGATCGTGATCGCGACCATAGACCTGGCGCATGCGATCGCGCTCGAATCGACCCTGTCGTTCCTCGGCGTGGGTGTTCCGGTGACGGAGCCTTCGCTCGGCATGCTGATCGCCAACGGCTTCGAATTCATGCTGTCGGGCCACTACTGGATCTCGTTCTTTCCGGGCATCGCGCTGGCCCTTTCGATCGTGGGCATCAACCTCGTCGGCGACCATCTGCGCGACGTGCTGAATCCGCACAATGCCCACTAGCCAATGACGATCGAAAAGGAAGCTGGCCCGGTGCTGGAGGTGGAGGGCCTGCAGACCTATTTCTTCACCCACGGTGGCGTGGTCAAGGCGGTGGATGGCGTGGACCTGCGCGTCGGCGCAGGTGAAATCCTGGGCCTGGTCGGCGAGTCCGGCTCGGGCAAGAGCATCACCGGCTTCTCGATCATCGGCCTCATCGACGAACCCGGTCGCATTGCCGGCGGCCACATAAGGTACCTGGGCGAGGAACTGGTCGGCGCACCCGAATCGCGTTTGCAGAAGCTTCGCGGCAAGGAGATCGCGATGATCTTCCAGGACCCGATGATGACGCTCAACCCGGTGCTGCGGATCGACACGCAAATGGTCGAGGCCATTCATGCGCATGAGAAAGTAGGTGCTGCCGCCGCCCGTGCGCGGGCCCGCGATGCGCTGGCCATGGTCGGCATCCCCTCGCCCGAAGAGCGGCTTTCGGCCTATCCGCACCAGCTCTCCGGCGGCATGCGGCAGCGCGTGGCGATCGCCATTGCGCTGCTGAACCGGCCGAAGCTCATCATTGCCGACGAGCCGACCACGGCGCTCGATGTCACCATCCAGGCGCAGATCCTCTACGAGGTGCAGAAGCTCTGCCGCGAAACCGGCACCGCCATGATCTGGATCACGCACGACCTGGCGGTGGTGTCCGGCCTGGCAGACCGCATCGCCGTGATGTATGCCGGGCGCATCGTCGAGAGCGGTGCCGCGGCCGACGTGATTCGCCAGCCCTCGCATCCCTACACCCTGGGGCTGATCAACTCCATCCCCACCCGCCACACGCACGGCACGCTGCTGCGGCAGATCCCCGGCATGACGCCGTCGCTGCTGCATCTCCCGCAGGGCTGCGCCTTCCGGCCGCGCTGCGGCTATGCGAGCGGCGCCTGCCTGCAGGTGCCGCAGGCCGAAGCGGCCCATTCCGGCAAGACGGTGCGCTGCTGGCATGCCTTGACCGCTTGAAGAAAAAACGCACGCGCATGGAACAGACCCTCGAACCGATTGCACCCCTGCTGCAACTGAAGGGCATCGAAAAGCGATTCGTGCAGCCGGTCGATATCGCCGGCCGGCTGGCCAACCTGCTGGGCGCCCGCAACCGGCCGGCGGTCGTGCATGCGGTGACCGGCGTGGACCTGGAAGTGCGCTCGGGCGAGGTCATCGGTGTCGTCGGCGAGTCCGGCTGCGGCAAGTCGACGCTCGGCCGCGTGATCGCCGGCATCAGCCCGCAGACCCGCGGCGAGTTGAGCTACGACGGCAAGCGCGTGCAGGACATGAGTGCCGCCGAGCGCCACGCCTACGGCCTGGGCGTGCAGATGATCTTTCAGAACCCGATGGCGTCGCTCAATCCGCGCATGCGGGTGCTCGACATCGTCGGCGAGGCGCCGGTGGTGCACGGCATCGTGCCGGCGTCGCAAAAGGCGGAGTACGTCGCCGGGTTGATGCGGCAGGTCGGGCTCGATCCGGACTACGGCCAGCGCTATCCGCACCAGTTCTCGGGCGGGCAGCGCCAGCGCATCGGCATCGCCCGCGCGCTGGCGCTCAAGCCGCGACTGATCGTGTGCGACGAGGCGGTGGCGGCGCTGGACGTGTCGATCCAGGCGCAGGTGCTGAACCTTTTCCTCGCGTTGCGGCGCGAGTTCGACCTGACCTATCTCTTCATCAGCCACAACCTGGGCGTGGTGGGGCACGTGTCGGACCGGGTGGTAATCATGTACCTCGGGCGCATCGTCGAAGTGGCGCCGACCGACGTGGTCTTCAACGCGCCGAACCATCCGTACACGCAGGCGCTGCTGTCCGAACTGCCGACGCTCGAGACGCGCCGCCGCGCCTACCTGCCGATCAAGGGCGAGCTGCCTTCGCCGCTCGCGCCGCCGTCCGGCTGCACTTTTCATCCGCGCTGTCCGCATGCGATGGCGCGCTGCAAGGTCGAAGTGCCGGCCTTGAAAACACTTCAATCAGGCCATGCCAGCGCGTGCCACCTCAACGACATCCAGCCCTGCGCCACCATCTTGCAATGACCATGCACGCTCCCGTTCTCCCCAGCGTTCCGACACCGTTCCCGCCCTATACCCTGCAACTGCCGCAAGGCGAGGCTGTGCCGCTGATCTGCGACTCGCCGCACAGCGGTGTGCGGTACCCGGACGATTTCGGCTACGCGCTGCCGTTCGACAGGTTGCGCGCGGGCGAGGACACCGACGTCCATGTGCTTTGGCAGGCCTTGCCCTCGGTCGGTGCGACCCTGCTGGCGGCCGAGTTCCCGCGCGCCTACATCGACCCAAACCGCGATCTGGAAGACATCGATCCGGCCATGCTGGCGGGCGAGTGGCCGTCCATGCTGAATCCGGGCGAGAAGACGCGGCTGGGCATCGGCCTCATCTGGCGCGATGCAGGCCAGAACGGCCGCCAGCCGATCTACGACCGGCTGCTGAGCGTGGCTGAAGTGCAGAACCGCATCGCGACCTTTCACGCGCCGTACCACGCCGCGATGTACCAGCAGATCGAGGCGGCGTACGCCCGCTTCGGTGCGGTGTGGCACTTGAACCTGCATTCCATGCCAGCCAATGCCTACGAGGGCCTGCAGATCAAGACCGATCGCCCGCTGGCGGACTTCGTTCTCGGCGACCGCGATGGCACCACGGCCGCGCCCGAGTTCACCGCGTTCGTTGCCGACGCAGTGCGACAGCGCGGCCTTACCGTCGCCATCAACGAACCCTACAAGGGCGTGGCGCTGATCGCGCGCATCGGCCGGCCGGCCGAGCGCCGCCACAGCCTGCAAGTCGAGATCCATCGCGGCCTGTACATGGACGAAATGACCCGGGAGCGCACGGCCGGCTTCGGCGCGCTGCAAGATGCGCTGACGCAGATTGCGCAAGACATCGCCACCTATGTGAAGGAACAAGTGAAATGAGCCTGATCGCCGATATCGAAGATGCCCATGCCGACCTGACGGCGTTGCGGCGGGACATCCATGCCCATCCCGAACTCGCCTTCAAGGAGACCAGAACCTCCGACCTGGTGGCCGAGCGGCTCGGGCAATGGGGCATCGAGGTGCACCGGGGCCTGGGCCAGACTGGCCTGGTCGGCGTGCTGCGCGGCAGCCGCGGTGCGGGCACGCGCTCGATCGGGCTGCGCGCCGACATGGATGCGCTGCCGATGCCGGAGCACAACCGCTTCGGGCATGCATCCGTCCATCCGGGGCGCATGCATGGCTGCGGCCATGACGGGCACACCACCATGCTGCTGGGCGCAGCACAGCACCTGGCCCGGAACCGCGATTTCGAAGGCACCGTCAACTTCATCTTCCAGCCGGCGGAAGAGGGCGGCAACGCCGGCGCCCGGGCGATGATGCAGGACGGCCTTTTCGAGCGCTTCCCCTGCGACGAGGTCTACGGCATCCACAACATGCCTGGCCTGCCGGCGGGCAAGTTCGCCTTTCGCAAGGGGCCGATGATGGCCTCGAGCAACCGCTTCGACATCATCGTGCGCGGCGTCGGCGGCCATGCGGCGTTGCCGGAGAAGGCGGTCGATCCGATCGTGATCGCCGCCGAGATGATCGGCGTGCTGCAGACGCTGATCTCGCGCCACAAGTCCCCCATCGACACCGCCGTGCTGTCGGTGACGCAGGTGCATGCCGGCGACGCCTACAACGTGATTCCCGACCAGGCGGTGATCCGTGGAACGGTGCGTACCTTCAGCACCGAGGTGCTGGACGCCATCGAGTCCAACATGCGGCGAGTGGCGGAAACGCTGCCCAAGGTGCACGGCGGCACCGGCGAACTGCAGTTCGTGCGCGCCTATCCGCCGCTGGTGAACTGGGACGAACCGACCGACTTCGCAGCGGATGTCGCCGAGCGGGTGTTCGGTGCCGACCGGGTCATCCGCAACACCGCGCAGATGGGCGGCGCCGAGGACTTCTCCTTCTTTCTGGAAAAAGTGCCGGGCTGTTACCTGTTTGTGGGCAACGGCGGCGGCGACCATCGCGAAGCCACGTACCACGGCATGGGCCCGTGCGAGCTGCACAACCCGAACTACGACTTCAACGATGCCCTGCTGCCGGTGGGCTCGACCTACTGGGTGCGGCTCGCGCAGGCCTTCTTCGCGCGGGCCTGAACGCGGACTCAGCGGCGCGCCTGCACCTTGATGCGCAGCGTCGTCTCCTCCCAGCCGCACGATTTGAGCCGCGCCTGCAGCATCGGCAGCAGCTGGCGCAGCTTGGCGGCGGCGGCGCTGCCTTGCACCAGCAGGCACCAGGTGCCGCCTTCGACCGGGCCGGCCTGAATCGCGCCGCGCATCTCGGGGGGAATCAGTTCCAGCACCGCCTGCAGGCGCTCGCCGGCGTCTCGCGCCCGCGCGGCAAGGCTTGCGAGGGTCGGCGAACCCTCTGCGGCTTGCTGCAGGCTGACGGGATTGAAGCGGCGGTTCATGGAGAGGTTCGTCGAGAGTTCGCCCCGCAAGGGCGAGAGTGGCAACGCGGCTAAAATGCCCGGTTTGCCGGCGTTCGCGCCGGCGGGTTCGATTGCCTTGGCGTGTTGATTTTGCGCCAGGTGCGCCCACCTGCTTTCACCTGTTTTTAGGAATTTCGGTCGCGGTGCCCGCATGCGTTGGGGTCTCTGCCGACCTGCTCGCATGGCCACCAACTTCCTGACCCAAATTTTCGGCAGTCGCAACGACCGGCTCCTCAAGCAGTATCGCAAGACGGTCGAACGCATCAATGCGCTCGAGCCCGACTTCGAGAAGCTCAGCGACGAAGCGCTGCGCGCCAAGACGCAGGAGTTCAAGGGTCGGCACGAGCGTGGCGAATCGCTCGACGACCTGCTGCCGGAGGCATTTGCCGTTGTGCGAGAAGGCTCCAAGCGCGTCATGAAGATGCGCCATTTCGACGTGCAGCTTCTGGGCGGCATGGCGCTTCACAACGGCAAGATCTCTGAGATGCGCACCGGCGAGGGCAAGACGCTCACCGCCACGCTGCCGGTGTACCTCAATGCGCTCACCGGCAAGGGCGTTCACGTGGTCACGGTGAACGACTACCTGGCCAGTCGCGACGCCCGCTGGATGGGGCGCCTCTACAACTTTCTGGGACTCAGCGTCGGCATCAACCTGCCGCAGATGCCGCGGGAGGAAAAGCAGCAGGCCTACAACAGCGACATCACCTACGGCACCAACAACGAGTACGGCTTCGACTACCTGCGCGACAACATGGTCTACGAGACGCAGGACCGCGTGCAGCGCAAGCTGAACTACGCCATCGTCGACGAGGTCGACTCGATCCTGATCGACGAGGCGCGCACGCCACTGATCATCAGCGGCCAGGCCGAGGACCATACGGAGCTGTACCTGGCCATCAACAAGGTCGTGCCGCTGCTCAGCCGCCAGGAGGGCGAGGCCGATCCCCGCACGGGGGAAGGCGTCACGAAGCCGGGCGACTTCACCGTGGACGAGAAGACGCACCAGGTGTTCCTGACCGAGGACGGCCACGAACGGGCGGAGCAGCTGCTTTCCGAGTTCAAGCTTCTGCCGGAGGGCGCGTCGCTGTACGACCCGGCCAACATCACGCTGATGCATCACCTGAATGCGGCGCTGCGGGCGCGGCATCTCTACCACCGCGATCAGCACTACGTGGTGCAGCAGGGCGAAGTGGTGATCGTCGACGAATTCACCGGCCGGCTCATGACCGGGCGCCGCTGGAGCGACGGTCTGCACCAGGCGGTGGAAGCCAAGGAAGGCGTGGAGATCCAGGCCGAGAACCAGACGCTGGCATCGATCACCTTCCAGAACTACTTTCGCCTGTACGGCAAGCTGGCCGGCATGACCGGCACGGCCGACACCGAGGCCTACGAGTTCCAGGAGATCTACGGTCTCGAGACCACGATCATCCCGCCCAACCGTCCGAGCAGCCGCGAAGACCAGCTGGATCGCGTCTACAAGACCACCCGCGAGAAGTTCGAAGCGGCGATCGAGGATATTCGCGAATGCTATGAGCGCGGACAGCCCGTGCTGGTCGGCACCTCGTCGATCGAGAACTCCGAAATCATCGACGGCCTGCTCGCCAAGGTCGACTTGCCGCACCAGGTGCTCAATGCCAAGCAGCATGCGCGCGAGGCCGACATCGTGGCGCAGGCGGGCCGCACGAAGATGATCACGATCGCCACCAACATGGCGGGCCGCGGCACCGACATCGTGCTCGGCGGTAATGTCGAGAAGGCGATCGAAGCGGTCGAGGCCGACGAGTCGCTCGACCCGGCAGCCAAGGCCACGGAGGCTGCCCGGCTGCGCGCGCAGTGGGACAAGGACCATGAGTTCGTCAAGTCGCTGGGCGGCCTGCGCATCATCGCCACCGAGCGCCACGAGTCCAGGCGCATCGACAACCAGCTGCGCGGCCGGTCGGGCCGCCAGGGCGATCCGGGCTCGTCGCGCTTCTATCTGAGCCTGGACGATCCGCTGATGCGCATCTTCGCGGGCGATCGGGTCAAGGCGATCATGGACCGCCTGAAAATGCCCGACGGCGAGGCGATCGAGGCCGGCATCGTCACGCGCAGCATCGAGAGCGCGCAGCGCAAGGTCGAGGCGCGCAACTTCGACATCCGCAAGCAGCTGCTCGAATACGACGATGTCTCCAACGATCAGCGCAAGGTGATCTACCAGCAGCGCAACGACATCCTCGATGCGAGCGATCTGACGGCGCAGATCGCCGCGTTGCGCGAAGGCTGCTTCAACGACCTGGTGCGCCAGTACGTGCCGGTCGAATCGGTCGAGGAGCAATGGGACCTTGCCGGGCTCGAGAAGGTGCTGGCCGACGAATGGGGCATCGACATGCCGCTGCAGAAGGACGTGGAGGCGGCAACTGCCATCGGCGACGACGACATTGCCGAGAAGGTGGTCGGTGCCGCGAACGAAGCGTTCCAGGCCAAGCTGGCGCTGATCGGGCAGGAAAACTTCACCCAGTTCGAACGCATGGTGCTGCTGCAGAGCATCGACACCCACTGGCGCGAGCACCTGGCTTCGCTGGATTATTTGCGCCAGGGCATCCACTTGCGCGGCTATGCGCAGAAGCAGCCGAAACAGGAATACAAGCGCGAGGCTTTCGAGCTCTTCGGCCAGTTGCTCGATTCGGTCAAGAACGAGGTCACGCGCCAGTTGATGACGGTGCGCGTGCAGTCGAGCGAGCAGCTCGAGCAGGCGGCCGAGGCGATGGAAAGCCGCGGCGAGAACCTGAGCAACATCACCTACACCGCGCCCACCGAAACCGGCGACGTGGAGGTCCGGGTCGACGAGGAACGCCAGCGTCGCCAGGCTGCCGCAGGGCTCGGGGCCGGGCTCGGCGCCGATGCCGCCGCCTTCGCGCGCGTCGGCCGCAACGACCCGTGCCCTTGCGGGAGCGGCAAGAAGTTCAAGCACTGCCACGGCAAGCTCAGCTGAGCCGCACGGAATACACCATGCCTGTGAATCTTTCCGCGCCCGATCCTGCCGCACTGCATGCGGTGCCCGGCATCCGCATCGGCGTTGCCGAGGCGGGTGTGCGCAAGGCCAACCGCAAGGACCTGACGGTGGTGCTGATCGACGAAGGCGCCGCCGTCGGGGGCGTGTTCACCCAGAACCGCTTTTGCGCGGCGCCGGTGCAGGTGTGCCGCGAGCATCTGGCGCGCGACTTCGGTATTCGCGCGATGCTGATCAACACCGGCAATGCCAACGCCGG
>JANOCL010000020.1:0-36381 GCA_031412135.1 Variovorax sp. | reverse complement strand
GGTGAAGCGATGATGCGCGGCAAGGCCTCGATGCTGGGTGCCGCATCGGGCGCGGTCGCCGGCCTGGTGGCCATCACGCCGGCAGCCGGCAACGTCGGCCTGATGGGCGCCCTCGTGATCGGCTTCGTCGCCGGCTTTGCCTGCCTGTGGGGCGTGAACGGCCTGAAGAAGATGCTGGGCGCGGACGACTCGCTCGACGTGTTCGGCGTGCATGGCGTCGGCGGCATCGTCGGTGCACTGCTTACCGGCGTGTTCAACACGCAGGCACTCGGCGGCCCGGGCCTGGTGGGCGACTGGGTCACGGCCACGGTGGTGTCCAACGGCATCGGCGCACAGGTCTGGATTCAACTCAAGGCGGTGCTGCTGACCATCGTGTGGTCGGGCGTGGTGGCGTTCATCGCCTACAAGATCGCCGATCTCACCATCGGCCTGCGCGTGACCGAAGAAGAAGAGCGCGAAGGCCTCGACATCTCGGCGCACGGCGAGACCGCCTACAACCGTTGATCGAGCGGCGGGCTGCCGAGTGCGGCCCGTTCGTTGGCCCGAAGATTTTTTCTGCGAGAGTCTCCTCTGGATATTCAGCCCGCAAGCGCTCCGGCGCGAGCGGGCTTTTTTTTTAGGCTTAATGCATTCCATGTGGACCACCCTCGAAGACAGCCTGAGCGAACTCGGCGAATCGCCTTTCTGGCACCCGCAGGAGCGGGCGCTCTACTGGCTCGATATTGCCGGCCGCGCGGTGCTTCGAACGCGGGGCGACATCGGCAGCCCGAAGATCGAACGCTGGGCGCTGCCCACCGAGCCTGGCTGCATGGCGCCGGCACGCAGCGGCGGCCTGGTGATCGCGCTGCGCGACGGCATCTACCGCGCGAGAGACTGGGGCGGCGAACTCGCGCGCATCGTGCATGTCGACCATGACGTGCGCACCATGCGCTTCAACGACGGCAAGTGCGATGCGTGGGGCCGCTTCTGGGCCGGCAGCCTGAACGAGGCGAAGGACCGTGCGAACGCCGCGCTCTACTGCCTCGATGCGCGCGGCGGCCGCGCGCCGGTGCTCACGCAGATGGCGAACCGTGCCACCACCGCCAACGGTCTTGCGTTCTCCCCCGATGGCGCGACCCTCTACTGGGCCGACACCGCCGCGCACCGGGTGCGCGCATGGGACTGGTCGGCAGAGGCCAACCACCTGTCGCGTCCGCGTGCGTTTCAACAGTTCGCCGCCAAGCCCGAAGGCTGGACTTCCGACTCGCCGCTGCGCTACCAGGGCCGGCCGGACGGCGCCGCGATCGATGCCGACGGCCATTACTGGGTCGCGATGTACGAGGGCGGCCAGTTGCTGCGCTTTGCGCCCGGCGGCGAACAGGTCGCTGCACTCGCCACGCCGGTGCAGTGTCCGACCATGCCCTGCTTCGGCGGCGACGACCTGCGCACCCTGTTCGTCACGAGCGCACGGCGCGGACGGCCCGCCGCGGAGCTCGAACAGCGGCCCGCGTCGGGCCATGTGCTGTCGATGCGCGTCGAAATGTCAGGACTGCCCGTCCATTTCTTCGACGATTGAAACGGCTGGCTGACGTTAGGATCGCCCGCATGCATCCCGCCCTCAGCCAGATCGCCGATCGCATCCGAGCCGCGGCTGCCGACGCCACGCGCCTGCGCATCCGCGGCGGCGGCACCAAGGACTTCTACGGCGCGCCGCCCGAGGGCGAGCCGCTCTCCACGGCCGGACTCACCGGCATTGCCAGCTACGAACCGAGCGAACTGGTCGTGACCGTGCGCGCCGGCATGCCGTTGGCCGAACTCGAAGCCGTGCTCGCCGACCAAGGCCAGTGCCTGGCCTTCGAGCCGCCGCGCTTTGCAGACCATGGCACGGTCGGCGGCATGGTCGCCGCCGGCCTCAGCGGCCCGGCACGCGCCAGCGTCGGCGCGGTGCGCGACTACGTGCTCGGCGCCCAATTGCTCAACGGCCGCGGCGAGCTGCTCACCTTCGGCGGCCAGGTCATGAAGAACGTCGCCGGCTACGACGTCTCGCGCGTGCTCGCCGGCTCGCTCGGCGTGCTTGGCGTGATCGCCGAGGTCAGCCTTAAGGTGCTGCCCGTGGCGCCCGCCGAAGCCACGCTCGCCTTCGAATGCGACCAGGCCGATGCGCTGCGCCTGCTCAACGCCTGGGGTGGCCAGCCGCTGCCGCTGAACGCAAGCCGCTGGCAGATGCAGGACGGCGCCGGCCGGCTCTGGCTGCGCCTGCGCGGCGCCGTTGCCGCGGTCCAAGCCGCCTGCAACCGCCTGGGCGGCGAGCGGCAGGACGCCGCGCAGGCCCAGTCCCAATGGCAGGCCACGCGCGACCTGGCGCTGCCCTGGTTCGCCGACTTGCGCGGCGCCCGCGACCTTTGGCGCCTGTCGGTGCCGCAGACCGCGCCGGTGCTGGACCTGGACCCGGACGCATCGCCCTTGATCGAGTGGCATGGCGGCCAGCGCTGGTACGCGGCGCGGCCCGAAGCGGGCGAACGCCTGCGGGCCACCGCCCGCGCCGCCGGCGGCCACGCCACCCTCTTCATGCCCGCCGATCCGACCAGCACCGTCGGCAGGTTCGATGCGCTGAGCCCGCCGCTTGCGCGCATCCACCGCGCGCTGATGCACGAGTTCGACCCCCACGCCGTCTTTCACCGCGCCCGGCTCCATCCTGTCGACTGACACCCGTCCGACCGCCACGACTGACACGCCATGCAAACCGACCTCGCTCCCGAATTCCAGGGCACCGCAGACGGCCGCGAGGCCGAGGCGATCCTGCGCAAATGCGTGCACTGCGGCTTCTGCACCGCCACCTGCCCGACCTACCAGCTGCTCGGCGACGAACTCGACGGCCCGCGCGGGCGCATCTACCTCATCAAGCAGGTGCTCGAAGGCAAGGCGCCCACGCGCAGCACGCAGCTGCACCTCGACCGCTGCCTCACCTGCCGCAACTGCGAGACCACCTGCCCCAGCGGCGTGCAGTACGGGCACCTGGTCGACATCGGACGGCGCATCGTCGACGAGAAAGTGCCCCGGCCCGCGATGGAAAGCGCGCTGCGCTGGACCTTGAAGGAAGGCCTTCCTTCGCCGCTCTTCGGCCCCGCGATGAAGCTGGGCCAGGCGGTGCGCGGCCTGCTGCCGTCCGCGCTCAAGGCCAAGGTGCCGGAGCCGCGGCCCGCCGGCGCCTGGCCCACGCGCACGCATGCCCGCAAGATGCTCATGCTCGCCGGCTGCGTGCAGCCGTCGATGGCGCCCAACATCAACGCCGCCACCGCGCGCGTGCTCGATGCCGCCGGCATCGAATGCGTGATCGCGAACAAGGCCGGCTGCTGCGGCGCCGTGAAGTTCCACCTGAACGACCAGGAGGGCGGCAAGGCCCAGATGCGCGCGGCCATCGACGCCTGGTGGCCACTGGTCGAAAGCGGTGCGGTCGAGGCCATCGTCATGAACGCCTCCGGCTGCGGCGTAACCGTGCGCGAGTACGGTCACATCCTGCGCGAGGACCCGGCCTATGCGGCCAGGGCCGAGCGCATCAGCGCGCTCACCCGCGACCTGAGCGAACTGCTGCCCGAACTGGTGCCAGTGCTGAAGGACCGCGTCGCCGCGCCGCCCGGCGTGGTGGCCTACCACCCGCCCTGCACGCTGCAGCACGGCCAGCAGCTGCGCGGTGGCGTCGAGGTGAACCTGCGCGCGCTCGGCTTCGACGTGCAGGTCGCGCGCAGCGAGTCGCACCTGTGCTGCGGCTCGGCCGGGACCTATTCGGTGCTGCAACCGGCGCTGGCGTTTCCGCTGCGCGACCGCAAGCTCGGGCACCTGAAACAGCTCAAGCCGACGGTCATCGTGTCGGCCAACATCGGCTGCATCACGCACCTGCAAAGCGGCAGCGAAGAGACGCCGGTGCGGCACTGGGTCGAGCTGCTCGACGCGGCATTGACGCCGCAGGGCTGAGCCAGCACGGCGCGCCCGGCGCCGAATCCATTTGAGGCGAGGTGCGTGTGTGCTGCGGCATCGGCAGCACGCAATGGCGTCCGCACGAAAACTCCGCCCGACTGCCTAGTGCCTTGACCTGGGTTTCTCTTCAATTGTCGTGTCCACCACGGCGCGCAGCACCTGCCCGGCAACAGTAGACGCTCGTTGGCAAGGGTGCATGCGCAATGAATGCATAGCTTGTCTCTCGGGGCGTTCTTGCCCTGCCATGCATTGCAGAAAACGGGTGGAAGACAAAATGATCAAGTCATGTCGCAGCGACCGGAACGAGGCGCTCGGGTCGTGGGTCGCGGCACTCGCGGTGTGTGTGTGCGCCTCGGGCACGGCGGTCGCGCAATCCGAAGGCGCCGGTACACGGTACGTGCGAACCAATGAGAGCGGGCTGCCCGCAAGCGATGCCTTCGTGCTGGGCCAGGGCGCCACGGCGGTCGGCTACGACGCCCGGGCGATCAACCAGGGCAGCCTTGCCCTCGGGCAAGGCGCGGAGGCCGGGGCGTTCGACTCGATTGCCGTCGGAACCGGTGCAGCGGTCGAGCTCTTTGCCACGCAGGGAATCGCCATCGGCCAGGCAGCCCGGGTGTCCAGCGAAAGCTCCGTGGCCATCGGCGGGAGTGCCATTGCCGAAGAGACCAACCTTTCCGCCATTGCCATCGGCCCCAACGCCGCTGCGCGACAAGGAAGAACGGCCATTGCCATCGGCGCCGGCGCCGCAACCTCCGGTCCGGCCCGGACGGGTGGGGAAGGCGAGGGTTACGTGGGCGACCAGCTCGCGCTGGGTGCGAGCGCGGTGGCGAGCGATGTCGATGCAACCGCCGTCGGCGCGCGCGCCAACGCATCGAGGGCCAGCGCGCTGGCCCTCGGGGTCGGCACCACGGCCAGCCACGAGGGCAGCGTGGCGCTGGGCACCGGCTCGGTGTCCACCGGCGCGATGCTCGGCAACCAGGCTTACCTGGTCGGAGGCACGGCACTGTCCGAAGTGAGCATCGGTTCGGCCGGCGCCGAGCGCCGCATCACCAACGTGGCCGCCGGCTCCAGCGACACCGATGCCGTCAACGTGAGCCAGCTGCGGCATCTGCGCGACAGCATCGGCAATGTGGCGGGGCTCAAGTACTTCCAGGCGAACTCCACACAGGCCGACGCCCGCGCGAGCGGCGCCGAAAGCACGGCCATGGGCCCGCAGGCCGCGGCAATCGGTAACGGCGCAGTGGCCGCCGGCGACCGCGCCAGCGCCAGCGGTGCAGGGAGCGTCGCCCTGGGCCGGCAAAGCACCGCGACGAGCAATGGCGGTGTCGCGCTGGGCGCCGACGCGGTGGCCGACCGCGCGGGCATGAACGGGCAGCGCGAAGCCGTTTCCAACGTGGCGGTCGGTTCCACGCAGGGCGCCGTGTCCGTGGGCAGTGCGGGCCAGGAGCGGCAGATCACCCATGTCGCAGGCGGCACGCAGGCGACCGATGCGGTGAACGTGCGGCAACTCGAGGCGGCACGCGCCGGCAGCGTCCGCTACGACAGCCATCCCGACGGCAGCATCGACTACCGCAGCGTCACGCTGGGCAGCGGCCATGCGAATGGCGGCACCACGGTGTCGAACCTCGCGCCGGGAGTTGCGGGCACCGATGCCGTCAATGTCGATCAGCTGAATTCAGGCATCGCGAACGCCCGTCGGTACACCGACGCGAAGCTGGGCGAGCTGCGCAGCGACATCGACCAGACAACCAAGGATGCAAGCGCCGGCATCGCCGGTGCGATGGCGATGGCGAACCTGCCGCAGCCCGTGCTGCCCGGCAAGAGCTTGGTTTCGGCCGGCGTGGCGGGCTTCGATGGCCAGGCTGCACTGGCGGTCGGCGTGTCGAAGCTGTCCGACAACGGCCGCTGGATCGTCAAGTTCAGCGGCACCGCCAATTCACGCGGCAAGGTCGGCGTCGCGGCCGGCATGGGCTTTCACTGGTGAACCGTTTTCGACCTTCAAGGACTCACATGAAAAAACAGATCAGAAGCGCCGCTATCGGCTGGTCAACGGCAGCCCTGCTGCTGCTGGCGGGTTGCGGAACATCCACCGTCAGCAGGAACATTTCGGACGACGGCCGTGCGGGGGAGGTGATCTTTCCGGACATCGGGCAGCACGCCTGGTTGCAGGAAGGCACCTTTCCAAACCTGGACAACCTGCGCCGCATTGCGCCCGGCATCAGCAAGGACCAGCTGTACGACCTTGTTGGCCGTCCGCACTTTCGCGAAAGCCTGGCCAGCGTGCGCGAGTGGGACTACATCTTCAACTTCCGGGTCGAGGGCGGCGTGAAGACCTGCCAGTACAAGGTCGTCTACGACGTCGAAATGCGAGGCCAGGACTTCCATTGGCAACCGGCCGACTGCGCCGCCGTGCTGGTCACGCAGCAGCGGGCGGCGCAGGCGGTCGAGCGGCCGGTCGAGATGCCGTCGAACGACAGGCCGATGCCGGTCGCGCAGCAGCGCATCGCGCTGGCGGCCGATGCACTCTTCGCCTTCGGCCGCTCGGGCGCGGCAGATTTGCGGGCGGAGGGCCGGCGCAATCTCGACGCACTCGCGGCCAGCCTTCGCGGCCTCGCGAAGATCGACAAGCTGCGCATCACCGGCCACACGGATCGACTGGGCTCGACCGCGTTCAACGACAGGCTGTCCCTGGCGCGGGCCATGACCGTGCGCGACTATCTCGTTCAGGCCGGTGTTCCCGCCGAAGGCATCGAGGTGCGAGGCAAGGGAGAAACGCAACCGCAAGTGCAGTGCGAGCACCGGAACCGCCAGGCGCTGATTGAATGCCTCGCGCCGAACCGGCGTGTCGACATCGAGGTTTCGGGCCAACGCTGACGCCGTTCTTGCGGTGCGATGATGCAGGGCACGTTTCAACCGGAGTCCGCCGATGCATGCCGCCCGCCTCTTCTTCGTCGTCCGCCTTCGTGTCGCCGCACTTTGCTTCTGCACCATGGCACCGCTCGGTGTGCAGGCCCAGCAGGCGGCCGTTCCGCCCATGAAAACGGAGGGCGCGGTGCGGTATGTGTGCGGTGGCATCGGCTCCGACGAATCCACCGTCATGCGTGCCGCGATGAAGGACCATCCGCTGTCGCTGCTATTTGCGCAAGCGAGCGGCGCATACACGGCCGATGTTGCCGTCACCATCAAGTCCGACGGTGGCGCCACCACCCTGGCCATGCGCGCGTCGGGTCCGGTGTGCCTGATCGACCTGCCGGCCGGCCGCTACACCATCGAGGCGGCGAGCGAAGGCATGACCAGGAGCCAGAGCGTCACCGTCGGCGGCGGCTCGAAGACTGCGAACTTCAGGTTCTAGCAGTCCAGCTGTTGTCGGAAGAGAGGGGAGTGCTGCGGCCGTGAAGCCTCGGGGCGGGGCGCCAGGAAGAAGATGTCTCCCGCGACGCCCCGCCACAGCGATGTGTGACAGCCGCAGATTCTGGCGTTTTGCGCCAGCCAAAATCTGATCAATTGTCGCGAAATTCTCGCGCCCGGCCCTCAGGCCGCCAGCGCAGCCTCGATGTCGCGGCCGAGCGAGGCGGGCGTGTCGAGCGGTGCATAGCGCTTGACCACCCGGCCGTCCTTGCCGACCAGGAACTTGGTGAAGTTCCACTTGATCGCCGTGCTGCCCAGCAGGCCCGGCGCTTCCCTGGTGAGCCACTGGTAGAGCGGCGCCGCCCCGGCGCCGTTGACGTCGATCTTCTCCATCATCGGAAAGCTCACGCCGTAGTTCTCGACGCAGAAGGCGCCGATCTCTTCGTTGGTGCCCGGGTCCTGGTGGCCGAACTGGTTGGACGGAAAGCCGAGCACCGCCAGCCCCTTGCCTGCGTACTTCTTGTGCAGCGCCTCCAGCCCCGCGAACTGCGGCGTGAAGCCGCACTTGCTGGCGGTGTTGACGATCAGCAGTACCTTGCCCTTGTACCTGGAGAGCGGCGCGGCAGTGCCGTCGATTTGCCGGGCTTCGAAGTCGTAGATGCTGTTGGCGGTCATGACGCGTCCTTCGCTGCAGGTGATTGCCGATCATCCACTGCGCCGGTGGTTCGCGCAAACGCCGACCACAAGGCGGCGAGCACGATCAGCGCGCCGCCGAGCCAGATGCGCGCCTCCATTGCGCCGGCGCCGAGCGCCACCGACGAGATGCTGGCGAACAGCACTTCGGACAACATGATCACCGACGTCGCGCTGGCCGCGAGCCGCGCCGCGCCGTACTGCAGGCAGACGTTGGCCAGCACGAAGCCGGCCGCCAGCAGTGCCGCCCAACCCAGCCAGCCCGGTGCGGCGGCCCAGGGCGGCGCGGCGAAGGCGCCGATCGCCGTGCCACCCAGCGCCGTCACGCAGGCCAGCAGCGCGCAGCCGCCGAACATGGCGAGCGCGCGCGATTCGCCGGGCGCGGTGCGCAGCCTGCGCAGCAGGATGTTGGTTACCGCGAAGCCGAATCCGGCCGCGACGCCAAGCCAGTCGGCAAGACTGGCGGGCAGCGGCCAGTCGACATCCGGCGTCTTGAGCACCACCGCCACCCCGGCGAGCGCCAGGGCCACCCGCGCAAGCGCAGCCGGTGTCGGGCGCTCGCCGAGAAAGACCCAGGCCAGCACCACGCTCCACAGCGGCATCAGATAGAACAGCAGCACTACGCGCACCACGTCGCCCTGCGTCACCGCCCAGTTGAAGCCGACGTTGGTAAAGCCCGCCGCCAGCCCGAGCAGCACCAGCTGTGGCTGTACGGCAAACGCCCGCCAGGCCTGCGGACGCAGCAGGCTCATCCCTGCGACTATGACCGCGTAGATGAGGCCCGTGGCCCAGACCGGATGCAGGCCGTGGGATTCGATCTGGCGAAACGGAAACCACGAGACGCCCCAGACGAAGGCGTTGAAGATCAGAGCGAGTGAAGGCAAAAGAGTCTTGGTTGTATTGGGTACGGATCGCGGCCGGCGAAGCCAGGCCCATTCGGGAAACACCGCGGAACCGGCTTCGCCGGGCCGTTGGTGTTGCCCCCGGCAGGGGGTGGGCGGCTACACGAAGTGAGCCAACCTGGGGGCGAGCTAATGATGCTTGTCGCTGCGGGCAATGGCCAGCAGGTGCTCGACTTCTTCCGGGTACGTGCGCAGGTTGTTCTCGTGCCAGCGCTTGATGATCCACATGAACCCCGCCACCACGACGCCGAACGCGGTGATCGCCGTGTAGGCCGACAGGCCGAGGCCGGTGCAGGCGCTGTAGAACGCGCCGAGGACCAGGATGCAGGCCTGCTCGTTGAAGTTCTGCACGGCGATCGAACGGCCGGCGCCCATCAGGTTGTGGCCGCGGTGCTGCAGCAGCGCATTCATCGGCACCACCAGGAATCCGCCCAGGCCACCCAGCAGGATCAGGAACGGCACCGCAACCCAGATGTTGCCGATGAAGTTCATGCCGATCACCAGCACACCCATGCTGATGCCGAGCGGAATCACGCGCGTCGCCATGTCCAGCCGCATGCGCATCGACGCGACGATGGCGCCCACCGCGGTGCCGATCGCGACCACGCCGGTCAGCGACGAGGCCTGTGCCGTGTTGTAGCCGAGCGCTAGCGAAGCCCAGGACAGCACGATGTACTTGAGGTTGCCGCCCGCGCCCCAGAACAAGGTGGTGGTGGCCAGCGAGATCTGTCCGAGCTTGTCGCGCCACAGCCGCGAATTGCAATGCCAGAAGTCGGGCAGCAGGGCCACCATGTTGCGCATGAATCCATGCTGCGGATTGGCGCGCAGCGGCCGCATCTCGACACCGGTGTCCGGAATGCGGGTGTTAAACCACGCAGCCAGCATGTACACGGCAATCAGCGCGCCGATGGCCGCCTCGGGGCCGGTGTCGATGCCGGTGTCGAAGAACGGAAGGTCGAACGCGAGCAGCTGGCTCGACATGGCATGGCCGACCAGTTGGCCGCCGAGCACGATGCCCAGGATGATCGACGCGATCGTGAGGCCCTCGATCCATCCGTTGGCCTTGACCAGCTGCGATGCCGGCAGCAGTTCGGTCAGGATGCCGTACTTCGCGGGCGAGTAGGCTGCCGCGCCGAGGCCGACCACGGCGTACGCCAGAAGGGGGTGGGTGCCGAACAGCATCATCAAGCAGCCGACCACCTTGATCGCGTTGCTGATGAACATGACCCTGCCCTTCGGAAAGGCGTCGGCGAAGGCGCCGACCAGGGGCGCGAGCGCCACGTAGAAGAGCGTGAAGATCGGCACCAGCGCGGCGCGCTGCCATTCGGGCGCGCCACCGGTTCGCATCAACTCGACTGCCGCGACGAAAAGCGCATTGTCGGCCAGCGACGAGAAGAACTGGGCCGACATGATGGTGTAGAAACCGCGCTTCATCGATGGGCTGGCTGGCCAGAGAGGGACTGCTGGCAATAGTGGAAAAGTATTCACGGCAGGTGCCGGAATGCGCGGTTATAGCATGGGGGTCCGGTGTCAAAATGACCCCGCACGCATGCGCCGACGGCGCTTTCGTGCGAATGTTTTCAGCCTATCGAACTGGGTTCATCCCGTGCCTCGTCCCATCCTTGCCACCGTCCACACGGCCGCCTTGCGCCACAACCTCGACCGCGCGCGCCGCGCTGCGCTCGACGCCCGCGTGTGGGCCGTCGTCAAGGCCAATGCGTATGGGCATGGCATCGAGCGCGTGTTCGATGCGCTGCGTGCGGCCGACGGTTTCGCGCTGCTCGATCTGAGTGAGGCCGAGCGTGTCCGGGCGCTCGGCTGGCGCGGCCCGGTGCTGCTGCTCGAAGGCGTCTTCGAGCCGCGCGACCTCGAGCTGTGCTCGCGCCTGGCGCTCTGGCACACGGTGCATTGCGATGCGCAGATCGACATGCTGGCCGCGCACAAGACGCAGGCGCCGCAGCGCGTCTTCCTGAAGATGAACTCCGGCATGAACCGCCTGGGCTTCACGCCGGAGCGCTTCCGCTCGGCATGGACGCGGCTGAACGCGCTGCCGCAGGTGGACGAGATTTCGCTGATGACGCACTTCAGCGATGCCGACGGCAGCCGCGGCATCGCCCACCAGGCAGAAGCCTTCGAGCGAGCCGCACAAGACCTCCCGGGCGAGCGGTCGGTCGCCAACAGCGCGGCCACCTTGCGCCATGCAAGCGCAACGCGCGCCGACTGGGTGCGCCCGGGCATCCTGCTCTACGGAAGCGCGCCGGACTTTCCCGAACACGATGCGGCGCACTGGCAGCTGCAGCCGGCGATGACGCTCGCCACGCGGTTGATATCGGTGCAGACCTTGAAGCCGGGCGACACCGTCGGCTACGGGTCGAGCTTCACTGCCGACGGCCCGCTGCGCATCGGCGTCGCCGCTGCCGGCTATGCCGACGGCTATCCGCGGCACTGCACCACCGGCACGCCGGTGCTGGTCGACGGCGTGCGCACGCGCATGGTGGGCCGGGTGAGCATGGACATGATCACGGTCGACCTCACGCCGGTACCCGATGCAGGCTTCGGCAGCGAAGTCACGCTGTGGGGCGGTGCGTCGAACGGCGCGGTGTTGCCGATCGACCAGGTTGCCGCTGCCGGCGGCACGGTTGGCTACGAACTCATGTGCGCGGTGGCGCCGCGGGTGCCATTCACGACCGACTGAGGCTTCCTCAATACAGGCCCAGCTTGCGCGCCTGCAGGCGCGCGAGCCCCAGCAATGCATCGGTGAACGGTGTGGCAACGCCGGTCAACTGGCCGAGTTCGCGCACCACGCCCACCAGCGCATCGAGTTCGACCGGCCGGTGCGCCTCGACGTCCTGCAGCATCGATGTCTTGAAGGCACCCAGTTTTCGCGTCACCGCATGGCGGTCTTCGGGGCTGTCGGCAATCGGGATGCCGATGCGCTCGCCGATGGCCTTGGCCTCCAGCATCACGGCCGAGACGAAGGCGCGGACCAGGTCGTCGCCCAGGATCAGGTCGGTGGTGGCACCGGTCAGCGCGCTGATGGGGTTGACCGTCATGTTGCCCCACAACTTGTACCAGACGTCCTTCTGGATCTGTGCCGACACGCGCGTCTCGATGCCGGCCGCGACCAGCAAATCGCACAGCGCCTGCGCCCTCGGCGTCGCTTCGCCCGATGGCTCGCCGATGATCAGCCCGTTGCCGAAGTGATGCCGCACCACGCCTGGCGCATCGAGGGAGCAGCTCGCATGCACCACGCAGCCGATCACATGCCGGGCCGGAATCGCCCGGCCGATATCGCCTCCCGGATCGACCGCCTGCAGTTGCGCGCCGGCCAGCCTGCCGCCGAATCCGCCCTGCAGAAACCACCAGGGCACGCCGTTCATCGCGGTGAGCACAAGGGTGTCGGGTCCGAGCAGCGGTGCGATGCGTCGTGCCACTGCCGGGAGCGCCGGCGCCTTGACGGCGACCACGACCACGTCCTGCACGCCCAGCGCGGCGGGGTCTTGCGCCGCATTCACCGGCACGCTGATGCGCTGGTCGCCGCGCACCAGGCAGAGCCCGTCGCGATTCAGTGCGGCGAGCGTTGCGCCGCGTGCGACCACATCGACTCTGCAACCCGCCTGCGCAAGGCCGACGCCGTTCCAGCCGCCGATCGCGCCGGCGCCGTAGATGCAGACTTTCATGGCTTCAGTTCTTGTAGCCGGCGTCGATGCGGTCGACCTGGCGCACCAGTGCGTCGAACACGTCCTGCCCGGCGCCATGGTTCGGATTGAACTGCAGCGCATCGCGGGTGCAGCGGCGGGCGATGTCTTCGGGCACCGGAATGGCCGCGCCCATCGAGAGGGTCGCCATCTGGATGTCGCAGGCGCGCTGCAGCGTCCAGAGCACCGCAAAGGTTTGCGGCAGCGTATGGCCCCAGGCCAGCAGGCCGTGGTTGCGCAGGATGACCGCCTGCCTGTTGCCGATGCTCTTCAGCAAGCGCGGCCCTTCGTCGGCATGGATGGTGATGCCCTCGAAGTCGTGGTAGGCCACCATGTCATGCAGTTGCGCGGTATAGAAATTCGTCTGCTGCAGGCCGCCCTGCAGGCAGGCCACGGCCACGCCGCTGGTGGTGTGGGTGTGCATCACGCAGTGCGCGTCGGCAATGCTGTCGTGGATGGCGGCATGCACCGTAAAGCCGGCCGGGTTGACCGGATGCACCGAGCCGCCCTGCACCTTCCCCTGCAGGTCGATCTTGACCAGGTTGCTGGCGGTGACCTCGTTGTAGTGCAGGCCGAAGGGATTGATCAGGAAATGCTTGGCGCCACCCGTCACGCTGTCGGGCAGCCGCACCGTGATGTGGTTGTAGATCATCTCGGTCCAGCCCAGCATCGCGAACACGCGATAGCAGGCAGCCAGCTGCAGGCGAGCCTCCTGCTCGTCCGGATGCATGGCCGCGCGGCCCGGGGCTGTGATCGGCGAAGCGAGAACGGTGTCCATCAACAGTTCCTTTGGTATCGATCTCTTTTCGTGGGACACCGCGGAACCGGCTTTGCCGGGCCGCTGGTGTCGCCCCCTTGAGGGGGAGGCGGCAACACGAAGTGAGCAAGCAACGGGGTGGGCCTAACCCTCTGCGGTAAAGCCGACCTTCTTCACGATCGGCGCCCACATGGCGGTGTCCTTCTTGAGCAGCTCGGTCAGTTCCGCCGGCGACGACGACATGGCTTCCAGGCCGAAGGTGCCCAGGCCGTCGATGACTTCCTTGGTCGCGAGCGCCGTCTTCATGGCGCCATTCAGCCTGGCCACGACCTCGGGCGATGCCTTGGCCGGCAGGAAGAACGCGAACCACTCGCTGAAGGCCATGTCCTTCAGGTCCTGCTCGAGCATGGTCGGCACGTCGGGCGCGAAGCGGTTGCGCTTGGCACCGGACACCGCGAGGATGCGCACCTTGCCGGTGGGCAGGTGCTGCGTGATGTCGCCGATCGGGCCCGACACGGCCGAGATGTTCCCGCCCAGCAGGTCGAGCATGGCCGGCTGCGTGCCGCGATACGCCGCATGCTTGAGTTCGACACCGGCGTTCTTGCCCAGCAATGCGCCGATGAAGTGTGGCGTGGAGCCGGCGGCCGGCGAGCCGAAGTTGGCGCCGGTCGGATTCGCCTTGGCCCAGGCCAGGAACTCGGGCACCGTCTTCACGCTGGCCGGCACCGCCGGACCGACCGCGAAGCCGAAGTCGAAGATGCAGGCCACCGACACCGGCGTCAGGTCGACCATCGGCTCGTACGGCAGCTTCTTGTAGATGTGCGGATAGATCGTGAGGATCGACGTCGGCGTCTGCAGGATGGTCGCGCCGTCGGCTGGTGCGCTCTTCACGAAGCTGACGGCGATCTGGCCGCCGGCGCCGGTGCGGTTCTCGACCACCGCGCTGTTGGCGTAGCCGGGCGCCAGCTTGGTCGCGACGCGGCGGCAGAGCGTGTCCGACGTGCCGCCGGCCGCGAAGCCGGTGATGATCTTGGCGGTCTCGATCTGCTGCTGCGCAAAGGCCTGCTGGCCGATGCTTGCGAGCAGCGCCGAGGCGCCGGTGGTTTGCAGCAAATGGCGGCGGGAAATGGTCATGGAATGCTCCGGAGAAGAATGTTTGCTGAATGTTGGCCGAGGCGCGTATTTTTCCAGCAAGGCGACGCGCCGGACCCCCGCGTTTACCTCACGTTTGAAGCGCCGCCGGTCGATTTGTAGAGCGACAGCAGCTGCCTGGCGGCGGCCACCAGCAGCATGGTGTCGACGCCCACGGCCACGAACGACGCGCCTGCGCCAAGCCACTTGCGCGCCTGGTCCTCGGTTGTCGACAGGATGCCCGGCGCCTTGCCGGCTTTCAGGATGCGCGCTATGCCATCGGTCATCGCGGCCTGCACGTCGGGATGGTCGGGCTGGCCGACGAAACCCATCGACGCGGACAGGTCCGCCGGTCCGATGAACACGCCGTCGATGCCGGGCGTCGCCGCGATCGCATCCAGGTTCTTCATCGCTTCGACCGTTTCGGCCTGCACCAGCAGACAGATCTGCGCATTGGCTTCATGCAGGTAGTCCGGGTAGGCCTGCCAGCGAGACGCACGCGCCAGTGCGCTGCCCATGCCGCGGATGCCGTCGGGCGGATAGCGCACCGCCTGCACCATCCGCGCCGCCTGCTCGGCCGTATCGACCATCGGCACCAGCAAGGTCTGCGCGCCGATGTCGAGGTATTGCTTGATCAGCGCGGTCTCGCCGACCGGCACGCGCACGACCGGCTGGGAGCGCTGCGCGCCATCGGGCAAGGCCGACCACGCGCTCGATATCGCCTGCAATTGCGATAGCACCGAGCGCACGTCGTTCGGCGCATGTTCGCCATCGACCAGCAGCCAGTCGTAGCCGGCGCCGGCGAGGATTTCGGCCGCGTAGCCGTCGGCCAGCCCGACCCACAGGCCGATCTGCGGCCGGCCGGATTGCAATGCCTGCTTGAAGGTGTTGACGGGTGTTTGCATGAAGCGGTCCTAGATGAATCGGAAACAGATCGAACCGAGCGGACCGTAGTCGGCGTGGAAGTTGTCGCCCGGCAGCGCAGTGCTCGGCCGGGTGAAGGACCCGCCGAGCACCACCTCGCCGGCCTCGAGGCATTCGTCCCACGGCGCGAGCTTGTTGGCCAGCCAGGCGACGCCCGTCGCCGGATGGTTGAGCACCGCGGCGGCCACGCCCGATTCTTCGATCACGCCGTTCTTGTAAAGCAGCGCGCTCACCCAGCGCAGGTCGACCGCATCGGGCTTGACCGGCCGCCCGCCGGTCACGATGCCGGCATTGGCCGCGTTGTCGGCGATGGTGTCGAAGACGCGGCGCGGGGCCCTGGTGTGGCGGTCGAACTGTTCGATGCGGGCATCGATGATCTCGATGGCCGGCACCACGTAGTCGGTGGCCGCCAGCACGTCGAAGAGGGTGACGTTCGGTCCTTGCAGCCGCTTGCCCAGCACGAAGGCCAGTTCGACCTCGACCCGCGGCGCGATGAATCGCATGAACGGTATGTCGCCCTGCTCGAAGAACATGTCGTCCAGCAGCGTGCCGTAGTCCGGCTCGTCGATCTGGCTGGCCTGCTGCATCGCACGCGAGGTGAGGCCGATCTTGTGGCCCTTCACCGTGCGGCCTTCGGCCAGCTTGGTCTTCATCCATTCGCGCGAGATCGCATAGCCGTCCTCGATCGTCATCTCCGGAAAACGCCTGGAGAAATGCTCGACCTGCACGCGCGACTTCTCGCTTTCATGCAGCTCGGCGGCGAGCTGCCGGATGAGGTTCTTATCGAGCATGCTATTTGCCGTCGAACAGTGGATGCAGGTTGCCGCACTTGCCGTCGTAGACCTGGCCCGGCGCTTCGTCGATCTGCAGGGTGATGCCGATACGACGCTTCGCGAGCAGCGGCTCGAAATGAGCCTTCGCTGTAGCGAGCAAGGCATCGCCGATGCGCTTCTTGACGGCATCGGTGCGTCCCGCCGCCATGCGCACGTTGAGATAGACGAAGGCATGGTCTCCCGTGCCATCGGCGACGGCGAAGTGCGCCGCCGGGTACGCCAGCACGCGCGTGCCGCCGACCGGATAGACCTGCCGGCCTTCGTCGTCCTGCTGTTCGAGCATGGCGTCGGCCAGCGTGCGGCACAGCGCCGACATGTCGGCGTCGGCTTCGATGTTCGGCGTGTAGAGGATCACCAGATGCGGCATGGTTGTCTTTTCTAGGCCGTGGCCTGCGCGGGGAGCGGCGTGACCGGAAAGATCGCATTGATCTGGCCGGTGCCCGAACTGCCGAAGTAGGGCGTGACCACTTCCGCCGGTGCGGTGTAGCCGTCCCAGCCCAGGAGGCCGAGCAGCATGGCCGTGTCGTGCATGTCGCCTTCGCCCCAGCACTTGTCGGCATACATCGGCAGCATGCCGATGAAGGTCTTCCATTCGCCGGCCTTCCACAGCTCGACCACGCGCCGGTCGACCTGCTCGAGGAACGGGTCGTAGACCTTGTGCATGAACTCCGGCGCGCGTCCGTTGTCGGCGAAATGGTGCGACAGCGAGCCGCTGGCAAACACTGCCACCGTGCCGTCGTAGCGCTCTTCGATGGCGCGACGCACTGCCAGGCCGAAGCGGCCCGACTCGTGCAGGTCGTGCCAGTCGCACCAGCCGCTGATGCTGATCACCTTGAAGTGCCGGTCGGCGTTCATGTAGCGCATCGGCACCAGGGTGCCGTAGCCGAGTTCGAGCGTGGTGTCGCTGTGCGCGCGGCTCTTCACGCCCATCTCGTTGGCCATGTCCGCGATCAGGTGGCCCAGCGGCGAATTGCCCGCATACGAATAGGGCATGTTCTTGATGAAGTGCGGCAGCTCGTTGCTGGTGTAGCTGCCCTCGAAGGCCGCGCCGCAGTTGATGTGGTATTCGCTGTTGACCTGCCAGTGCACGTCGAACACCACGATGGTGTCGACGCCGAGTTCGCGGCAGCGGCGGTCGATTTCCTTGTGGCCGTCGATCGCCGCCTGGCGGCAGCCGAAGTTCGGCCCGGGAAATTCCGACAGGTACATCGACGGCACATGCGTGATCTTGGCGGCCAGCGCGAGCGTTCCCATGGTCAGGCTCCCCAGTGCGGAATGTGGTGCGAGCCGAGCGACACGGCCACGTTCTTCGGTTCGCAGAAAACCTCGTAGCTCCAGGTGCCGCCTTCGCGGCCCGTGCCCGAGGCCTTGGTGCCGCCGAAGGGCTGGCGAAGGTCGCGCACGTTCTGGCTGTTGACGAAGCACATGCCGGCTTCCACCGCAGCGGCCACACGGTGCGCGCGGCCGATGTTCTCGGTCCACACATAGCTCGACAGGCCGTAGGCGATGTCGTTGGCGATGCGGATCGCATCGGCCTCGTCGTCGAAAGGAATCAGGCAGGCGACCGGGCCGAAGATTTCTTCCTGCGCGATGCGCATGCGGTTGTCGACATCGGCGAAGACGGTGGGCATCACGTAGTTGCCCTTCTTCACGCGGTCCGGCAAGTCGGGCACTTCGAGCCCGCCGCAGAGCAGCGTCGCTCCTTCCTTCGGGCCAAGCTCGATGTAGCTGCGCACCTTGGCCAGATGCGCCTGCGAGATCATCGGGCCGACGATGGTTTTCTCGTCCTGCGGATCGCCGACCACGATGCGCTTTGCGCGCTCGGCGAACTTCCCCGCGAAGCCGGCGTAGATGGAGCGCTGCACGAGGATGCGCGAGCCCGCGGTGCAGCGCTCGCCGTTGTTGCTGAAGATCATGAACACGGCCGCATCGAGCGCGCGGTCGAGGTCGGCATCCTCGAACACGACGAAGGGGCTCTTGCCGCCCAGCTCCATGCTGAACT
This sequence comes from Variovorax sp., assembly GCA_031412135.1. Lineage (GTDB taxonomy): Bacteria > Pseudomonadota > Gammaproteobacteria > Burkholderiales > Burkholderiaceae_C > Variovorax. The sequence goes on along the minus strand of JANOCL010000020.1, from coordinate 18,139 downwards.
TCTTCAGGCCGGCCGCCTTGACGATGCGGTTGCCGGTCGCGGTGGAGCCCGTGAAGGAGATGGCGCGCACATCCGGATGCGCGATCAATGGCTCGCCGGCTTCCATGCCGTAGCCGTGCACCAGGTTCAGCACGCCCGGCGGAATGCCGGCTTCGAGCGCGAGGTCGCCAAGGCGCGCGGCGCTGAGTGGCGAGAGCTCGCTCATCTTCAGCACTGCCGTGTTGCCAAAGGCGAGGCAGGGCGCCACTTTCCAGGTCGCCGTCATGAACGGCACGTTCCATGGCGAGATCAGCGCGCACACGCCGACCGGGTGGAAGAGCGTGTAGTTCAGGTGCGTCTCGGTCGGGTAGGTGTGGCCGTCGACACGGGTGCACATCTCCGCGAAGTAGTGGAAGTTGTCGGCCGCGCGGGGCACCAGCTGCTTGCCGGTTTGCGCGATGACCTGACCGCAGTCGTCGGTTTCGGTGCGGGCGATCTCGGGCACGTGCGCCGTGATCAGGTCGCCGAGCCTGCGCATCAGCCGCGCGCGTTGCGGCGCCGGCATCGCAGCCCATTTCGGGAACGCTTCCTTCGCTGCCGCGACCGCGGCATTCACTTCGGGCTCGCCGCCCGATGCGACCTCTGCCAGCACCTCCTGCGTGGCCGGGTTCACCGTCTGGAAGTAGTCGCGGCCTGCGACCGCCTTGCCGTTGATCAGGTGATCGACTCTGATGGCGCTCATGGCTGTCCCTGGATGGTGTTCATGAGCGCGCCGATACGCTCGATGTCGGTGACGACCACGTCGCCCGGCCGGCAGTCGACCACGCCATCGGGCGTGCCGGTGAGGATCAGGTCGCCGGGCGAAAGCGTCATGAAGCTGGAGAAGTATTCGACCAGGCAGGGCACGTCGAAGATCATGTCCTTCGTGTTGCCCGCCTGCGTGACCTTGCCGTTGACGGTGGTCTTGAGCGCGAGCGACATCGGGTCCGGCACGTCCTTCGCATCGACGAGCCATGGCCCGACCGGCGTGCAGGTGTCGCGGTTCTTCACCCGCAAGTTGGGCCGGTACCAGTTCTCGAGGTAGTCGCGGATCGCATAGTCGTTGGCCACCGTATAGCCGCCGATGAAGTCGAAGGCATCGGCGCGCCGCACCTTGCGGGCCGTCCGGCCGATCACCACCACGAGCTCGCATTCGTAGTGCATGAACTGCACATCGCGCGGGCGCTGCGTGAAGCGGCGATGCCCGACGAGCGTGCTCGCACCCTTGACGAAGACGAGCGGCTCTTCGGGCGCCTTGAAGTCGAGTTCTTTCGCATGGTCGGCATAGTTCAGGCCGAGCGCGAGGATGGTGCGCGGCCGCGGCGTCGGCGCGAAGGGCGGCAGCCAGTCGACATCGTCGAAGCCGATCAGGCGGCCATCGGCGAGCAGCAGCCGGCCGCCGGTCTCGGTCGCCGCATGCTCGGCGCCTTCGAAGACGATTCGGGCGTGCTTCAAGCCGCATCTCCCGCGAGCGTATTGACCAGGCTTTCGAAGCCGGGCCCGCCGATCTCGATGCGCTGGCCCGCTCTTGCGAGCGGACGGTTCGCATCGCAGCCGAGCATCAATACGTCGCCGTGCGCCAGCGTCATGAAGGCGCCGACGTCTGCCAGCAGTTGCGAGGCGCTGCGCACCATCTGCGAAAAATCGATCGACTGGCGCAGCTCGCCGTCGATGCGGACTTCGAGCCTGAATGCGGACGGGTCGCTCACGTCCTGCGCATCGCGCAGCGCCGGTCCGATGCCGAGAAAACCATCGACGCACTTGAACCTGACCGGCGGGCGGAAGAAGCTCGCATGCGGAATGGACAGGTCGTTCATCGGCACGAAGCCTTCGATGTCGCCGTCGGGGCCGATCACCATCGCAATGGTCGCGCCCACTTCGACTTCGGGCGCGTTCGCCGGCAGCGCGATCGTGCTGCCGTGCGGGCTCCAGGTGTTGGCTGTCTTCACGTAGAGCACGGGTGCCGCAGGCGGCGCCTTGTAGGGCGGCTGGTGCATCTGCACGGCGAGGCTCTCCACTTCGGCGCGAAAGTTGAGCAGCACGCCGTAGACGGTGCCGGTCGGCATGAAGCTCATGGCTGCTCCAGTTCGATGACCTGATCGAGCAGCGCATACAGATGGGTGAGCTTCTGCTTGCCGAGCGACTTTTCCATCCAGTCGTAGTGGGCCTCGATCGTGCACGAGAGCCTGGCGACCAGCCGCCGGCCCTTTGCCGTGGCATCGATCACCGTGCGGCGCTGGTCGGCGGGGTCGCGCTCGCGGCGGATCAGGCCGTCGCGCTCCATGCGAGCGAGCACGCCGGTCAGGCTGGGGCCGAGGATGAAGGCCTCGCGCGCGACGCGGCCGGTCTCGACCACGCCGTGTTCGCCCAGCACCCGGAGCACCCGCCACTGCTGGTCGCTCAGGCCCTGTTCGCGCAGGCTGGGCCGCGTATGCAGCATGACGGCTTCGCGGGCCTGGAGCAGCAGGCGCGGGAGGTTGCGGTGGACGAAAGCGGTGCTCATGAATGCCCTGATTATTTAACATGTTAAATTTAATTCAAGGGCTCTTGGCGTCGGGATTCGCCGGGTTTTCCCTGAGCCGGCCAGGTCGGGTCCGCCGCCCCTCCCTACACTCGGGCGATGGCCAAGGAAAAAACTCTCTACGTCTGCTCCGAATGCGGCGGCACCAGCCCCAAGTGGCTCGGCCGGTGTCCGAACTGCGACGCCTGGAACACGCTGATCGAGCAGGCCGGCGCGCCGGCCGCCGGCAGCGCCAACAACCGCTTCGGCTCGACGCAGTACGCGGCGCTGGCCGGTGCGGCCGAGCTGGCCACGCTGTCGGAGATCGAGGCCACCGACATCGAGCGCACGCCGACCGGGCTCGACGAACTCGATCGCGTGCTGGGCGGCGGCATCGTCGATGGCGGCGTCACGCTGAACGGCGGCGATCCGGGCATTGGCAAGTCGACCCTGCTGTTGCAGGCCGTCGATGCGCTGCAGCGCGCCGGCCGCAATGCGCTGTACGTGACCGGCGAGGAAAGCGGCGCGCAGGTGGCGCTGCGCTCGCGCCGGCTCGGGCTGGACCATTCGCAGGTGCAGGTGCTGGCCGAGATCCAGCTCGAGAAGATCCTGGCCACGCTCGATGCGACGCGGCCGGCCATCGCGGTGATCGACTCGATCCAGACCGTCTATTCCGACCAGCTCACCTCGGCGCCCGGCTCGGTCGCGCAGGTGCGCGAATGCGCGGCGCATCTCACCCGCTTCGCCAAGGCCAGCGGCACGGCGGTGGTGCTGGTCGGCCACGTCACCAAGGAAGGCGCGCTCGCCGGCCCGCGGGTGCTGGAGCACATGGTCGACACGGTGCTTTATTTCGAGGGCGACACGCATTCGAGCTTCCGGCTGGTGCGCGCCATCAAGAACCGCTTCGGCGCGGTCAACGAGATCGGCGTCTTCGCGATGACCGAGCGCGGCCTGAAGGGCGTGGCCAACCCGAGCGCGATTTTTCTCAGCCAGCATGCGGAGCCGGTGCCCGGCAGCGTGGTGCTGGTCACGCTCGAAGGCACGCGGCCGATGCTGGTCGAGATCCAGGCGCTGGTCGACAACGGCGGGCCGAGCCCGCGGCGCCTGTCGGTCGGCCTCGACCGCGACCGGCTCGCGATGCTGCTGGCGGTGCTGCACCGGCATGCGGGCGTGGCCTGCATGGACCAGGACGTGTTCGTCAATGCCGTCGGCGGCGTGCGCATCACCGAGCCGGCGGCCGACCTGGCGGTGATGCTGGCCATCACCTCCAGCCTGCGCGGCAAGCCGCTGCCCAAAGGCTTCATCGCCTTCGGCGAGGTCGGGCTTGCGGGCGAAGTGCGGCCGGCGCCGCGCGGCCAGGAGCGGCTGCGCGAAGCCGCCAAGCTCGGCTTCAGCGTGGCGGTGGTGCCCAAGGCGAATGCGCCGCGCAAGGGCACGAAGGACATCGAGGGACTGACGATCCATGCGGTCGAGCGCATCGAGGAAGCGATGGACGTGGTGCGGCGGCTTCAGTAGCCGCGGCGACAATGGCGCCCATGAACATCTGGAGATTCCTGGTGCCGCTCGGCGGCCTGGCCCTGCTCGGCATGGGCTATCGCGCGTACGGCTGGGGCGGCGTCGCGCTCGCCGCCGGCGCCATGGTCATGTACCTGCTGCTGCATTTCAACCGGGTCATGCTGGTGCTCAAGCGCGCGGCCGACCAGCCGGTCGGCTACGTGGCGAGTGCGGTCATGCTCAATGCCAAGCTCAAGCCGAAGGTGACGCTGCTGCATGTGGTCGCCATGACGCGCGCGCTCGGCGAACTGCGCTCGCCCAAGGACGAACAGCCCGAGCTGTTTCGCTGGACCGATGGCGGCAAGTCGTGGGTCGATGCGGTGTTCGTGAACGGCAAGCTGACCGAATGGAAGCTGGTGCGCCCCGATGCGCCCGATAGTCTCGATGCGCAGCCGGCCGATGCGCCGAGCGCCGATGCGGTGCGGCCGGGCGCGGCCGACGCGTTGCGCCCGCCGGTCTAGAACGGCGCCGATTCGTCGGCGAGTTCTTCGGTCCTGGGCTCGGCAGCCATCGGCGCCGCCGCCGCCGCGCCCAACTGCATCTCGCCGCCGAGCGCTTCGAGCAGCTCGGGCATCAGCTGGCCCAGCTCGCCGGTCGCGATCGCGGCGTCGGCATCGAAGTTGTCTTCTCTGCCCGATGCCGGCGCACTGTCGAGCGTGCCTTCCAGAAACACGATCTTGCGCAGCTGCATCCCCTCGGTCAGCTCGAAGGACACGCGGTCGTCCCACGTCATCGCGAGCCGCGTGGGCCGCTTGCCGTCGGCGATGTGCTGGCGCACTTCATCGATGTCCAGCGCGTGCTTGGCATAGCGCACCACCGCCTTCGATTCGTCGGTGGCCTTGAGCTCGCACTCGCGGTCGATGGTGAAGCCGGCCGGCGGTTCCTGCGTGGCGAGCCAGCCCGACATCGCAGCGGCTGGCTCCATCTGCGTGTTGATCTGCGCCACCGCAAAGCCGTCGAGCGCCTTCACGAGGCTCGTCACCACCTCGTCGGCACGGGCGACATTGCTGGCATTGACCACCAGCCGGCGCGCCGCTGCATCGATCCAGACCGCAATGCGTGCATGCCGCGTGAAGGCCAGCGGCAGCAGCTCGTGCGTCACGTCTTCCTTCAGGTCCTTCTTTTCCTTCTTGCCGGGCTTGCGGCCGGTCGTGGCCTCGATCTGCGCGGCGCGTTCGTCGACCTTGCGGCGCACCACCGAAGCCGGCAGCGTCTTGCTCTCGACCATGTATTCGAGCAGCCACTGGCCGCCGACGGATTCCACCAGCGGGCCGTGCGCCTCGCCGCGCGGCTCGGTCCAGCCAGCCGATTTTTCTTGCGAGGGGCTGCACGGCACGAAGCGGTGCGCGTCGAGGCTTTGCTCGATCTGCTCCCACGATTGCGACCACGATGCTTCGATGCGATAGACGATGACGTTCTTGAACACGGACACTGAAATCCTTTTCGGGCTGATTGGCAAAGCCGTGCATTGTCGGGGCGGCTGGCGCGGGCGCCGCCGTAAAATCGAAAGCTTTTGCGACATACCCCCTCCCCCGAAGGACCAAGAACATGAGCGCTATCGTTCCGCCCGCCCCCTCGCTGCACGACCGTGACGGAAAGATCTGGATGGACGGCGAACTGGTGGACTGGCGCGACGCCAAGATCCACGTGCTGAGCCACACGCTGCACTACGGCTGCGGCGCCTTCGAAGGCGTGCGGGCCTACGACACCAAGGACGGCACGGCGATCTTCAGGCTGGCCGAACACACCGAGCGGCTCTTCAACAGCGCGAAGATCCTGCGCATGAAGATCCCCTTCACGCCCGAGCAGCTCATCGAGGCGCAAAAGCAGGTGGTGCGCGAGAACAAGCTCGCGAGCTGCTACCTGAGGCCGCTGGTGTGGATCGGTTCCGAGAAGCTCGGCGTCAGCCCGCGCGGCAACACCATCCACGCGATGGTCGCGGCCTGGTCGTGGGGCGCCTACCTGGGCGACGAGGGCCTGAAGCGCGGCATCCGCGTCAAGACATCGAGCTACACCCGCCACCACGTCAACATCACCATGACGCAGGCCAAGGCGGTCAGCAACTACACCAACTCGATCCTCGCCAACATGGAGGCGCTGGACGACGGCTACGACGAGGCGTTGCTGCTCGATGCGAGCGGCTTCGTCTCCGAAGGCGCGGGCGAGAACATCTTCGTGGTGAAGGGCGGCGTGGTCTACACGCCCGACCTTTCCGCCGGCGCGCTGAACGGCATCACCCGCAACACCGTCCTGCACATCTGCAAGGACCTGGGGCTCGAGCTGGTGCAAAAGCGCATCACCCGAGACGAGGTCTACATCGCCGAGGAAGCGTTCTTCACCGGCACCGCGGCCGAGGTCACGCCGATCCGCGAACTCGACCGCATCGAGATCGGCGTCGGCTCGCGCGGCCCGGTCACCGAAAAAATCCAGAGCGCGTTCTTCGACATCGTGAACGGCCGCAATCCCAAGTACGCCCACTGGCTCACCAAGGTATGAAAACCAATTCCGCGATCGAGCTTCGGGCTACGGACCTGAACCACCAGGGCGGCGTGTTCTGCCCGAGCCCGAAAGCCGACATGACGCTGTGGAGCGCGCATCCGAAGGTCTACCTCGATGTGGCGCGCACCGGCGAGGCGAAGTGCCCCTACTGCGGCACCGTCTACCGCCTCGCGGCGGGCGAGGTTGTCGCGGGCGGCCACTGACCGGCTTTCAGTTGGCGTTGGATTCGTCCTCCACCCGGGCGCTGTTCGTGGCCTCCACGCTCGACCCCTTGATGCGCCGGATCTCGGCGATGAACGCCGGCCCGTTGCGCAGCTTCTGATACGTCGAAGCCTGCGTCCGGAAGGCGGGTGCCGACGGGTCGAAGTCTTCGCGGCTCGAAGCTTCGCGCATGCCCGACTTGATCCACAGGTTCAGGTCGGCAGCCACCTCGGCGCTGCTCATCGCGCCGCCGCGCGCATCGGCCGGACCGACCCGGAACTCCTGCGGTGCAGGTGCCCCGGCGCCTGCCGCGGCAAAGTAGTCGGCGACCACCGCCGAGCGGCTGAAAGTCGCCCCTCCCGTGTGGATGGGTGCGCCGACCCACTGTTCTGCCGGCACGGTCTGGGCGAACACCGGTGCCATCAGCACGGCGGCAGAGATACTTAAGAGTTGCTTGGCATTCATGATGAAATCTCCTGGACTCGGGGTGTGCGGCCGGCGGAATTCGCCGCCATCACGCCATGCACTTTGCCGGCCGGCCCCGATTCCGGATGTGACTTTGCGCACCTCATTTCAGCGATCGTTCGTGCCATGGAGGCGAGCATGCAGCCGTACCGTTCGAGTCTTGCGCTACAGCACCTGGCGCTCCTGCAGGGCTTGGCGCAGCCGCGGCTCGAACTGCTGGCGCAGCAGTGCATGTGGCAGAGCATTCCGGCCGGCAAGCCGCTCCTGCTGCGGTCCGAGGACAAGAGCGATGTCTACTTTCTCGTTCGCGGCCGCTTGCGCGTGACCACCTATTCCGTGAACGGGCGCCAGGTGACTTTTCGCGACTTGCCCGAGGGCGAGCATTTCGGCGAGATCGCCGCCATCGACGGCGGGCCGCGCTCGGCCGACGTGGTCACGCTCGAGCCGAGCATCGTGGCCATCCTCGGCCGTGCGGCTTTTCTGGAGCTGCTTCGCGAGGAGCCGATGGTCGCCGAAAGGGTGATGCGCGGCCTCGCGGCGCTGGTGCGGCAGCTGTCGGAACGGGTCATCGACCTCAGCACCTTCGGCGTGCAGCATCGGCTGCATGCCGAACTGATGCGCCTTGCCAGGGCTGCCGGCATCACCGGCAATCGCGCGCGGCTGGAGCCCGCGCCGACCCATGCCCACCTGGCCAGCCGGATCAGTACCGGACGCGAACAGATCACGCGCGAACTCAACGCGCTGACGCGCGACGGTCTGCTCGCGAAGGACGCGAAGGCCCTGGTCGTCCTCGATGCCGGGCGGCTCGAGCGAATGGTTACGGAAGTGCGCGGCGCCGCCTGAAACGCGGGACCAGTCCGCGCCACGAATCGCCCGGCTCCTGCGCCAGCCGCAGGTAGATGGCCGCGACCCACAACAAACTGAGGCCGATGTGCGCATCGCGCAGCGCCGAGTTCGCATTGGTGGCAATCAGCAGGATCAGCATCGCCACGAAGGCGTAGCGCCCGGCCAGGTCGTCGCGCCGCCAGGCCTGCCAGATCCCGACCAGGACGATGGCGAGCAGGCACAGCGCACCGGGAATGCCGGCCTGCGAACCCATCCACAGGAAATCGTTGTGCGGCATGTTGTAGTCGGCCAGGAGCTTGGGCCCGCGCAGGTGCCACTGGTCGGTCCAGCCGCCGATGCCCCAGCCGGTGAGCGGCCGGTCGATGATCATGCGGGCCGTGTCGCGGTACATGTAGTAGCGCACCACCCAGCTGCCTTCCGACACCGCGCCGGCCTGCGCGGACTCGATCTCCTGCGCGCCCAGCGCGAACTTCTGCTGCACCGCCGTGGAGCTCCACAGGCCCGCCGCCACCACGGCCGCACCGAGCACCATCACCAGCGCGAGCGTGCGCAGCTGCCGCCGCCACTGGTGCACGCAGGCGGCCGGTATCACGATCAGCAAGCCGAGCAGCGAGGTGCGCGAAGGCAAGGTGAGCGTGATGATCGCCACCACTGCCAGCGTGAGTGCAAAGGCCGGCAGCGCGCGCCAGGGCCGGTGTGCCTCGAGCGCCGCCAGCCCGAACACGGCCGCCGTCGCGCCGAGGATGGTGAACAGCAGCGCATTGCTGATCGACTTGTTGCCGATCAGCATCAGCACGCCGCGCCAGGGCTCCCAGAGCGGAAAACCCACGGTGTGGAAGAGCGCGATCATCGCCATGTTCGCGAGCGCCATCAGCATGAAGCCCCGCAGGGCCCAGAGCGCTTCATCGCGCGTGAGTGCCAGCGCCATCAGCAGCGTGGCCGCGATGCGCAGCCCGTGCACCAGGTTCGAAGGGGTTTGCGGATAGTGCGGCTCGATCGCCAGCACGAACAGCGTCCAGCCCACATAGGCGACGATCGGCCACCAGAGCGGGTTGCCGCGCAGCCGCATGGCGCGCTCGCGCCAGGAACCGGCCGCGAGCAAGGCGATGAGGAGCAGCAGGGCCGCGAGGTACGGCACGCCCACCGGCATGAACACCGCCAGCCCCCAGAACATGGCCGCGGGGCCGACGATTTGCGATCTCTGCATGGGGGCGGATTCTAGGTTCCGCCTCCGGCGCCTCTTCGCTCGCCCGCTCGCTAGTTCGGCAAGGCAATCACGAAGCTGGCGCCGCCACCGGGCCGATCTTCGCAGCGCACGCTGCCGCCGTGGCGCTCGACGATCGATTTCACCAGCGCCAGGCCGAGGCCCACGCCGCCGTTTCGCTCGCTGGCGCCGGGCAGGCGGTAGAAGGGTTCGAAGATGCGTCCGCGCAGCGCGGCCGGCACGCCGGGCCCGCGGTCGTTCACCCGGATCTCGGCCTTGCCGGGACGGCTGCCGAGTTCCACGCCGATTTCGCCTGCGCCGTAGCGCCCGGCGTTCTCGAGCAGGTTGCGGATCGCGCGGCGCAGCAGGCGGGGCACGCCGTGCACCGTCAGCGCGGCGCTTCCGGTGTCTTCGGCCACGTCGAGTTCGGCGCCGAGGCGCGCGCATTCTTCCGCCGCGAGGCCGGTCAGATCGACCGTCTCGACCGTTCCCATGTCGGCTTCCCGGGCGTCGAGCCGGCTGGCCAGCAGGATCTCGTCGATCAGCTGGTCGAGTTCGCCGATGTTGCGCGCGATCTCGTCGCGGGCCCCGGGGCTCGGCCGGTCGCCCATCAACTCAAGGCCCATGCGGATTCGCGTGAGCGGCGAGCGCAGTTCGTGCGACGCATTGGCCAGGAGCGATTTGTGCGAGCGCACGAGTTCCTGGATGCGGGCCGCGGCGGCATTGAAGCGATTGGACAGGTCGGCCACCTCGTCCTGGCCCTCCTCCGCCACGCGCACCGACAGGTCGCCCTCGCCCCAGCGCTGCACGCCGCGCTGCAGGACTTCGAGCCGCTTGGTGAGGCGCCGCACGATCGGGTAGACGCCCAGTGCGACGGCCACACCGACCAGCGCGATCATCCAGCCGAGCCCGAAGGGCGTGCGCCATGGCGACAGGCCGCCGGTGCCGGTCTGGCGGTCGCGTGGTGCGACGCGCAGCGTGATCTCGCGCCCGTCGCTCAGCGACACGTCGAATTCGAGGCCCTTTCCGGGTACGCGCAGTGCCTTGCCGCTGCCGATCGGAACGTCTTCGGCATTCAGCACCACCACTTCACGCGGCACGGCCGACAGCCGGTCGCGCTCGTTCTCGGCGGCGACGCGCACGATCCAGTTGGCCGTGAGCGTGAGGATGAACACGCCGGCCACCACCGCCAGCCAGATGCGGACGTACAGGTGGCGGGAATAGAGGTTTCTCATGAGCGCAAGGCCCGCCGCCGGGCCGCCCCTAGGCGGGCACGGCCCCCTCGGGGGGCAGAGAGGACACGCAGTGCCGAACGTGGGGGCGACATGCCTAGTTCTGCTGCTTGGCGAACACGTACCCAACGCCGCGAACGGTGAGGATGCGCTTCGGGTTCTTGGCATCGACCTCGATCGCGGCGCGGATGCGGCCCATGTGCACGTCGATGGACCGGTCGAAGGCCTCCAGCTCGCGGCCGCGCACGGCTTCCATGATCTGGTCGCGGGTTAGCACGCGGCCCGCGCGCTCGGCCATCGCGACCAGCAGGTCGAACTGGTAGGAGGTGAGGTCCGCGAGCATGCCGCCGGCCGTGACGGTGCGCGCATTGCGGTCGATTTCGAGCGTGCCGAAGCGCATTACCGTTGCTGCCTTCGCGTCGCTGGTGCTCTCGCCGCGCCGACGCAGCACGGCCCGGATGCGCGCCAGCAGCTCGCGCGGCTCGAACGGCTTGGGCAGGTAGTCGTCGGCACCGATCTCGAGGCCGATGATGCGGTCCATCGGGTCGCCCTTGGCGGTGAGCATCAGCACCGACACCTTGGCCAGGCCGTTGGGCAGGGCGCGGATGCGGCGGCAGACTTCGAGGCCATCCGTGTCGGGCAACATCAGGTCGAGGATGACCAGGTCGGGCGAGCGCTGCTGCAGCAGTTCGAGGCCGCTGGCGCCGTCGGCCGCATGGCTGAAGCCGAAGCCCGATTGCGTCAGGTACTCGCCCACCATTTGTGCCAGGCGGGCGTCGTCTTCGATCATCAGGAGTTGGGGGATGCTCATGCCGATAGCTTGTGCGTGGGGCGCCAAGCGGGCTTGAACGCACCGTAAAGTTTGGGTAAACGTCGGCGGCAGCGGCGCTCTGTTCAGGCGGATGCAAACAGCATCGGCTCGCCGCTGGTGCCGGGGGCCGCAACGGCCATTTTTTCTGCGAGCAGGGCGCGCAGCGGGCTCGCGTCGAGCCCGGGATGTTCGCCCAGCGCACGCTCGACGATCTCGCCGGCCAGCGTGCGCAACTGCTCGACCGAGGCACGCATGCGCGTCTTGAAGGCCTCATCGTCGACCCGGTCGTTCAAGCTGCGGTTGAGTTCGGCGAACCAGGGCAGGGCGGCCTGGTCGAGCATCACCGCTGGATTTCGTTTTTCGCTCACGTTCGACCATGCGCGCAGAAAGTCCTGCACCGCGCGGTTGAGCCGCTGGCAGTGCTGCAGTTCGTCGCGCAGGCTGCCGAGCAGGGCTAGGTCGGTCAGCCGCTGCTGGAAGAAGATCTGCGAAAGCACGCCCCAGTAGTAGGTGTAGTCCCAGATCACCTTCACCGGCAGCACCTCCGCGTCGCCGAAGAGCGAATACTGGTCGGTATATAGCGCCAGTGTGCTTTCGTAGAACGAGTGGAAGATCTGGTCGTAGAGTTGCGCGCGCGCATCCACCGAGTGGCCGGCGCGGTCGTGCCCGATCAGGTCGGTGATGTACGTGTTGCCCATCGCGATGAAATCGCTGCCGGGCGAATAGAACGGATCTAGAAAGAGCCCGGCCTCGCCCGTCAATGCCCAGCGCTGGCCCGAAAACACCTGCTTGCAGCCGTAGGAGAAATTGCGGAAGAACGCAAAGTCCTGCAGCAGGTGCCGCTTGCCGTCGAGTTCGTCGTAGAGGCGCGGCTGCCAGGTGCGAAACCAGTCCATCGCCTTGTCGAAGGTGTCGAAGCTCGACAGCGGATGCAGCCGCGGGTCGGCCACGATGCCGACCGAATGCGAGCCCGATGCCAGCGGAATCAGCCACACCCAGTAGCCGGCGCCGACCAGGTGGTTGGTCGAGAGCCAGCGTGCCTGCGGGTCGCAGCGTGCGTGCCACTCCGGGTTGTCGCTCCAGTCGTCGATGGTGATGCGGTCGCCGATGCGGAACCACACCGCATTGCAATCGTGCCGGTTCGGCTCCGCCAGCCCGAGCTTGCGCTTGAGCAGCCCGGCGCGGCCGCAGGCGTCGACCAGCCAGCGCGCATGCACTTCGTGCGCCGCACCGTCTTGCGACCAGCTGAGCCGGTGCGGCGCGTGGGCGTCCGACGCCAGCTCGATCTTGCCGACCAGCGCGCTGTCGATGAAGCGCACGCCGCTGCGCGCGGCTTCCTCGGCCAGGTAGTTCTCGAAGATGCCGCGGTCGATCTGGTAGCTCGGCACCGACAGGTAGCGGCTGGCGCCGATCTCGGTCACCTGGTCGATGTCGCGCCGGCCTTCGCTGAAGAAGAAGCGGAAGCCGAACTTGCGCAACTGGGCGCCATGCAGATGCGGCTTGAGGCCGAGTACGGTGTCGAAGTAGTGCGCGCCGATCTCGACCGACGACTCGCCCACCTTGTGCGTCGCATGCGGCACCGGATGCGTGCGGCGCTCCAGCACCACCACGTCGATGTCGGGAAAGCGCCGCCTGAGCTGGATCGCGAGCGTGAGGCCCGCGAGTCCACCGCCCATGATGGCGACATCGTGCCGGCGCAGAACGGTGTCCATGCTAGCGCTGCGGTTCGGACCGTACCTGCAATTGCAGCGACAGCGTCGCCGACAGCGGCAGGCAGACGCTCGCGCTGTCGCCGCGTGCCAGGCTCTCGAACAGCGGCAGCGCGTCGGACATGGCGTTCGACGCCAGCGCGCGGGCGGCATCCGAGGGTGCCGCCCGCGCGGCCGGGGCGCCGCTGGAAAGCGACCAGTCGAACGCGGCGACGGTGCGCTCGGTACGCACCGGTGAAATCACCATTGCCACCGCCAGCAGGTCGCGGCTGGTGGTTACCGAGGCGAGCGCGCCGACGGCCGGCACGTCGAAGCCGGCGAGCAGCACCGCCTCCTGGTCGGCCGCGCATTGGGTCGCGGCTTCGAGCAGGCCGGTCGCAAAGCTGGATTCATACGCCGACAGCGAGTTGCTCGCCGCCATGCAGCCGGTGCCGATGGTCCAGTAGCCCACCGCCGCGTTGTGCACCGAGTTGTGAAACTTGGTCGGCGACAACTGCGTCGGGCTGCCAGCGAGCGTGCTGCACATGTAGTCGTTGATGCCGAGGTCGCCGTGCGCCGAAGCGAACACGCAAGGCAGGTCGGCGGCCGCGCGGCCCGAAGCGGCGACGGACGCGGCGGCGACTTCGAGCGCCAGCGCGACCGTGTCGGGCGCGCGCCGCCGCTCGGCGGGTGCCAGCACCATCGGCGCCGGTCGCTTGGCCGGTGGATCTGCCGGTGCAGCCTCGCCGCGGAACACCGCGCGGGCATGTTCCCAGCCGGGCAGCGTGGGCGCCCAGAATGCCGGGCCTTCGATGTAGAGCGTGGGCGTGCGGCCGGTTGCGTCGCTCATTAGAAGTACCTCCGTGCTTCGCACTTCGGTGCGAGCTTGCTTGGGGCGGCCCGGCGCGGCGCGGCGTTCATTCCTGTGCTCCCTTGCCGAACACCAGCGAGCAGTTGTTGCCGCCGAAGCCGAACGAGTTGCTGAGTGCGTAGTTCACCTCACCGTGCGCGGGCTCCAGCTTGATCTGCGGCCCGCAGTCGGCGTCGAGCGCGCTGGTGTTCACTGTGCCCGGCTTGAGCCCCCGCTCGATCGCCAGCAGGCTGATCACCGCCTCCACGATACCGGCTGCGCCCAGCGTGTGGCCGGTGAAGCCCTTGGTCGAACTCGCATGCGTGCTTGCGGGAAACCGGCGCTTCACCAATGCGCCTTCGACCTCGTCGTTCTTCATGCTGGCGGTGCCGTGCATGTTGATGTAGTCGATCGCGTCGGCGCCGACGCCGGCGCGGGCCAGCGCGTCGTCGAGCGCTCTTTCGGCGCCCAGGCCCTGCGGGTGCGGCGTGGACATGTGGTGGGCGTCGCTCGCCTCGCCGTAGCCGCGCAGCTCCAGCTTGCCGCTGCCACGCTCGACCAGCGCGAAGCCCGCCGCTTCGCCCAGGCTGATGCCGTCGCGGGCGGCATCGAACGGCCGGCACGGCTCGGGCGACACCAGTTCGAGCGAGTTGAAGCCGAACAGCACGCTGCCGCACAGCGTGTCGACGCCGCCGACCACCGCCGCATCGACCAGGCCCAGACGAATCAGCCGCTCGGCCGATGCGAACACCTTGGCGCTCGACGAGCAGGCGGTCGAGATGGTCTCCGACGGTCCTTCGAGCCCCAGCGCCTCCTGCACGAACATCGCGAGCGAATGCGGCGTGTGGACCTTCGGCCGCCGCTGGTCAGCCGGAAAGCCGCCTTCCGTGTCGAGCTGCGTGTAGGCCATCTCGGTCTCGCCGATGCTCGACGTGGAGGTGCCGAGCACCAGCGCGACACGCGCCGGCCCATAGCGCTCGCGCGCCGCCGCCACCGCCTCCATGAAGCCGTCGGCCTGCAGGCCGAGCCAGGCAAGCCGGTTGTTGCGGCAGTCCCAGGCGGCCAGCGCATCGGGCAGCCGCATCTCTTCGAGACCGTCGACGCGGCCGATCCAGGTCGCGAGCGGCGTCGGGCCGAAATCGTTGGCCCGCAGGCCGCTGTGCGATTGTTCGAGTGCGGCAATCAGGGGTGCCTTGCCGACGCCGACGGCTGACGTCGCGGTGAAGGCGGTGATCTGGAGGGGGGGGATGCGAGAGGGTGGCACGGTGTTTGGACGGCTATGGACGACGAATTGGAAGCGAATGTGAAAAACGCCACAGCCTACCAGTTGGTCCCAATCCTTCGAAGTCGGTGGATGTCGGCTGCGCGCGGCTCAGGACAGCGTGCGCAGGTGGGTTTGCGCGGCCGTCGCCAGCTTGCGGTCGAAGGTCGCGAGGGGCGCCCTCAGTTCCGCGGCAAGCCATAGGTAAGCCGCGTCGTATGCGGAGAGCTTGTAGCGTGCAGCCAGTTCGTATTGCGCCGGCACGTCGACTGCATGCAATTCGAGGTCGTAGGCGGTGTAGTCGGAGAGGGCAAGGGCAAGCGAGTCTGCGGGCCAGTCCAGCTGACGCTTCTTGAGGGCGACGCTCGCGATCTCATGGTCCAGCAGGTTCGGCGCATGCAGGCTGCGGCCGGCCAGCCGCGCCAAGGCGTCATCGCGTGCCGGCTCGTCGAACAGGATGGCGCTCAACGCGCTGCAGTCGACCACCATCGGCGGGCGCATCGCAAAGCTGGCGGGTGGTTCGGCGACGTAGAAGGCGTGGCTTGACCGCGTCACCGCGCGTCCCGGTCGGCGCGGACGATGTCGGCCGCGCTCGGGCCGGCAGCGATCGGACGGGGAAAGCGGGCGCGATGCTCGGCAGCTATCTGCTCGCTCGACTTCGTTCCTCTGCGGACGCCTGCGCGGCCGTTCCGGTCGACGGCGACGGAATGCACTCGTCCCGAAGGCTCGCGAACCGCCTGTTCGATGATTGCCATCAACTCGCCCTGCAGCGAGCGGTGGTTTTGCGCAGCGCGCTGTCGCAGGCGCTCGGCCAGCGCGTCAGGCACATCCTTCACTGAGAGATTCGGCATTTTGGCTCCAAAATGGCGCCATTATGGAGCAGTCTGGGTGTGCATTGCCGGTTTTTCATGCGTCCGCGAGGCAACTGCCACCAGCACCAGCACCGGCACCCCGAGCGCCGCGGTGCCGATGAAGAAGTTGCTGTAGCCATGCAGGTCGACAAACACGCCCGAGTAGCCGGCAATGAACTTCGGCAGCAGCAGCATCAACGAGCTGAACAGCGCGTACTGCGTGGCCGAATAGCTGATGTTGGTCAGGCTCGACAGGTAGGCGATGAAGGCGGCCGACGCGATGCCGCCGGCCAGGTTGTCCGCCGACACGACGAAGACCAGCCCGGTCAGGTCGTGGCCGCGCGATGCCAGCCATGCGAACAGCAGGTTGCTCGCGGCGCTCAGCACGGCACCCAGCATCAGCACCCGCATCACGCCGAAGCGCATCGACAGCACGCCGCCGACGAAGGCGCCCGCCAGCGTCATCAGGACGCCGTAGACCTTGCTGACCGTGGCGACCTCGTCCTTGGTGAAGCCCATGTCGACATAGAACGGATTGGCCATGATGCCCATCACCACGTCGCTGATGCGGTAGACCGCGATCAGCGCCAGGATCAGCGCCGCCTGCCAGCGGTAGCGGCGGATGAAATCGGCGAAGGGTTCGATCAGCACGCCCTGCAGCCACTCCGTCGCGTTCCTTGCCTTGGGCAGCGCTACCCGTACCGGCTCGGGCGACAGCAGCACGGTGACCACGCCGACCGCCATCGACGCGGCCATCACGAGGTAGGCCGTCTTCCAGGCGCCGTTCTGGTAGCCGGCGGCGCCGGCGATCTCGGCCGAGGCGGCGATCCACAGCACGCCGGCACCGGCCCAGATCATCGCCAGGCGATAGCCGGTCTGGTAGGCGGCGGCCAGCGCCGCCTGCTTGCGGGTGGCGGCCGATTCGATGCGGAAGGCATCGAGCGCGATGTCCTGCGTGGCCGAGCCGAAGGCCACCAGCAGCGCGCACCAGATGAGCGGTGCCAGTCCGGCGCGCGGATCGTTGAAGGCCATGCCGACGATGCCGGCGACCACGATCATCTGCGACAGCAGCAGCCAGCCGCGGCGCCGGCCAAGCAGGGTGGTGAGCGGCGGCAACGGCAAGCGGTCGACCAGCGGCGCCCAGACCCACTTGAAGGCATAGGCCAGGCCGACCCAGCTCAGGTAGCCGATGGTGCTGCGGTCGATGCCGGCTTCTCGCAGGCGAAAACTCAGCGTGCCCAGCACCAGCAGCAGCGGCAGGCCGGCTGCGAAGCCGAGCGCGAGCATGCGCAGCGTCGCGGGTTCGAGGTACACCTTGAGCGCATCGCGCCAGGGCAGGGCAGGGGAGGCTTCGGCAGCCGATGGTGCGGGCATGTACAGAGGTCTTTGGGGCTCTCTTATTATTCCCGCATGTGTCTGCTCTGCGATTTCGGCTCATCCCCATGGCAAGGCCGCCGTGCTTTTCTGCTTGCCGCCGGCGCTTTCGGCGCCGCTGCGGCCGCGCCCGCGCTGGCCCAGGTCGAGGTGGGCAAGTCGTCGATGGCGCGCAACCTGGTGCCGGCCGAGGACATCGAGCAGGCGGGCGTCCAGCAGTACGGCCAACTGATGGCGCAGGCCAAATCCCAGGGCGCGCTGGCGCCTGACAGCCATCCGCAACTGCAGCGGCTGCGTGCGATGTCGGCCCGCATCATTCCGTTCGCATCCAAGTGGAATGCGCGGGCCACCGGCTGGAAGTGGGAGGTCAACCTGATCGGCAGCAAGCAGATCAACGCCTTCTGCATGCCGGGCGGAAAAATCGCTTTCTTCACCGGCATCCTCGAACAGTTGAAGCTCACCGACGACGAGGCCGCGATGGTCATTGGCCACGAAATGGCGCATGCGCTGCGCGAACATGCGCGCGCCCGGCTGGCCAAGAGCGCCGGCACCGGCGCGGCGCTGTCGATCACCGCGCAGCTGCTCGGCCTCGGCAATGTCGGTGACCTGGCGGCGCGCGCCGGCACCCAACTGCTCACGCTCAGGTTCAGCCGCAGCGACGAGACCGATGCCGACCTGGTCGGGCTCGAACTGGCGGCACGCGCCGGCTACGACCCGAAGGCCTCCGTATCGCTCTGGAAGAAGATGGCGCAGGCATCCAAGAACCAGGGCGGCCTGAGTTTTCT
>JANOCL010000019.1:0-1730 GCA_031412135.1 Variovorax sp. | reverse complement strand
CGCTCCACGTCGTAGTTGCAGTTCTGCAGCAGCTTCTGGATGATGTTCTCGACGTCCTCGCCCACGTACCCGGCTTCGGTCAACGTCGTCGCATCGGCGATCACGAAGGGCACGTTCAGCAAGCGCGCGAGCGTCTGCGCGAGGAGCGTCTTGCCCGAGCCGGTGGGCCCGATCAGGAGAATGTTGCTCTTGGTCAGCTCGATCTCTTCCTTCGCGCCGCTCATGTGCTTGAGCCGCTTGTAGTGGTTGTAGACCGCCACCGACAGGGTGCGTTTGGCCACCTCCTGGCCGATCACGTACGCGTCGAGGCTGCCCTTGATTTCACTCGGCGTGGGCAGGTCGGACTTCGCGGTCTTGGCGCCCGGCGCGTCGGCCGGCACTTCGTCGCGAATGATGTCGTTGCACAGCTCGATGCACTCGTCGCAGATGAACACCGACGGGCCGGCGATCAGCTTCTTCACCTCGTGCTGGCTCTTGCCGCAGAACGAGCAGTAAAGAACCTTCTCGCTGGAGGAGCCTTTTTTCTCTGGCATGGATGGGCCCAGGGGGAAACTCGTTCAATGATAGTGCAAGCCCCCCCGGTGCCTAGACGCCGAAAAGAGGCCCTTTTCGTGGTGTGAGTCACGGCACACAGAATCCCCCGTCGTCCGCGGGTTCGCCGGGTCGAACGTCAGGGACGTTTGTCGAGCACCTGGTCGATCAATCCGTACTCCCGCGACTCCTCGGCAGACATCCAGTAGTCGCGTTCCATGTCGGCCGCGATCTTTTCCACCGACTTCCCGGTGCGGTCTGCGTAGATGCGGTTCAGCTGTTCGCGCGTCTTGATGATCTCGCGCGCCTGGATCTCGATGTCGGAGGCCATGCCCTGCGCGCCGCCGGAGGGCTGGTGCATCATGACGCGCGAATTCGGCAATGCCAGCCGCTTGCCCTTGGCACCGGCGGCCAGCAGGAACGAGCCCATGCTCGCGGCCATCCCCATACACATCGTCGACACGTCGGGCTTGATGAAGTTCATCGTGTCGAAGATCGACAGGCCGGCGCTCACGCTGCCGCCCGGCGAGTTGATGTACAGGAAGATGTCCTTGTCGGGGTTCTCGCTCTCCAGGAACAACATCTGCGCCACCACCAGGTTGGCCACGCCGTCGTTCACGGGGCCCACCAGGAAGATGATGCGCTCGCGCAGCAAGCGGCTGTAGATGTCGTAGGCACGCTCGCCGCGGCCCGACTGCTCGATGACGATCGGGACCATGCCCAACGCCTGCGTTTCGTACACGCTCATGCGGTTCCTTGATTGGGGGATGCGGTGGCGCGGATTATGTGGGCCATCACTGGGTCATCAGCTCGTCGAACGGCAATACCTTGTCGGTCACCTGGGCGGAAGCCAGCACATGCTGGGCCACGTTGTTCTCGATCACCACGGCCTCCACCTCGGCCATGCGCTGGCGGTCGCTCAGGTACCAGCGCATCACCTCGGCCGGCTTTTCGTAGCTCTGGCTCATCTCTTCGATGTGCGCCTGCAGCTGTTCGGGCTTGGCCTGCAGGTTGTGGGTGCGCACCAGTTCGGCCACCACCAGGCCCAGGCGCACGCGGCGCTCGGCCTGCGCCGTGAACAGCTCGGCCGGGATCGGCGCGGTGGCGGCGTCTTTCACGCCGCGCTGCTTCAGGTCGGCGCGGGCCGATTCGACCAGGCGCTCGGTCTCGGCATCGATCAAGGCCTTGGGCAGGTCGAG